>NZ_JANXTC010000067.1:0-30219 GCF_025356345.1 Tardiphaga sp.
GTGACCGACTGCGTCACCATGTACGACACCATGAAGGACAGACGGCTCGGGATCGCCGAGGTGATCGAGAAATTCGGCGTGCCGCCGAACAAGGTGGTCGAGGTGCAGGCGCTGGCCGGCGACAGCGTCGACAACGTGCCCGGCGTGCCCGGCATCGGCATCAAGACCGCGGCGCAGTTGATCAATGAATATGGCGATCTCGAAACGCTGCTGGCGCGGGCCGGCGAGATCAAGCAGCCGAAGCGGCGGGAATCGCTGATCGAGCACGCCGAGAAGGCGCGCATCTCACGGCAGCTGGTGCTGCTCGACGACAAGGTGGCGCTCGATGTGCCGCTCGACGAGCTCGCGGTGCACGAACCCGATGCGCGCAAACTGATCGCATTTCTGAAGGCGATGGAGTTCTCAACACTGACGCGGCGCGTCGCGGAATATTCGCAGATCGATCCCGGTGATGTGGAAGCCGAAGGCGGCGTCGCCGGCAAGCGTCGCGATGGCAGCGACTGGAATGCGGGCAGCGGCGCTCCCTCTCTCCTTGGGGGAGAGGGGTCCCAGGACGCAACTGCCGGTGCCTTGGGGCTCCCCCTCTCCCCAACCCTCCCCCGCAAGGGGGGAGGGGACGCCCTCAAGGGTGGCACTTTCAGCGCGCACACGTCTGGCCAAGGCGCCAAACAGCAACTCACGACGGTGGCATTGGCCGCCGCACGCGCCACCGCCGCGCGAAAACTGCCGGTGGATCGTAACGCCTACCAGCCGGTGCGTACGCTGGACGATCTCAACAAATGGATCGCGCGCATCCTCGACACCGGCCATGTCGCGTTCGAGGCCAAGGCCTCATCGATCGACCCGATGCAGGCGGATCTCGTCGGCATCGCGCTGGCACTCGGGCCCGATGATGCCTGCTACGTTCCGCTGAACCATAAGCAGTCGGGTGACGCCGCCGGCCTGTTCGCCTCGGGCCTGGAGCCCGACCAGATCAGGGCGTCGGACGCGCTCGACGCGCTGAAGCCCCTGCTGGAATCCACCGGCCTGTTGAAGGTCGGCTTCAATATCAAGTTCACCGCGGTGCTGTTCGCGCAGCACGGCGTCACCATCCGCAACACCGACGACGTACAGCTGCTGTCCTATGCGCTCGATGCCGGGCGCAACGCCCATGGCCTCGACGCGCTGGCCGAGATCTGGCTCGGCCACAAGATGCTGAGCTATGGCGAGGTGATCGGCTCCGGCAAGGCCAAGCTTGCGTTCGATCAGGTCAGCATCGACCGCGCCACGGCGTACGCGGCTGAGGATTCCGACGTGCTGCTGCGGCTGTGGCGGGTGCTGAAGCCACGGCTGGCGGCCGAACACATGACGACGGTTTACGAGACGCTGGAAAGGCCGCTGATCCCGGTGCTGGCACGGATGGAACGGCGCGGCATCTCGATCGACCGCCAGGTCCTTTCAAAACTGTCCGCGGACTTTGCCCAGACCGCGGCCCGTATTGAAGCGGAGATCCGGGAGATCGCCGGCGAGGAGATCAATATCGGCAGTCCGAAGCAGCTCGGCGACATCCTGTTCGGCAAGATGGGATTGCCGGGCGGCAGCAAGACCAAGACCGGCGCGTGGTCGACCTCGGCGCAGGTGCTCGACGAACTGGCCGAGCAGGGCCACGAATTGCCGCGAAAAATCCTCGACTGGCGGCAGGTGTCGAAGCTCCGCTCGACCTATACCGACGCGCTGCCGAATTACGTGCATCCCCAGACCAAGCGTGTCCACACCACTTACGCGCTGGCTGCGACCACCACCGGGCGGCTATCCTCGAACGAACCTAACCTGCAGAATATCCCAGTGCGCACCGAGGATGGGCGCAAGATCCGCCGCGCCTTCATCGCCGCGCCCGGCCACAAGCTGGTCTCGGCGGACTATTCGCAGATCGAGCTGCGGCTGCTGTCGGAAGTCGCCGACGTCCCTGCCCTGCGCACCGCGTTCCAGGAAGGTATCGATATTCACGCGATGACCGCGTCGGAAATGTTCGGCGTGCCGGTCAAGGACATGCCGGCCGACATCCGCCGCCGCGCCAAGGCGATCAATTTCGGCATCATCTACGGCATCTCGGCGTTCGGCCTCGCCAACCAACTCAGCATCCCGCGCGAAGAAGCTGGCGCCTACATCAAGAAATATTTCGAGCGCTTCCCCGGCATCCGCGCCTATATGGATGCGACGCGGGATTTTTGCCGCGCCCACGGCTATGTGGAAACGCTGTTCGGCAGGAAATGCCACTATCCGGACATCAAGGCGTCGAACGCCTCGATCCGCGCCTTCAACGAACGCGCCGCCATCAATGCGCGACTGCAGGGCACGGCTGCCGACATCATCCGCCGCGCCATGGTGCGGATGGAAGAAGCCTTGGCGGAGAAGAAGCTATCGGCGCAGATGTTGCTGCAGGTGCATGACGAACTGATTTTCGAAGTTCCCGACGACGAGGTGGCGGCGACGCTGCCGGTGGTCCAGCAGGTGATGCAAGACGCGCCGTTCCCTGCCGTGCTGCTGCACGTGCCGCTGCAGGTCGATGCCAGGGCGGCGAACAACTGGGAAGAGGCGCACTGAGATGCCGCACCTCACATCCTTGCTCGCTTTCGCGCTCGTCTCGCTCGGCATGGTGCTGACGCCGGGGCCGAACATGATTTATCTGATCTCGCGGTCGATCACGCAGGGACCGGCGGCAGGGATGGTGTCGCTCGGCGGCGTGGCCCTCGGCTTCGTTTTCTACATGCTGTGCGCGGCGTTCGGCATTACCGCCCTTTTGTTCACGGTGCCCTATGCCTACGACGCGCTGCGGCTCGGCGGCGCCGCCTATCTGTTGTGGCTGGCTTGGCAGGCCTTGAAGCCCAACGGGCGCTCGCCATTTCAGGTGAAAAAGCTCGCCGTCGACGGCCCGCGCAAATTGTTCGCGATGGGCTTTGTCACTAACCTGCTCAATCCGAAGATTGCGATGCTGTATCTGGCGCTGCTGCCTCAGTTCATTGATCCTGCCGCGGGCTCCGTACTGACGCAATCGCTGGCGCTGGGCTCGGTGCAGATCGTCATCAGCGTCGGCGTCAATGCCTTGATTGCGCTCGGCGCCGGTTCGATCGCGCTGTTTCTCGGCCAGCGCCCGACCTGGCTTAAAGTTCAGCGCTGGCTGATGGGCACGGTGCTGGCAGGCCTCGCGGTGCGGATGGCGCTGGAGACCAGGCGGGGTTGATCGTTGTCGCTCACCGGATCGCGGTGGCACCGCCCGGAAGCGACAACATCTGATCGATCATGCGGACGCGCTGTGCGATGCCGTCGGCGACGGACCTGACCATTTGCTCGGGAAATTCCGGCGGCAGCTCAGCGACGACGTCCTGCGTCCATCGTTCCGCATGGGCGGCAAGGTCCTCGAAGATCGTTGCCAGCAGTGGTGCGCCGACCTTTGCCAGCGCGGCTGGTCTGGGCAAAATGCCGGGGCACGATCTCGTCCATTCGGTAGTGACGGTTCTTGCCGATCGCCATCGCCAGCTTGAAGTTGTTTCGCTGCACCTGTCTGGCATCGAGGCTGGGCTGGGCCGAAAGAACGTCGTAGAGCGGCGTCATCCGATACTATCGCGTATAAAGAGCAAATATACGCGATACCGTATATAACGGATTTATACGGGATCGCGTATAGACTGATCTTAATCCAGCTTCACGTCGAACCCGCGTTGCACCGCCGGCCGTGCCATCAGCATTGCGTACCAGCGCGCCACATGGGGAAAATCCGCCAGCGCTACCTTGTGGCGCTCGTGGCGCCAAGCCCAGCCGAGGATCGCGAAATCCGCCACCGACAATTCGCCGGCGACGAATTCATGGGTCGCCAGACGCCGGTCCAGCACGCCGTACAGCCGCCGGGTCTCTTCGGAATAGCGCTTCAGCCCGTAAGCTCGGTCAGCTTCGTTTTCCAGCGCGATGAAGTGTTGTACCTGGCCGGGCATCGGACCAAAACCTCCCATCTGCCACATCAACCATTCCAGCACCGGAATCCTGTCCGCCAGCGATGTCGGCAGGAACTGGCCGGTCTTCTCGCCAAGATAAAGCAGGATGGCGCCGGATTCGAACACGCTGACCGGCCTGCCGTCCGGGCCATCGGGATCGACAATCGCCGGGATCTTGTTGTTCGGGCTGATCGCCAGAAATTCCGGCTTCATCTGCTCACCCTTGCCGATATGCACCGGAACGACCTTGTAAGGCAGCCCCATCTCCTCCAGCGCGACCGAGATCTTGCGACCGTTCGGCGTATTCCAGCTGTGCAGTTCGATCGTCATGGCGGACCTTTCGGGGGATGCGACGCGGTGAGGTGTGAGTGGACATACAGACTGCGGCGGCGTAGGTCGACCGCATCGGCAGCCAGGCACCGCCCGACCGCGGAGATTCTGATGGATACCACAATCGTTGCCCCGACCGAGGCCGCGCTAACCGAGCCGCCCAGTATCGGCGGGTTGTTCATAGGATTTCTCGGCCTCGGCCTGACCGGTTTCGGCGGCGTGCTGCCGATGGCGCGGCGGATGATCGTCGAGAAGCGGCGCTGGCTGGCGCCCGCGGAGTTCACCGAATTACTCGGGCTGTGCCAGTTCCTGCCGGGCGGCAACATCATCAACCTGTCGGTGGCGATCGGCCTGCATTTTCGCGGACTGGCCGGCGCAGTGGCGTCGCTGACCGGGCTGATCGCAGCGCCCTCCGCGATCGTCATCGGGCTCGGTGTCGTCTATGACCGCTTCAAGGACGACCCCAGAGTCGGGCATTTGTTCGCCGGACTGGCCGCCGCCGCCGCCGGCCTGCTGGTGGCGATGGCCGTCAAGATCGCGTGGCCGCTGCGCACCAGACCGATCGCCATCCTCATTGCCGTACTGTGCTTCGTCGCCATCGCCATCCTGCGGCTGCCGCTGCTGCCGACCATGGTCGTGCTGGCCTCACTCAGCATGCTGGTCACCTGGAAGCTCTCGAAATGACGGCGGTGCTGCTGGCGCTGGCCGCGATCTTCGCCGAATTGTCGCTGCTCGCCTTTGGCGGCGGCAACACCATCCTGCCGGAAATGCAGCGCCAGGTGGTCGACGTCCAGCACTGGATGTCCGCCCGGGATTTCAGCGCGATGTACGCGCTGGCGCAGGCCGCCCCCGGGCCGAACATGATGGTGGTGACGCTGATCGGCTGGCGCGTCGCCGGCTGGCCGGGGGTGATCGTCACCACGCTCGCCAAATTCGGGCCATCGTCCATTCTGACCGGCGTGGTGCTGCATTACTGGAAGCGCTTCAAGGACCGGCCGTGGCGGCGCATCGTGCAGCAGGGGCTGGTGCCGATGACCGTCGGCCTGGTAGCGGCCAGTGCCGCGCTGATCACCGAATCCTCCGACCATGAATGGACGCTGGTGGCGATCACCGCCGTCTGCGCGACGTTGTCGGTTACCACCAGACTTCACCCGCTATGGCTCCTCGCTGCCGGCGCGATCGCCGGATTGAGCGGAATCGGGCTGTCGTGAGACCGGTTGTTTGTTGACTGGCCGTCGCGGGCGCTGGAATGTTCCCGCCGTGGCCGGTAGACTGTCGCCGACTTCAGCGAAAGAGCCCGTCTTGTCCAAATTAGCCTCCCGTGCCCGCTTGTTCGACATCATTCACGCCCGTTCGTTCGGCTATGGCGAGATCACGCTGGCCTCGGGCCGCAAGAGCCACTTCTACTTCAATTTGAAGCCGACCATGTGCCACCCTGAGGGCGCGGCTCTGCTGGCCGAATTGACCTACGACGCCTTGCGTGACGACCGGCTCGATTATGTCGGCGGGCTGGAGATGGGCGCTGTGCCGCTGGCCGGCGCGATCGCACAGCTGTCCTGGTTAAAGAACCACCCGATCGCCGCCTTCTTCGTCCGCAAGAAGCCGAAAGAGCACGGCGCCCGCCTCGCCGTCGAAGGCCTTGCCGCGGGTGAAACGCTGCGGGGCAAACGGATCGTCATCGTCGAGGACGTCACGACCACCGGTGGCTCCGCCATCAGGGCGCTGGAAGCCGTACGCGAAGCCGGTGGCGACGTCGTGCTGGTCTATACCATGGTCGACCGCGACGAAGGCGCCGCGGAGAATTTTGAAAAGGCCGGCGTGGCGTTCCGCTCGCTGTACAAGGCCTCCGAATTCCTCAAATCATGAACGCCGTCGCGCATCTCGACGGCGCCATCCTGAGCTGGTTCTGGGCGATGCCCTTCGCCGGCATTCTGCTCTCGATCGCCACCGGCCCGGTGCTGTATCCGCATCTATGGGAGCATCATTACGGCAAATTCGCCGCGGTGTTCGCCGCACTTGTGGTGGTGCCGCTGTTCGTGTTTGTCGATTCGGCCACGGTGGCCGCCACGCTGTCCCACACCGTGCTGCTGGAATATCTGCCCTTCATCCTGCTGCTGCTGGCGCTGTTCACGGTGGCCGGCGGCATCTATCTCGAGGGCAATTTGCACGACAGCGCCTTCACCAACACCGCGCTGCTTGGCTTCGGCGCCCTGCTCGCTAGCGTGGTCGGCACCACCGGCGCCTCGATGATCCTGATCCGGCCGCTGATCCGCGCCAATGACGGCCGCGACGTCAATGTCCATGTCGTGATCTTCTTCATCTTTCTGGTGTCCAACATCGGCGGTTCGCTGTCGCCGCTCGGCGATCCGCCGCTGTTCCTGGGCTTCCTGAAGGGCGTCGACTTCTTCTGGACCACCCGGCATCTGCTGGCGCCAACGCTGCTCGCCATCGGGATCGTGCTCGCCGTCTTCATGGTGATCGACGTCACCCTGCACCACCGCGAGGGCAACTTTCCCGGAAAGAGCGATCCGACTCCGGATTCGCCGCTGCGGCTGCACGGCAAGATCAACCTGCTTTTGCTCGTCGTCATCATCGCCGCGATCCTGATGAGCGCGAGCTGGAAGCCGGGCGTTTCGATCACCGTGCTGCACACCACGCTGGAACTGCAGGACCTGCTGCGTGACCTGATTTTCGTGCTCGTGACCTTTGCGTCACTATGGCTCACCAGGGCCGGACACCGGGCCGCCAACCAGTTCGCCTGGGGACCGATCAAGGAGGTGGCGATCCTGTTCGCCGGCATTTTCATCTGCATCGCCCCGGTGATGGCGATTCTGCAGGCCGGCGCGAACGGCGCGTTTGCGCCGCTGGTGGCGCTGGTCAGCCATGGGGACGGCACGCCCAACATCGCGGCCTATTTCTGGCTGACCGGCGGATTGTCGGCGTTTCTCGACAACGCACCGACCTATCTGGTGTTCTTCGAACTGGCCGGCGGTAATGCCAAGATGCTGATGAGCTCGGGCGCGGCGACGCTGGCGGCGCTTTCGGCAGGAGCCGTGTTCATGGGCGCCTTAACCTATATCGGCAACGCGCCTAACTTCATGGTCTATGCCATTGCCCGCGACGCCGGCGTTCGGATGCCGAGCTTCTTCGGCTACATGCTGTGGTCAGGCGCCGTGCTGCTGCCGGTATTCGCGGTTCTGAGCTGGGTATTTTTTCACTAGCCAGCCCCGCGCTTACGCCTCGTTTACCATACCGCCTCTAAAGTGAAACGGTACTGGGCGACGTCCGCCCGGTCGGTACGGTTGTGGGGCAGGCGTTGCGTCAAACTCGGAAGATTTCACGGACCGGCCGCCTGCTGACGCTGCTTGCCGCGATCGCATTCGCGGCTCCGCTGCTGGCCCCGCACGACGCATCGGCCGAGGGCTTATTCGATTTCTTGTTCGGCGGCGGTCCGGCGCAGAAGCAGCAACCGCGCAAGGGCGCGGTGCCGGAGGCCAATTTCTTCGCCGATCCGTTCGGCCTCAACACCGCCGCCCCCCCGCCGCGCCCGGTGCAGAGCGCCGGCGGCTCCGGTCCCGCATTCTGCGTGCGGAGCTGCGACGGCAAGTATTTTCCGCTGGGCCGCGGCGTCAGCCCGGCGCAGATGTGCCAGGCGTTCTGCCCGGCCGGCAACGCCAAGGTGTTCTTTGGCAGCAACATCGACAGTGCCGCGTCGAGCACCGGCGAGCGTTACCCCGACTCTGAAAACGCCTTTGCCTATCGCAAGGCGCTGCGGGCCGACTGCACCTGCAATGGCCGCGATCCCGCCGGCCTCGCACCGGTCGATCTCACGCTGGATTCGTCGCTGCGCCCCGGCGACGTGATCGCCACCACCAATGGCCTCGTCGCCTATTCCGGCGTCCGCAACGGCAATACCCAGACCGCCGAGTTCACCCCGGTATCGTCCTATCCCGGCCTGACCTCGGATGTGCGCGCGCGGCTCGGCGAGATGAAAGTGGCCCCGGTCTCGGCCGAGATGATCGTCGAGGAAGCACCGATGCCGGAGGGGGTGCGCGACCCCGCGTCCGCTATCACCGCGGTGCCGAAAACAGCGCCCCGTGCCAAGCGCGCAGCAATCGACTGATCAGCGCCCGACAATGACGCCGATCACGTTCGGTGCCGCCATGTACTTGTCCTCGATTTCGGCGCGCGCCGCGGCGCGGTTCTCCGGCGTCAGCAACCCGCGCTTCTCGGCCAGGATCATCCAGCAATAGCCCCACCAGTCGGTCAGCATGCCGTGATCGTCGATCAGGTCGTACCCCTGCTCGGCCGCAAAAATCCGGGCATGGGCCTCGTCCAGTGAATCCAGCCAAGCGTGGTCGGCGAGCTCAAACAACTCGTCGCTGAAATCGTCGGTGGTGTAGCCCCATACCGACAGACAGACCGCGTTGAATTCGCGGTCGATCTCGTCGTCGTCAATATGATGTCGCCGCGCCGCCTGGTGCAGCCGCGACAGCGAACGGGCGAAATCCGCGATCCGGGTGAGCGCGAACTGATCAAAGGCAATGGTGGACATGTAGTCCTCGCAGGCTTCAAGAGAGCTAGATATTGTAACGCGCGTCCGCGAATCACGATGATATATCAAGCACTTGCTAAAGTGTTCTTAATTTGTTCCTAGATACATCCCAATTCGATGGTGCGAGGCCTGCACCCGCATGCCGGGACAATATGCAGCCTACACGTCTGCCCAAATCAAAGGCATAACCATAGCAAAAGCTCGCCAATGCGCCGGGTTCCGGAGACCGTCGAATGCGCGTATGCTTTTGCCATCGGGACACAGATCAGGATTTCAGGTTTGTCAGAGCAATCGATACCAGCGAAATTCCAGCCGCATAATCCGCCGCTCGACGAGCCGGCGCTTGAAGAAATCAAGAGCGCCATCCTCACCAAGTTGACGCTGACCATCGGCAAGGACGCGGCGATCGCCACCAAGCACGACTGGTACACAGCCACCGCGCTGACGCTGCGCGACCGCATCATGCATCGCTGGCTGGTCACCGAGAAGGAAAGCTACGACGCAGGCCGCAAGCGCGTTTATTATCTCAGCCTGGAATTCCTGATCGGCCGGCTGTTCACGGACGCGCTCAACAATATGGGCCTGCTCGCCCTGTTCGAAGCGGCGCTCGGTGATCTCGGCGTCGGCCTCGACGATCTCAGAAAATGTGAACCTGACGCGGCGCTGGGCAATGGCGGCCTCGGCCGTCTCGCCGCCTGCTTCATGGAGAGCATGGCGACGCTGGCTATTCCCGCCTTCGGCTATGGCATCCGCTATGATTTTGGCCTGTTCCGGCAGATCATCTCGCATGGCTGGCAGCAGGAATATCCCGACGAATGGCTGGGCTTCGGCAATCCGTGGGAGCTGCAGCGGCCGGAAGTGATGTATCACATCCATTTTGGCGGCAGCATCGAGACAATCGAGGACGCGCGCGGCCGCAAACAGGTGATCTGGCATCCCGGCGAGACCGTGGAAGCGGTCGCCTATGACACGCCGATCGTCGGCTGGCGCGGCCAGCATGTGAACGCGCTGCGGCTGTGGTCGGCACGGGCGCCGGATCCGCTCAAGCTCGACGTCTTCAACACCGGCGACTATCTCGGCGCCAGCGCCGAGCAGGCCCGCGCCGAAGCGATCTGCAAATTCCTCTACCCCAATGACGAGAGCGCCGCGGGCCGCGAATTGCGGCTCCGCCAGGAATATTTCTTTGTCTCCGCCTCCTTGCAGGATCTGGTGAAGCGGCATCTGGAGTCCGACGGCAATCTGCGCGGGCTCGCCACCAAGGCCGCGGTGCAGATGAACGATACCCATCCCAGCCTGGCGATCGCCGAGCTGATGCGGATCCTGGTCGACCAGCACAACATGCGCTGGGACGCCGCCTGGCAGATCACCAATGCGACGTTGTCCTACACCAACCACACGCTGCTGCCGGAAGCGCTCGAGACCTGGCCGGTCGAGCTGTTCCAGCGGCTGCTGCCGCGCCATCTCGAGATCATCTATCGCATCAACGAAGCGCATCTCGACCGCGCCGACGCTACCCGGCCCGACGACACCGTGTACCGCGCCTCGGTCTCTATCATCGACGAGGGCGCCGGCCGCCGCGTCCGCATGGGCAACCTCGCTTTCATCGGCTCGCACCGCATCAATGGCGTCTCGGCGATGCATTCGGAGCTGATGAAGGAGACCGTGTTTCACGATCTCAACCAGCTCTATCCCGGCCGCATCACCAACAAGACCAACGGCATCACCTTCCGCCGCTGGCTGATGCTGGCCAACCCGAAACTCACCAACCTGCTGCGCGCCACCTGCGGCGAGGCGGTGCTCGACGACCCAACCCGGCTGACGCGGCTCGAGGGCTTTGCCGGCGACGCGTCGTTCCAGCAGCAGTTCAACAAGGTCAAGCATCACAACAAGATCGCGCTGGCGCGAGTAATCGGCGAGAAGCTCGGCATCCAGATCGACCCTTCGGCGCTATTCGATGTCCAGATCAAGCGCATCCACGAATACAAGCGGCAACTGCTCAACTTGCTGGAGACCGTGGCACTGTACCAGGCCATCAAGGACGAGCCCGACAAGGACTGGGTGCCGCGCGTCAAGATTTTCGCCGGCAAGGCGGCAGCCAGCTATCGCTATGCCAAGCTGATCATCAAGCTGATCAATGACGTCGCCGAGGTGATCAACAACGACACCACGATCGGCAACAAGCTGAAGGTCGCGTTCCTGCCGGACTACAATGTCAGTCTGGCCGAGATCATCATCCCGGCCGCCGACCTGTCCGAGCAGATTTCCACCGCCGGCATGGAAGCCTCCGGCACCGGCAACATGAAGCTGTCGCTGAACGGCGCGCTGACCATCGGCACGCTGGACGGCGCCAATATCGAGATCCGTGACAATGTCGGCCCGGAGAACATCGCGATATTCGGCATGGATGCCGCCGAAGTGGTGGCGCGCCGCGCCGCCGGCCTCGACGCCCATGACGTCATTACCAGGTCGCCAAATCTCGGCCGCGCCATTACCGCGATCGAGCGCGGTGATTTCTCGCCTGACGATCCCGGCCGCTTCGTCTCGGTCGGCCACGCACTGCGCCACCTTGATCATTACGTGGTGTCGGCCGATTTCGATTCCTATTACGACGCGCAGCGCGGCATCGACGCGCGCTGGCGCGCCGGCTCGGCCTGGAGCCGCGCCAGCATCCTCAATGTCGCCCGGATGGCGTGGTTCTCGTCGGATCGCACGATCCGCGAATATGCCGAGGACATCTGGGACGTGCCGGTGGCCGGCGAACCGCCGTCGTCACTGGCTTTGCCGCACCAGCGCAAGGTGACGTGAATCGGTCCCGCTGTCGCTGTCATGAGCGCGGCGACATGCGGGGTCTATCTCGACGGAATTCCCGCATATCGTCGCGCTTGTGCGGCTGCAAGACCAGGTCGGTCGATCGCCACGATCCGAATGGCAGCAGGGCTTGCACGCTTGCTACGCCACGATTTTTTCGGGCGTCACACACCCTGATACCTGGACAACCATAACGGACCGCAACTCCGCTAAAAATCCGCCTATTGCGGTTCCATTTATTTAATTCGCTGATCCTACCTTGATCTCGATCGCGGCGTCACGCCATCCACCGATCGAGAGACGATCAGCGGATTTCTGATGCGACACGATCGGAAACATCAGGATCATCCATGTCGGCTCCCCTCGATTCACGCGATATGACGGCTTCGCTGCTGCAAAGCATGGACGTGCGGTCGTTGTTCACCGACACGGGCCTTGGGCTGGACTCCTTCGATTTTTCCACCCTCATGGATGCGGCCCCCGCCAGCGACGCGCTGACCACCGGCCAAGAGGCACATGCCGCGTCGCATGAATCGTCATTCGGCCTGGATCCGGCACATGCGCCATCCGTTGGCGAACTGCTCCACGTCTCCGACGCCAGCGTCGGCAGCGGCAGTGGCGCGCATGACACCACCGCGCATGCGGGCGCCCATGCCGATGCGATGCCTATACAGACCGTGCACCCGGCAAGCCACTTATCGGTGACAGACGCCCCGACGGAACACAGCCCGTCAGCCGTGGCGACGCCGGCCGCGACGGCAACCAACGCGACCGAGACGACCACCCCGTTCGCAACGCTTGCATCGCTCGACACAGCGCCGGTGATGGACAGCGTACCGGCCGCGCTTGCCGGGCCGCCCGCCTTGGTGCAGGAGGCAGCCACACCAGCGGCCCCCACAGCGGAATATATCCCGACCGCGGTGACCGCTCCGGACGCACCGATCGGGATCGACTTCTCTCCGACCGACAGTGGCGATGGATCGCTGGGCGTGCTGATCGATGGCGATGGCGACATCGTGTCGGCGCTCAGCAACAGCACGTCGAGTTCGACCGCCGGCAGCGGCGGCAGCGCGGGTACTGCGAGCAGTGCCGCCACCGCCGCGACGGCCTCGCCCTTTGTCATCAATGTCAGCTACGACGCCAGCGTCGGCAGCGCCCCCGCCGGCTTCAAGGCCGGGGTGGCCGCCGCCGTGCAATATTTCCAGAGCCAGTTCACCGACCACGTCACCATCAATATCAATGTCGGCTATGGCGAGGTCGGTGGCTATACGCTCGGCGCCGGCGCGCTGGGCGAGAGCCTGACATATCTCAACAGCTACAGCTATGCCCAGGTCAAGGCCGCGCTCACCGCCGACGCCAAGACCGCCGACGACGCGACCGCGGTGGCGTCGCTGCCGATCGCCAGTCCGGTGAGCGGTACGTTCTGGGAATCGCGCGCCGAAGCCAAGGCCACCGGCCTGCTCGGCGCCAGCACCAGCGTCGACGGCTATGTCGGTTTCGCCGCCGGCAATTGGTTCGATTACGACAACAGCAATGGCGTGACCGCCGGCCAGTATGACTTCTTCGGAGTCGTCGCCCACGAGATCTCCGAAGTGATGGGACGCTCGCTGTTGGTCGGCGGCACCATCGGCGGCATCGCCAACGGCTATTATCCGCTCGACCTGTTTCACTACGCCGCCTCGGGCGTGCGTGATTTCGCGGGCACCACGCCGGGCTATTTCTCGATCAACGCCGGCGCCACCAATCTCGACAGCTTCAACACCAATGGCAACGGCGATTACAGCGACTGGGCATCGAGCGCCGGCAACGACGCCTTCAATGCGTTCAGCGCCTCGGGCGTTGTCGACACCGTTTCATCGTCCGACCTGCGCGAGCTCGACGTGCTTGGCTGGGACCGCGGATCGACCGGCTCGACCACGCCGGTGCCGCCCCCTGCCCCCGCCAAGGCGGACCTGGTGGTCAGCGGCCTGTCGTTCAGCGGCACGCATTTCAGCTACCATGTCGGCGATACCGGCGCCGGCGTAGCCACCGCATCGACCACCGGCATCTACGTCGCCTCGACCGCGTCGGGCGCCGGCACGCTGATCGGCACCATCGCCGCCGGGGCGCTGTCGGCGGGCGGCTCCGATACCGAAGCGGGCACGCTCAACTTTGCCACCAACTCGGCGCCTGCGACCTATTATTTCAGCGTCACGGCCGACAGCAAAAACGTGGTGGTGGAGAGCAACGAGGCCAACAACTCCGCGGGTGCCATTGCCCTGGTGGTCGGCAACAGCGGCAACAACGTTCTGACCGGCACCACCGGCAATGACGTGCTGTTCGGGCTCGGCGGCAACGACACGCTGACCGGTGGTGCCGGTGCCGACCAGTTCGTGTTCAACACCGCGCTCAACAAGACGACGAACGTCTCCACGATCGTCGACTTCAGCCACGCCGAGGGCGACCACATCGCGCTCGATCATACGATCTTTTCCACGCTGACGCCGGTGGCGCTGGGCGCGGCGCTGACGGCCAACAATTTCTACGCCAGCGGCAACGGTACCGCCCATCTCGCCACCGACCACATCCTGTATAATTCAGCCACCGGCGCGTTGTCCTACGACGCCGACGGCACCGGCGCCGCAGCCGCGGTGCAGTTCGCCGTCCTGACCCATCATCCCACCCTGGTGGCCAGCGATTTCATGCTGGTGTAGTCTGAACGGGCCGCGCCGCGGCGGGAAAAGTCCGGCGCCTATGAGATGCCCGCCTCGGCGCCCGGCCGGGCGTGAACCGGCAACATCAGATAGTGAACGCCATTCTGTTGCGCCTTCGGAAAATGCCCGGCGCGTATATTGACCTGGATCGAGGGCAGCAGCAGCGCCGGCGCTGCCAGCGTCGCATCGCGCGCCGTCCGCATCGCCACGAAATCTTCTTCGGTGACGCCATCCTTCACATGCACGTTGCCGTCGCGCTGCGCGCGCACCGTGGTTTCCCAGGCATAGCTGTCGCGCCCCGGCGCCATGTAGTCGTGGCACATGAATAATCGCGTCTCCGGCGGCAGCTTCAGCAGCCTGCGGATCGAACGAAACAGCTGGTGCGCATCGCCGCCCGGAAAATCGGCGCGCGCGGTGCCGTAGTCCGGCATGAACAGCGTATCGCCGACAAACACTGCATCCCCTATCCTGTAGGATAGATCGGCCGGGGTATGGCCCGGCGTGTACAGCGCTTCAACGCTCAGATCGCCAATCCTGAACGTCTCCCCGTCGGTAAACAGATGGTCGAAGTCACTGCCGTCGGTCCGCAGGTCCTGCGCGTTGAACACCGGTCGGAAAATCTTCTGCACTTCCTTGATATGTTCGCCGATCCCGATCCTGGCGCCGGTCTTGGCCTTGATATAGGGCGCGCCGGAGAGGTGATCCGCATGAGCGTGGGTTTCGAGCGCCCAGTCGATAATCAGGCCATCGTCGGTGGCCGCCTTCAGTATCGCCTCCACCGAGCGCACATCGACGCCGCCGTCGCGGTGGTCATAATCCAGCACGGGATCGATCACCGCGGCGCGGCGGGTGACGGGATCGCTGACCAGATAGCTGACCGTATTGGTCGGCTGGTCGAAGAAGGCCCTGATGACAGGGGCGGCCTCTTTGGATCTGGTCATGCCTCAAAACTCCTGCTGTGAAATGCTGTTGACGAACATATTAGAATATACTAAATAAGCAATACCTAATATGAATGAGAACAACATGGCATCCGCCCCAGCAATGGACATCAGCGATTTCGCCGTCAAAGCCGTCGAGGTCGCCAACACCTTGCGGGCGCTGGGCAATGAACGGCGGTTGATGATCCTGTGCAAACTGGTGGAAGCCGGCGAGATGACGGTCGGCGCGCTGGTCGATGCGGTCGGCCTCAGCCAGTCGGCACTGTCCCAGCACCTCGCCAGGATGCGCGACGAGAACATCGTGACGTTCCGCCGCGACGGCCAGACCCTTTGGTACCGGATCAGCGATCCGCGCATCGAGCAATTGATGGCGGAACTGCATCGCCTGTTCTGCCGAACATCCCCTTCACCTGCTGACAGGATAATCCCATGACCCTTCCCCGCATCTCCCCCGATGAAGCCCGACAGATGATCAGCCGTGGCGCCGTGCTGGTCGATATCCGCGAGGCCGACGAACACGCCAGGGCGCGCATCGCGCAAGCCCGCCATGAACCATTGTCGCGCCTCGGCACCATCGACCCCGGCAAGGATGCGCCGGCGGTGATCTTCCATTGCAAGTCGGGCGGCCGGACTTCCGCCAATGCCGCACGCCTGCAGGCGGCCACCGACTGCGAGGCCTTCATCCTGGACGGCGGCATCGATGCCTGGAAAAGCGCTGGCCTGCCGATCGTCGAGGACAAGAAGCAGCCGATCGAGATGATGCGGCAGGTGCAGATCGTCGCCGGCACGCTGGTTCTGACAGGCGCCGTGCTCGGCGCGCTGGCGCATCCCGGATTCTACGCACTATCGGCGTTTGTCGGCGCCGGGCTGGTATTTTCCGGCGTGTCCGGCACCTGCATGATGGCGCGAATCCTGGCGCTGGCACCGTGGAATCGCAGCGCCGCGCCGGCGCACGGCTGAACCGGACTGACCGATGCCGATACCATTCGCTGATGTCGCCACGCTGCTATCCGGCGGCCTGGTCGGGTTCGTGCTGGCGGTGGTCGGCGGCGGCGGATCGATCCTCGCGGTGCCGCTGCTGGTCTATGTGGTGGGCGTTGCCTCCCCGCATGTCGCGATCAGCACCAGCGCCGTCGCCGTGGCGGCCAGCGCCTTCGTCAACATGCTGTCGCATTGGCGCGCCGGCAATGTGCGCTGGCCGTGCGCCATCGTGTTCTCGCTGGCCGGGATCGGCGGCGCCTTCACCGGTTCAGGTATTGCCAAGCAGGTGGATGGCCAGAAGCTGCTGGTGTTTTTCGGCATGCTGATGATCGGCATTGGCGCTTTGATGCTGCGACGGCGCGGCGGCGGCGGTGATGCTTCGGTCCGCCTCAGCCGCTCAACGGCACGAAAGCTGCTCCCGCTGCTGGTCGTCATCGGCTTTACCGTCGGGATACTGTCCGGCTTCTTTGGCATCGGCGGCGGCTTCCTGATTGTGCCCGGCCTGATGCTGGCGACCGGTATGCCAATGACATCGGCGATCGGCACGTCGCTGGTCGCGGTTGTCGCGTTCGGCGCATCGACCGCGACCAGCTATTCGCTCTCCGGCCTGACCGATTGGCGGCTGGCCACAATCTTCATCGCCGGCGGCCTGCTCGGCGGCTTCGCCGGCATCGCGGCCGGCAAGCTGATCGGTACACATGACCGCGCGCTTCGCTTGACCTTCGCCAGCGTCGTCATCCTCACCGGCGGCTACGTCTGCATCCGCGGCGCGCTACAATTGATCTGACGATAATCGTCTGGACGGCGATGCTCGCGCGGCAGGCGCTCCGATAAATGCCGGCGCCGCTTGCGCCCTCGGCCCGCCGCATGGCCGCGCTTTCCTGCGCGGCCGTCAGCCCGGCCGATCGATCGAGGCCGCAAGCGCCTGCGCCACCGCCGCGATGATCGCATTCTGCCGCTCCACCGGAGCACTCGCCTGGGTCAGGTAGACAGCGACCAGGACTGGCGCGCGCTGCGGCGGCCAAATCACCGCGACATCGTTTGCCGTGCCCCGCCGCCCCGTGCCGGTCTTGTCGCCGACGCGCCAGCCGGCCGGCAGCCCCGCCCTTAGCCGGGTGTCACCGGTCTTGTTGCCGACCAGCCAGGCAATCAGTTGATCGCGCGACCCCGACGACAGCGCTTGGCCAGTGACCAGCGACCGGAAATCGGAGGCCATCGCATTCGGCGTCGTGGTGTCGCGCGGATCGCCATCCTCGGCTTCGTTCAACTCAGGCTCGATGCGATCAAGCCGGGTGACCGGATCGCCAAGCGCGCGCAGGAAAGCATTGACCTTGGCAGGTCCGCCCAGACTCGCGAGCAGCAGGTTGGCGGCCGTATTGTCACTCTGCGTGATCGCCGCTTCACAGAGTTCCGCGACCGACATGCCGGCTTCGCCGACGCGTCCCTCGGTCACCGGAGAATAGGACAATAGGTCACTCTTGGCGAAGCGAACCCGGCGGGCGAGGTCTTCCTTGCTCATATCGACGCGCTGGAGAACGGCACCGACGGCAAGCGCCTTGAAGGTGCTACACATCGGAAACCGCTCGTCCGCGCGGTGACCGAGTTGCGCACCCGTCGCGGTGTCGAGCATAGCGACGCCGAGTCGCCCGCCACTCTCGCTCTCCAGCCGCTTCAAAGTCACGGCGAGTTCAGGGCCTGGTCCGTCCGCCGCGAACGCTCCGTTCGGCCGGTTCATCAAACCTGCCCCGGCAAGCGCCGCGCCTGTCGCTGCCAGAAATCGACGTCGGTTCATCATCTGCATCGTCCTCCGCTGCGGCGACAAAATGCGCAGCGCGACAGAAATTGACAAACGATCATTCATCGGGCGAGACATTAGAAAAATTTGGATCGACGAATGAAGTCATCGCATTTGCCGCTCAACGCCCTGCGGGCCTTCGAGGCTTCGGCGCGACACCTCAGCTTCACTCGCGCCGGGCTGGAACTGCGGGTCACGCAGGCGGCGGTCAGCCATCAGGTCAAGGGCCTGGAGGAAACGCTCGGCGTAGAACTGTTTCGCAGGCTTCCGCGCGGCCTTGCGCTCACCGACGAGGGACAGGCGCTGTTGCCGACAATTGCTGCGTCGTTCGAAAACATCCGTGCGACGCTGAACCGCTTTGAGGATGGCCGCTTGCGCGAAGTCCTCACCGTCGGCGTGGTCGGGACCTTCGCGACCGGCTGGCTGCTGTCGCGCCTGGCGGCGTTCGAACGCGCTCACCCCTATATCGACCTGCGGCTACTTACCAACAACAACCGCGTCGATATTGCCGGAGAAGGCCTCGACTTCGCGATTCGATTTGGCGACGGGCTGTGGCATGGCACCGAAGCCACCCGGCTGTTCGCCGCGTCACTGACGCCGGTCTGCGCCCCGCAAATCGCCAAAAAGCTGCGCCGGCCTGCCGATCTCGAGCGCCAGCCGTTGCTGCGCTCGTATCGACCCGACGAGTGGCGCCTGTGGTTTGCCGAAGCGGGGATCGCCAGCCCGACGATCACCGGTACGATTTTCGATTCCTCGATCACGATGGCGGAAGTGGCCGCACGCGGCGCCGGTGTTGCCCTGCTGCCCGCCAGCATGTTTGCGCACGAACTGCGCGAGGGCCGGCTGATGCGGCCATTCAAGATCGAAATAGTGCTGGGCGCGTACTGGCTGACGTCGCTGCGATCGAAGCGCCCGACCGCGGCAATGCTCGCGTTCAAGAACTGGCTGCTCGACAGTGTCGCGGCGTCGAACCCGGGTGGTCTATCAGCTTAGTACACTCTTGATTGCGATGAATCAGTCGACCAACATCGTCATTGCGAGTTCGGCACCGGCTTTTTGGCCGGTCCTGAGATATAAAAGATAGTCTTCGTGTCCCGGACTCGGTGCGGCATTCTCAGGCGATGCCCTTGCATCGCCGCCATGCCGCTCCGCAGCGCCGGGACCTTATCAGGCAACAGCGCTCTTGGCGGTCCCGGCTCTGCAGCGCATGACGCCTCCTGCGGAGGCGCATTGCGCCGCGTCCGGGACAAGTACCCTTTCTTCCTAGGAGCCCTTGCGACGAAGTAATCCAGTTCTTCCGCGATTGAAGCCTTCTAGATTGCCGCGTCGCTTCGCTCCTCGCAATGACGGAGAGCCCTTGCGTTATCAAAAAGGGCGGCTCGATGAGCCGCCCTTGCTTGAACGTCGGTCCGGCGAAGAACTACTCCGCCGCCAGCTTCACATCCGGCGCAGCCGCGCGCACGTCGGCATCGACCTGGGCTTCGAACTTGGCAAAGTTCTTCTGGAACATGCCGACCAGTTTTCGAGCGGTCGTGTCGAACTCGGCCTTGTCGGTCCAGGTGTTGACCGGATCGAGGATCTCGCTCGGCACGCCTTCGAGAGCGGTCGGCACCGCGAAGCCAAAATACTTGTCAGTGCGGAATTCGACGTTGCGCAAGGAACCGTTGAGCGCCGCGGTGAGCAGCGCACGGGTCACCTTGATCGGCATCCGCGAACCGACGCCGTATTTTCCGCCGGTCCAGCCGGTGTTGACCAGCCAGCAATCGACATTGTGCCGGGCGATCAGGTCGCGCAGCATGTTGCCATAGACCGACGGATCCAGCGGCAGGAATGGCGAGCCGAAACAGGTCGAGAATTCCGGCTCCGGATCGTTGCCTAGCCCACGCTCGGTGCCGGCTACCTTGGCGGTGTAGCCGGACAGGAAGTGATACATCGCCTGCGCCGGCGTCAGCCTGGCGATCGGAGGCAGCACGCCAAATGCGTCGGCGGCAAGCATCACCACGTTTTTCGGCTGTCCGGCGCGGCCGCTGCGCGAGGCGTTCGGGATGAATTCCAGCGGATAGGCCGAGCGGGTATTTTCGGTCTTGGTGCCATCGTTAAAATCCGGCACCCGGGTGACGGGATCGAGGATGACGTTTTCCAGCACCGCGCCGAACCGCTTGGAAGCGGCGTAGATTTCCGGCTCGGCTTCTTCCGACAGCTTGATGCACTTGGCGTAGCAGCCGCCTTCAAAATTGAAGATGCCGTCGGTGCCCCAGCCGTGCTCGTCGTCGCCGATCAAAGTGCGCTTCGGATCGGCCGAGAGCGTTGTCTTGCCGGTGCCAGACAGGCCGAAGAAGATCGCACTGTCGCCGTCCGGGCCGACATTGGCGGAGCAATGCATCGGCATCACGCCGCGGGCGGGCAGATAGTAGTTCAGCGTGGTGAACACGCTCTTCTTCATCTCGCCGGCATAAAAGGACCCGCCGATCAGGACGATCTTGCGGGCGAAATCGATGGCAACGACGTTTTCGGAACGCACACCATGGCGTTTCGGATCAGCCCTGAAGCTTGGCAAATCGATGATGGTGAGTTCAGGGACGAAGTCCTTGAGCGCGGCGGCTTCCGGACGAATCAGCAGCGTGCGGATGAACAGCGAGTGCCAGGCCAGTTCGGTGAACACACGGGTCTTGATCTGGAACGCCGGATCGGCGCCGCCATAGAGGTCCTGCGCGAACAAGGTCATGCCTTCGGCATGCGCCTTGAAATCCATATAGAGCGCTTCGAACTGCGCCGGCGTGATCGACTGGTTACCCGCCCACCACATCTGTTCGGTGGAGGCGTCACGGACAGTGTATTTGTCCTTCGGGCTGCGGCCGGTGAAATCACCGGTGTCGGCGCACAGCGCGCCATCGGCGGACAATTCAGCCTCACCCGCGCGCAGCGCATGCTCATAAAGCCGCGGCGCCCCAAAATTCCAGTTCATTGCCTTGAGATTTTTCAGCCCGAATTTGTCGGCGCCAAAGGCCCCGTTGCGCACGCCGGTTTCTTGCACGAATTATCCTCCTCAAGCCCGCGGTCGTCATTGCTGCCGCAGCAGATTTTAATATAGCCCGTCTGGTCAAAATCCGGCGATTTAATAGAGACGAACGCAGATCCCGACAAGCAGGGCTGTCCTATTTGACTATTTTCGTTTCCCCTTGATACGGCTCAACAAGCGACGGTCCGCGCCTGTTCCGCGAGTTCACGCAGCATCGACCGCAACGCAGCGGGGGTGACGATACGCCGCGGGAAATCCAGCCGCAGCACGACGGGGCCCGATTGCAAGTCCAGCCCGTCAGGATCGCAGCCGGTGCAGCGCCATTCGCCCGGTTCGGCGCCAAGCAGTTGGGTTGCATAAAGATTGAGCGCCTCGCGGTGATCGGTGTTCATATGGGCAACCGCGCCCTCCCCGGCTTCGACCACGGCCTCCGCCCCGGTCAGATCGGTCAGGAACTGGTCGGGCGCCAGATCGATGATGCGACCGAACCCGGCGACCAGATGCACGGCCTTTGGCCGGATCCGGAAGAAGGCAAAATCCTTGAACCCGACAAACACCTCTGCCGAAGGATGAGCACCCAGATAGCGCGGTCGCAGCAGCGCCGTTGCGGCTTGGTCGGCCTGTTCGGCGGTGCCGTCGAGCATGATCCGGGCGCCTTCTAGCGGGTCGCCGGGTGCGCGCTCGTCCAGCATCAGCGACACCCGGGGGTCGGCGAGGAGGTTCTGGGTGTGCCGCGCGAGCCGCGAAATCAGCAACACCGGAGCACCGTCGGGATGGCTGGCGACGTTCACCAGTGAGCAATAGGGGGCGCCACTTCCCGCGCTCAGGGTTGCCAACGCACCTTGGCGGCTGCGCCGCAATAGCCCCCTCGTCACCCGGACCGGGTCGAAATCGGAACTCGCTTGCACCGGTTAAATCCCCAATTTCATTGAAAAAAGCACCGTTTTCTTCATTCCTTCGAGGGTATATAGATGCATTGCACTTTTAGTTCATTCAAACGTTAACGGAACTTGGCCACACTTCAGCCTAGCTTGCATTGCTCGTTGACTGTGTTCTCAAGGCCATCTCCTACGGCAGACAGTCGAATTGTTCGTCGTCTTGCCATCCCGCTTCGGAAAGCAGGCTCATGCCCACAATCGCTTTGGTCGACGACGACCGCAACATTCTTACTTCCGTCTCGATCGCGCTCGAAGCCGAAGGCTATCGCATCATGACCTACACCGACGGCGCGTCCGCGCTGGACGGTTTCCGGACCAGCCCGCCGGATCTGGCGATCCTCGATATCAAGATGCCGCGCATGGACGGCATGGAGACGCTGCGCCGCTTGCGGCAGAAGTCGGACCTGCCGGTGATCTTCCTGACCTCCAAGGACGAAGAGATCGACGAATTGTTCGGCCTCAAGATGGGCGCCGACGACTTCATCCGCAAACCGTTCTCGCAGCGCCTGCTGGTGGAACGCGTCAAGGCCGTGCTGCGCCGCGCGGCCCCGAAAGATCCAACTGCCACGCCGAAGGAAACCGACGCCAAGGCGCTCGACCGCGGCCTGCTCCGGATGGATCCCGAACGACATACCTGCACCTGGAAGAACGAGGCGGTGACGCTGACAGTCACCGAATTCCTGATCCTGCAGGCGCTCGCCACCCGGCCTGGCGTGGTCAAGAGCCGTAACGCGCTGATGGACGCAGCGTATGACGACCAGGTCTATGTCGACGACCGCACCATCGACAGCCACATCAAACGGCTGCGCAAAAAGTTCAAGGTGGTCGATGACGATTTCGAGATGATCGAAACGCTGTACGGCGTCGGTTATCGGTTCAAGGAAACCTGATCCGACACGTGGCCAAATCGGCGGCGGGGCACTGACGGGCGGGCTCGATTGGGCTAGGATGCGTATCGCTGTCCTATCGAAAACAACCGGATTGTTTGGCATTGCTGGATCGAACACAGCCTGATGGGGGGCTGGATGCCGGCGGCACCTCGCCGCTCGCGCCGGACTCCACCGTCGATACCGAGACGTCAGGCTGGAAACGGCCGCTGAAATGGCTGGGCAGTGCCCGGCGATTTTTTGTCGCACTGACTTTTTCAAGCCTGACGCGACGCATCGTTTCCCTGAACCTTGCCGGCCTGGTCGCCCTGGTGGCGAGCATTCTCTATTTGTCCCAGTTCCGGGCCGGCCTGATTGATGCCCGTGCGCAGAGCCTGCTGGTACAGGCCGAGATCATCGCCGGTGCCATCGCCGCCTCGGCGACGGTCGAAACCAATACCATCACCATCGATCCGGAACGTCTGCTCGACCTCAAGCCCGGCGAGACCTATGGCGCCCCCGACGAGTTTTCCGGGCTGGATTTCCCGATCAATCCGGAACGGGTGGCGCCGGTGCTGCGGCGGCTGATCTCGCCGACCAAGACCCGCGCCCGCATCTATGATCGCGACGGCGTGCTGATTCTCGACAGCCGCAGCCTGTACGGCCGCGGCGACGTGCTGCGCTTCGAACTGCCGCCGCCATCTTCCGAGAAGGCCGGCTTCGCCGAACGCGCGATGATCGCCGTGCGCACCTGGCTCAACCGCGGCGATCTGCCGCTGTACCGCGAACTCGGCCCGGAAAACGGCCATGGCTACCAGGAAGTCTCGCAGTCGCTTGACGGCATGAAGACCAGCATGGTGCGGATCAACGAGCGCGGCGAGGTGATCGTCTCGGTCGCCGTCCCCGTGCAGCGGTTTCGCGCGGTACATGGCGCGCTGATGCTGTCGACCCAGGGCGACGACATCGACCAGATGGTCACCGCTGAACGCCTCGCGATTCTGAAAGTATTCGCGGTCGCCGCCGTGGTGATGATCGTATTGTCGCTGCTGCTGGCCTCGACCATCGCCGGTCCAGTGCGCCGTCTCGCCGACAGCGCCGAGCGCGTCCGTCGCCGCATCCGCACCCGCGTGGAGATTCCGGACTTCACCCGCCGCCGCGACGAGATCGGCCATCTGTCCGGCGCGCTGCGCGACATGACCGATGCGCTCTATAACCGCATCGAAGCGATCGAGATGTTCGCCGCCGACGTCTCCCACGAGCTGAAGAACCCGCTGACCTCGTTGCGCTCGGCGGTGGAAACCCTGCCGCTGGCGAAGAATGAAAACAGCCGCGGCCGCCTGCTCGCGGTGATCGAGCACGACGTCAAGCGACTGGACCGCCTGATCTCCGACATCGCCGACGCCAGCCGGCTTGACGCCGAATTGCAGCGTAACGAAATCGCGCCGGTCGACATCCGCCGGCTGCTCACCACACTCACCGGCGTGGCGAATGAAACCAAGCTTGGGCATGACGTCAGCGTCGAAATCCATTTCGAGGGGGTGGCCTGGGATCAATTCGCGGTGGCTGGCCATGATTCCCGGCTGGGCCAGGTGATCTCCAACCTGCTGGTCAACGCCCAGTCGTTCTCGGCGCCGGGCGGCAAGGTCCGGATCCTGTGCCGCCGGCGCAAATCCGAGATCGAGATCCAAATCGACGACGACGGCCCGGGAATTGGTCCCGACGCGCTGGAGCGGATCTTTGAGCGGTTTTATACCGACCGGCCGCATCAGGGCTTCGGTCAGAATTCCGGCCTCGGACTATCGATCTCCAAGCAGATCGTCGAAGCCCATCGCGGCAAGATCTGGGCAGAGAACCGGCTCGGCCCGGTCGATGCGGAAGGCGAGATCCCGGTGCTTGGCGCTCGCTTCGTGGTCCGGTTGCCTGCCAAATGAACCGACCGGATGGCAGCAGCGTGCATGGTTCGGCGGTACTGGTCGGCGACCGGGCCATATTGATTCGCGGCCCATCGGGATCCGGAAAGTCACGGCTGGTGTTCGATCTGATTCTGGCCGGTCACGCCGGTCAGATCCCGGAGGCGGCGCTGGTCGGCGACGACCGGCTGATACTCCGGGTCGAGGACGGGCGGTTGCTGGTGCGATCCGCGCCGGAACTGGAAGGACTGCTCGAGATTCGCGGGCTAGGCATTCGGCGCCTCGATTTTGCCGCGGAGGCCATCGTCGGATGGGTTGTCGACCTCGATGCGGGCGATGCGGCCCGGCTGCCGGAGCCAAAATCGCTGGAAATCACCATCGAAGGGGTCGTATTGAGCCGGATTCCGGTCGGTATCGGGTTTTTTCCACTACCAATGGTGGTGGCCGCTTTGACGACAATCGAGGGTTCGGTTGGCCTGCGACGACTGGACAGTTGCTCGAAGGGAATTGGTAACCATATTAGTCCCACTATCGCCACAGAATAGACCCGCGCCTCCTCCTGATTAGTTCTTATTTTAAGGGAGAAACGCGAAGACGCCTCTTGCATAGGGGCTCTGGATGGTCAAAGTGGCCCTTTCGTGCGGTGCACCAAAAGCGCCCACGAGGAGTTTCCGATGATTGGTCTAGTACTTGTGACCCATGGGCGCCTTGCCGACGAGTTTAAGGCGGCGCTTGAACACGTGATGGGTCCACAGAAGCAAATTGAAGCCGTCACGATCGGCGCCGAAGACGATTCCGATTTGTGTCGAAGTGACATTATCGAAGCAGTTAATCGCGTGGACAGTGGCGATGGCGTCGCCATTCTCACCGACATGTTCGGCGGCACCCCCTCGAACCTGGCGATCTCCTGCATGAGCCGCCCCAAGGTGGAAGTGCTGGCCGGAATAAACCTGCCGATGCTGGTGAAGCTCGCCAAGGTCCGCGAAGAGCGCACTTTGCCCGATGCGATCGCAATGGCGCAGGAAGCCGGCCGCAAATACGTCACCATCGCCAGCCGGGTTCTCGCCGGCAAATGAACGACGCGCCCGACGACGCAAGCCCGACCAGCAGCGCTGCTGCCTCCGACGACGCGTCGTCCGGCGAGGTTCGCCGCGAACTTGCCATCATCAACAAGCGCGGCCTGCATGCGCGGGCGTCGGCCAAATTCGTGCAGATGGTCGAGCGCTTCAATGCCGAGGTCACCGTGACCCGCAACGGCGAAAGCGTTGGCGGCACCTCGATCATGGGCCTGATGATGCTGTCAGCCGGCCCCGGCACCACCATCATGGTGTCTGCGAAAGGCCCGGAAGCCGAAGCCGCCATCCTTGCACTGGCCGAACTGGTCGCCAGTAAATTCGGCGAAGAATAGCGTTCTTCCCTCGTCGACAAGCGACGAGATCGTTGCGTCCTACCTCGACGGCGGCACGATGGTCACATTCCACCCTGTCGGCGCCCCGGCGCCGCCCGCGTAGAACCGCCGCGTCGTCATCACGATGCGCTCCCCCGCTTTCACATTATCCTTCATCCAGGCGTCGCAGCCGGGCTGCTGCGGGCTGCCGACTTCGCAGACCCCGATGAAACCCTCGCGGTTGGCCTCGCCCAGCGAGGTCAGGCCGGAGCCCCAGGCCTCGTTCGGCGTCAGCGGCGCCGGATGGTCAGGGCTGTAAAACGTCATCAGGGTGCTGACCTCGGTCGGGCCGATCACGACCGCCCAGCGGCTGTGAAACCGCTGCCGCCACGCTTGCGTCAATTCGCGCGCCAGTTGCGAATAGGAGCCGTGGGTGAACTGCCCGGCGCCATTGCGTGGCGCGGTGGCAATGGCGATCTGCGGCGACGCGGCCAGCACGATCAGGCTCAGCGCCAGCCAGACCGCCGCGATCCGCACCAAAGCGGCGCGCGGCACCCGCAGCGTCGGGATCGCGACCACGCAGAGCGGCACCAGAAAGAACAGCGAGATGCCCCAGTCGGTCTTCAGATAGATGTCGAACCCCAGCGCACCGAGCGGCGGACCGACGGCGACGATGCCCTGGATAATCCAGATGTTCACCGCCTGATCGCGACGCACGCCGCCATGGTCACGCATCGACCACGGCTCGGCGAAGAACGCCCGCGGATCGCGGAACGGCAGGGTCCAGCGCCGCGGGCTCCACGCCAGCGCCAGCGCGGCCAGCGCTAGCGGCAGTGCCAGCAGCGCCAGATTATGTCCAATATAGCCCAATACCAACTGCAGGCTCTGCCAATGGTCGGAGATCGCGTAGGTGCCGCCGGCATAGGTGATCGGCACGAAGTCGACCTGCTGCAGCCATCTGAAATGCGGCACCATGGCAACGCCGAGGGTGACGATGGCGACCCAGGGCGCCGGCGAGCGCAAAAACAGCATTCGCGCCGGATGGATCAGCGCCGTCAGGCCAATCGCGCCGATCATCGTCAGCACCCAGTATTTGGTCATCAGCGCCAGCGCGCCGGCGAGGCCCAGCAACAGCCCGGCGCGGATCGTGCGCTTGTCGAAAGCGTCGAGATAGGCCAGCACCAGCAGCGGCAGCGTCACCAGCTGCAACAGGTCCGGATTGTATTTAAAACCCTTGAAATTGAAGATCGGATAGAGCGCCATCATCACCACCACGAGGAAGGCACGACGACGATCGACGACGCGCAGCGCGATCGCCCAGCAGATCATCATGCCGGCGCTGACGGTGGCCATCGCCAGCGCATAGGTTGCCCAGTCGGTTGCCGGGAAAATGCTGAACCAGGCCGCGGCGACCCAGCCGGACAATGGCGGGTGTTTGCCATAGCCAAGCAGCAATTTCTGTCCCCAGGCAAACCCTTCGCTGACGTCAAAATGCACGTCCTGCGCCGCCTTGAGCTGGGTCAGGATCGCGGTCCACAGCACCGCATGGGCGATCACGAATCCGGCGACCAGCCAAATGCTCAGCCGCGCGTCGCCCGCCCAGGCCACCAGCCGGGCGGCGCCGCGGCGACCAAAGGAGCGCGGGCGCGGGCGCGCGGCGGCAGGCCGTGAAACAGTCTTGTTCATGCGCCCTGCCTAGCGCGTTTCCGCCCGTCATGAAATCAGGAAGCCGTGAGGCCCAAAGGCCCGTAAACCCGGCCCGGAATCGCAATAAGGTTGCCGCATCACGGCCCGAATGCTATCCCGCGCCCATGACAACTGTCCCGATTTCGAACATCCGCAACTTCTCCATCGTCGCCCATATCGATCATGGCAAGTCGACCCTCGCCGACCGTCTGATCCAGACCACCGGCGGTTTGCAGGCGCGCGAGATGAAGGAGCAGGTGCTCGATTCGATGGACATCGAACGCGAGCGCGGCATTACCATCAAGGCGCAGACGGTGCGACTGAACTACCTCGCAAAGGACGGCAAGGAGTACATCTTCAACCTGATGGACACGCCCGGCCATGTCGACTTCGCCTATGAAGTCTCGCGCTCGCTGGCGGCCTGCGAGGGCTCGCTGCTGGTGGTCGACGCCTCGCAGGGCGTCGAGGCCCAGACCCTCGCCAACGTCTATCATGCGCTGGACGCCGGCCACGAGATCGTGCCGGTGCTCAACAAGATCGATTTGCCCGCCGCCGAGCCCGACCAGGTCAAGCAGCAGATCGAGGACGTTATCGGCATCGACGCTTCCGACGCGGTGATGATCTCGGCCAAGACCGGCATCGGCATCGACCTGGTGCTGGAGGCCGTGGTCCACCGCCTGCCGCCGCCGCAGGGCGACCGCGATGCGCCACTGAAGGCGCTGCTGGTCGATAGCTGGTACGATGTCTATCTCGGCGTCGTCGTTCTCGTCCGCGTCGTCGACGGCGTGATGAAGAAGGGCATGCGCATCCGCATGATGGGTACCAACGCCGCCGTCGACCTTGAGCGCGTCGGCTATTTCACGCCGAAGATGACCACGGTGGAAGAACTCGGCCCTGGCGAGATCGGCTTCATCACCGCCGGCATCAAGGAAGTTGCCGACACCCGCGTCGGCGACACCATCACCGACGACCGCCGCCCGGTGACCGAAATGCTGCCGGGCTTCAAGCCCGCCGTCCCCGTGGTGTTCTGCGGCTTGTTTCCAGTCGACGCCGACGATTTCGAAACGCTGCGCGCGGCGATGGGCAAGCTGCGCCTCAACGACGCCAGCTTCTCGTTCGAGATGGAAACCTCGGCCGCGCTCGGCTTCGGCTTCCGCTGCGGCTTCCTCGGCCTGCTGCATCTGGAGATCATCCAGGAGCGCCTCAGCCGCGAATTCGACCTCAACCTGATCGCTACGGCTCCCTCGGTGATCTACAAGATGCACCTCACCGACGGCCAGGAGATCGAGATCCACAATCCGATCGACATGCCGGATGTGGTGAAGATCGCCGAGATCCAGGAGCCATGGATCGAGGCCACGATCCTGACCCCCGACGAATATCTCGGCTCTGTGCTGAAGCTGTGCCAGGACCGCCGCGGCAATCAGAAGGAGCTCACCTATATTGGCGCCCGCGCCATGGTGAAGTACGAATTGCCGCTCAACGAGGTCGTGTTCGACTTCTACGATAGGCTGAAGTCGATCTCCAAGGGTTACGCCTCGTTCGACTATCATCTGACCGACTACAAGGCCGCCGACCTCGTCAAGATGACGATCCTGGTCAATGCCGAGTCGGTCGATGCGCTCAGCATGCTGGTGCATCGCACCCGCGCCGAAGGCCGCGGCCGCGCCATGGTCGAGAAGATGAAGGACCTGATTCCGCCGCACATGTTCGTGATTCCGATCCAGGCCGCGATCGGCGGCAAGGTGATCGCCCGCGAGACCGTGCGCGCGCTACGCAAGGACGTCACCGCGAAATGCTACGGCGGCGACATCTCGCGGAAACGAAAACTTCTGGAGAAGCAGAAGGAAGGCAAGAAGAAGATGCGGCAGTTCGGCAAGGTCGACATCCCGCAGGAAGCCTTTATCGCGGCGCTGAAGGTCGATAGCTGAGGCGGCGCTCACCGGCCAGTCATCGGAGCGCACGCGGCGGCGGGACCCTCAACGTTGCCCGGTCAAGCATCAGCAGGTTGCGCCGCTGAAGCTTGACCGGGAACACCAATGATAGTCTTCGTGTCCGACACCAACGCCTTGCTGTCCTCGGCGTCGCGCCGCGGATCCGTCCAGGCAGCGCGGCACACCGCCGCAAATACCCGCCACATGTCGCGCTCCAGGAAACGGCTGGTGAGCGCGGCGACAGCGAGGCAGTCGGCGAGCGCGACAGGAAGGTTGAGCCAGTTCATCGCCAGATCGTTCAGGCCGATCATGGCGTAAATCTCATGCAGGGTGTGGATCACCAGCATGTGCTCGATATACAGCGTGTAGGAAATATCGCCGCAATAGCGCAGCGGGCGCAGCGCCGGC
>NZ_JANXTC010000111.1:0-8672 GCF_025356345.1 Tardiphaga sp.
CCCCCTCAATGAAATCCCGTCTCCGCGAGCCGGATCGACATCGCGGCGGCCGGTACGTCGACAATAGTCGTCGCGACGCTGGCGGTGTGCTCGCGGTCCGGATAGTCGGCGAGATTGGCGGCCACCGTCAGGCAGAACAGAGTCCTGCCATCACGCCCGCCGAGCTGGCAGGCCACCGCGTGGCGGCCGGGCACGTGGACGCGATGGGTGACGCGGCCGCCGGGCAGCACGCGGACGAATAGCGGCTGCCGCGCCGCCGCGGCCCAAACCGCGCCCTCGGAATCGGCGCAGATGCCGAGCGGGCTCATGCGCTCGAAATTGGCGAACACCTTGCGGTGCAGCAGCGCGCCGTCGGCATCGATCTGATAGGACAGCACGCGGTTGCCGAGCGTCTCCGCCACCAGGAGATCATGCGCGGCGGTGATCGCCAGCCCGCCGGGATGCGCCAAATTATCGGCGACCGCGCGCACGCTGCCGTCGGGCCGCGCCAGCAGGATGCGCGCCGAGGCGAATGCTTCCTGGCCATCGGCGGCGGCATCGAACGCGCTGACATAGGCATTGCCGTCGCCGGCGACCGCGAGGTCGCGCAGCAGGCCGGCGGCGAGTTCCGACAGGTCGGCATGGACGGCCGGCTTGCGGGCGGCAAAGTTCAGCAGCTTGCGCTGGGTCATCGAGGCGACCAGCAATTGCCCGTCGGGCAGGAAGCCGAGCCCCGAGGGCCGGCTCGGCACGTCGGCCACCACCGAGACATGGCCGTCGAGGTCGATGCTGAACACCTTGCCGGCGCCGCTGTCGGAGACGAACAGCGAGCCGAGATGCCAGCGCGGCGCCTTCAGGCGCCAGAAGCCGCTGGCCAGCAGCTCCGTCGTGAGGGTCTTTGTCATCATTGCCGCCGTTCAGAAGTGTCGCGGCGCCCGCGTCTAGCGCGGGCGCTTCGGGCGCACGGGCGCTGTCGCCTGGGGTTGCGGGATCGTTGTCGCGGCGGATGGCGCGGCCGGCTCCCGCAGCCGCACGCCGCGGCCGCTGGCCGCGCTCGGGCTGCCGGGGTTGATCAGCTCGACGCCGGCGGTCTCCAGCGCCGAGATCAGCTTCATCAGCGAATCGACATTGCCGCGGATGACGCCGTCGCTGGCCTCCATGCGCTGGATCGTCGGCACCGACAGGCCGGTCAATTCGGCGGTCTGGCGCTGGTCGATGTTCAGCAGCGCGCGGGCGGCCCGGAGTTGATTGGCGGTGATCATGTTTCGGCAGGCCCCGGAGAGTACTGAGGAGGAGATAGGCCATCCAAACTGCATTTCCAACCATCAATCTTCATGTGCAACATATCAAATTGCGCAAACCCGTCGCCGCCGGTGACACCAGGTGGCTACATTGGCATGCCGTATATTCCGTGATAAAAGATGTTTCACGCATCGTTTCTAATGGTTTATCGGAATAGGCTGGCGCAGTGCAACTCCTCGGACGGTACATGGGGCGGAACGGGGAGATCGAGGTCGCGGAATATGCGTCGAACGGCACCCGCGCCTATTTCGAGGAGGGCGTGCTGCAGAGCCAGGCGACGCCCGAGGGCGAGAGCATCTTTACCTATGTCAAGCTGATGGACGAATTGTTGCGCCGCGCGGGCAGCGTGCTGGTGCTCGGCTGCGGCGGCGGCAATCTCGCCACCAAGCTGGCCGGGCTCGGCAAGCGGCTGACCATCGTCGACAACAACCCGATCAGTTTCATGATCGCGCAGCAATTCTTCGGCCTGCCGGAAGGCCTGCCCTGCATCGTCGCGGATTTCCGCAGCCATGTGTTCGATGACCGCAAGCTGTACGACGCCGTGGCGGTCGATGTCGGCGGGCCTGGCTTCCACTTCAACGAGGAATTCGATGTCCAGACCTGCGACGCGATCCGCGCCCGCCTCGCGCCCGGCGGGCGGATCGTGATGAACGTCACCGTCAACAACGACATCGACCCGGTGCCGGACTGGATCGCGGCGCGGCTGGCCGGCGACACGCTGCGGCCGTGGCTGCTCGATGAACGCGGCATCGAGGATCGCAACGCGATCATCACCTGCATTCCCGAGAAAACCATCGCCCGGCCGGCGGCGCTGCGCGACGCCATGCGGAACAACAATGAGCAGTGGTCGCTGCGTCGTGGCCGGCTGCGCGGCGTCGACATGGCGCGGGGGGCCCGCCCTTGATCCGGCGCGCGCCCGCTTCCGCGACCGCGCAAGGGCGCTTTCGTGTATAATCACCACGGCGATTGATCGGCGCCCATCGGCGTCCCGGTCGTCGCCATCCGCGAGTTTCGGGGACCATCATGCTGGTGCAGCAAGGCGAAGAGCGCGGCAACGACGTCGACCAGCGACTGGCCTGTACGCTGGCCGCGGTTGCCGGCGCGTTGAACACCGCGGCGTTCGAAGCGGTCGGCTTTTTCGCCGCCAACATGACCGGCAATGTCTCGCTGCTGTCGGACCATATCGCGGTGGGCCATTTCCTGACCGGCAGTTTCTTCCTTGCCATCATCCTCACCTTCATCGCCGGCTCGGTGGTCTCGACGGTGCTGGTCAATTTCGGCCGGCGCCGCCAGATCCACGGCATCTACGCCTACAGCATCCTGTCGGAGGCGATCCTGCTGGCGGTGCTGGGCTTCGCCGATGTCGGCCTGCCGCCGCTGCACCGCGCGCCGACGCTGGTGCTCGGCATCAGTTTCCTGATGGGGCTGCAGAACGCGGTGGTGACGCGGATCTCCGGAGCCCGGGTGCGCACCACCCATGTGTCGGGCACGGCGACCGATATCGGCATTGAGCTGGGCATGCTGATCGACATCATGCTTGGTCACGAGCCGAACGAGACCGCGGCGCCGTATTGGGCGAAGCTTCGCCTGCACGGCATGAGCATCCTGTCGTTCCTGATCGGCGGCGTGGTCGGCGTGCTGGTCTACCAGAGGATCGGTGGCCTGTTGCTGATCGCCACCGCGGTGCTGCTGCTGGTCATCGCGGTGTCCGGCATCCGCCGCGCGCGCGGGCTGCGGGCACGGGCCGCGGCGGCCGAGTGACGTCCGCTTATGCTACCCGTTAGTATCAGACTTGTAGGGTGGGCAAAGGCGCCGTTGCGCCGTGCCCACGCGTATCCGGCAGGTCCTGTGCGTGGGCACGCCTCGCCGCGCTTCGCGCGGCCGAGGCTTTGCCCACCCTGCCAGCTACCAGGTGCTACAGTTTCAGCAGCAGGCAATGCGTGATCGCGCCCTTGCGCTTGCCCATCGGGATGAACAGCCGGTGGGATTCACCATCATCCGTTTGTTCAATCGGCGTGCAGACGTAAAACGGCAATCGGTCGCGCGACAGGCGACCCAGCTTACCGGCCAGCCCGTCATTATAGGGCGCCAGCCGATGGTCGGTCACCCGGGCGCCGGTCAAATCGAGGCCGGTGCGCGCCGCGGAGAACGGCGCGAAGCGTTCGAACTTCCAGTCGTCGCCGGATGGCGTGCGCGCGAGAACATGGAGATGGTCCGACACCTCGTCGAACTGCGACAATTCCAGACGGCTCGCGACGCCGCTGCCGACGTCGAACATCGCGCGGAATTGCACGACGAACAAAATCATCCGCAGCGGCAGGCAGCCGGACGTATCGAGCTGGTCGAGCCGCGGAATATAGAAGCGCCCGTCGCCGGGCTGGCCGGTCCGGTCCTGCGACATCGATCAGCCCTGCAGCTTGGCGCGCTCGCGCGTCAGCGTGTCCATCGACATCTCCAGAAAGGCCGGCACCATCTGCTGCATCGAGCCGCCATAGAGACCGATCAGGCTGCGCAGGAAGGCGATCGGCAGCAGGTCCTGCCCGACCTTCTTCTCCTCTTCGGCGATGATGTGGCCGAGCACGCTCCTTGTGATGTCGTCGCCGGACTTCGCGTCATAGACGACGAACACCTTGCCGCCCTTGGCCATCACCGCCAGGCTCTCGACGTTTTCATAGGCGCTGGTCGTGGTGTTGTAGAGCCGGCGGTTGCGGTATTTCTTGATGATGCAGGGCGTCGCGGATGTCATCTCGGGATTCTCCAGGCGGGCGATCGTCTGTCAGCGCCGCCCGCCTGACGCGGGCCTCGCCCTCGGATGTGTTGTTGTCCCGGGCGGATGTCGTCAGCCGCTCTGGTGGACGCCCCAGGCCAGCGCGGCCATCAGCGCCGCGAACATGACGACCACGAACGTGGCCACGATGATTGATTCGATCGGCATTGAAGCAAGCGGCATGTTGATGTTCCTGTCCGGGAGCACGCGGCTCCCGTTGTTGCCGGCACCGCGATTCAAGCAAAGCCACTTCGCGGGCATTCGTGCCACGCGGTGACACCGCCGTTCGAAAACAGCGCCCGTCGCGATGAAGGCTGATGAAGCGGTGTCGTCGCGTGAAATCAGGCGGAACGGAAAATCTGTTCTTCGGTCACGACCCGCTCCAGCTTTTCCGTCTCGCTCCGGATCCGGTATCGGGGCCGTCCGTCGGCCTCGATCGGCATGCAGGAGATGATCTTGTAGAGGCTGCGTTGCGGCATGCCGGTGCGGCCCTGTGGCCCCTGCACCTGATGAAACACGTCGTCGTCGATCGCGTAGTTGCGCGGCATGGCACTGATTTCCTTGTCGATAGCGAACCCGATCGCGGCCTTGATGGCTGCCCGCCCGCGGGCGCGGCGGCAGCATGGCATCAGGCATCCTTAAACGATGTTTTAAACATCATTTATTCAGTATTAAAAATATATAGCGATGTCTGGCGCGAAATTCAAGCGCGGGTTGTCGCCAGGCACGGGGGGCGCACATCCGTCGCAACAAGTGGTCCCCGCGCAGGCGGGGGACCCGCGGAGCGGGATGACTTTCCGTTGATTTGAATCACTGGCCCCGTCATTGCGAGTTTGGGACCGGCCTTTTGGCTGATCCTGAGATATGAAAGATAAGACTCGTGTCCCGGACGCGGTGCGGCATTCTCAGGCGATGCCCTTGCATCGCCGCCATGCCGCTCCGCGGAGCCGGGACCGTATCGGGCAACGACGTTTTTGGCGGTCCCGGCTCTGCAGCTCATGACGCCTCCCGCGGAGGCGCATTGCGCTGCGTCCGGGACAAGTGCCCTTTCTTCCTAGGAGCCCTTGCTGCGAAGATTCCAGTCTTCGCTCGTCGCTTTCTGGATTGCTTCGCCCCGGGATAATACGGCACAGCCAACTTGTCCCGGGCTCGCAATAACGGAGGAGGGGACGGCTCTTCGATCCAAAGACCTCCCGGTCTAGTCGGCCTCGGATCCGGCCCGGGTGCGGCGCGGCGGGCTCGGTCGGCTGCCGCCCGGCTTGATCCGTCCCGGCGTATTGCTGCGGTTTTCCGCCACCATGGCGCGCCAGCGGGCGAGCCGCTCGGCGTCGAGCCGGCCGTCCGCCACCGCGGCGCGGACCGCGCAGCCCGGCTCATGGGCATGGGTGCAATCGCGAAACTTGCAGAGCGGGGCGAGTTCGGTGATCTCGGCGAATAATTCGTCGATCCCGGCGCTGGCCTCGCTGACATGCAGCGTGCGCATCCCCGGCGTGTCGATCACCCAGCCGCCGCCGGCGATCGCATGCAGCGAGCGCGACGTCGTGGTGTGCCTTCCCTGGGCATCGTGCTCGCGAATGCCGCCGGTTGGCTGCGGCAGTTCCTGCGCCGCGCCGGCCAGCGAATTGACCATCGTCGATTTACCGACGCCGGAGGAGCCGACCAACGCCGCCGTCTGTCCGGCTCCGCACCACGGCCGCAGATAGTCGGTGGCGTTGCCGGTTCGCGGATTCGAGACCACGACGGCGAGGTCGCGCTGCAACGCGCTGGCCTGGTCGATGTAAAGCCGCGGGTCGTCGGCGAGATCCGCTTTGGTCAGCACGATCACCGGCGTGATCCCGGCCTCATTGGCAATCGCCAGATAGCGCTCCAGGCGAGCGACATTGAACTCGGCATTGCAGGAGGTGACGATGAACAGCGTGTCGATATTGGCGCCGGCGAGCTGCGGCTCGCGACTGCCTTCGGTGCGCCGCTGCAGCACGGTGCGGCGGTCCAGCCTTCGCTGCATCAGCAAATTCCGCGGATCAGCCAGAACCCAGTCGCCGACGGCGAAGTCGGTGGTCCGTATATTGGGCGCAAGCACCAGCCGGAGCGGTCCGTCCTGCGCGATCGCGGTCATGCGGGTGCGATGCACGGTGGCGATCCGCGCCGGCAGCAGCTCGACCTCGTCGGGCAGGATTTGCCCGGCGAAAAAATCCGACCATCCCAGATCCGCGAGCGACCATGCCGGCCGGCTTTCCGATCGGTCGGTCATGCGGTCGTCCCGCGGCCAGCCGTGTCGCTCATGATTTACCTTCCGCGGGCAGCCCCGGCAGCGCTGTTCGCCCGGGCCTGTCCCGAAACTTGCGATGCTCCAGCCTATCAGATTCTGACGAGTCGGTCGTCGTGTGCTGTCAGCCATAGGCCCGGGCTGCCGCGACATGAGAGCGTTGCGGCGCGGCACTATGGTGTTTTCAAATCCGGTATAGGACAGTCTGGTCCCGCAACAGGATTTGCATCTGCCATGAGTCGCCAGGACGCCGTCGCCCGCGCCACCGATTATTTCGAAAGCGGCGCGTTTCGCGCCGATCTGGCGCGCCGCGTCGCCATTCCCACCGAAAGCCAGGGCGGCGATCGCATCGACGTGCTGAACGCCTATCTCAGCGACGAGATCATCCCGGCGATCGAGCGGCTCGGCTTCCGCAGCCGCGTGCTGGACAATCCCGCCGCCGGATACGGCCCGTTCCTGATCGCCGAGCGTCACGAGGCCGACGGCCTGCCGACGGTGCTGACCTATGGCCATGGCGACGTGGTGTTCGGCCATGCCTCGACCTGGCGCGAGGGTCTCGATCCCTGGCAGGTGGTGGTCGAGGGCGACCGCTGGTATGGCCGCGGCACCGCCGACAACAAGGGCCAGCACACCATCAACCTGGCGGCGCTGGAGCAGGTGATGGCCGCGCGCGGCGGCAGCCTGGGTTTCAACTGCAAGATCATTCTCGAGATGGGCGAAGAGGCGGGATCGCCGGGGCTGCGCGCGATCGCGCAGGCGGAGGGCGCGGCGCTGAAGGCGGACGTGCTGATCGGCTCCGACGGGCCCCGCCTGACCGCCGAGCGGCCCACGGTGTTTCTCGGCTCGCGCGGCGCGATGAATTTCGAGCTCGAGGTGGACCTGCGCGCCGGCGGCCATCATTCGGGCAATTGGGGCGGCGTGCTGGCCAATGCCGGCACGTTGCTGGCCCATGCCATCGCCTGCCTAATCGACAGCCAGGGCCGCATCCTGGTCGACGCGCTGCGCCCGGCCAGCCTGCCGGAGCCGGTGCGCGCGGCTCTGTCCGACGTCAGCGTCGGCCAGGGGCCGGGCGATCCGGTGATCGACCCGAACTGGGGTGAGCCCGGGCTGAGCTCCGAAGAGAAGATTTTTGGCTGGAATACGCTGGAAGTGCTGGCGTTCAAGACCGGCACGCCGGAGGCGCCGGTCAATGCGATTCCGCCGAACGCCAAGGCGACCCTGCAATTGCGCTTTGTGGTCGGCACCAATGTCGACGGCATCCTGCCGGCGGTGCAGGCGCGGCTCGATGCGCACGGGCTGCGGCGCGTGGTGGCAAAGCCGGCGCGGATGGAGACCTTCGCCGCGACGCGGCTGGATCCGACCGACCCGTGGGTCGGCTGGGCGCTCGCCTCGATCGCCGAGACCACCGGCAAGAAGCCGGCGCTGCTGCCCAATCTGGGCGGCTCGCTGCCCAATGACGTGTTCGCGGACATTCTCGGCCTGCCGACGATCTGGGTGCCGCATTCCTATCCGTCCTGCTCGCAGCACGCCCCGGACGAGCATCTGCTCGGCTCGGTCGCGCGCGAGGCACTGCGGATCATGGCCGGCCTGTTCTATGATGTCGGCGAGGACGGCCCGCGCATCATCGCCGCGCGCGGCAAGTGAACGCGCGGTGGCCGCGCAAGATCGCGGGCCACCGCTTCCCCGATGTCAGATGGCGGTGTAACCGCCATCCACCAGCAGATCCGTGCCGGTCATGAAGCTCGACGCGCTGCTGGCCAGAAACAGCGCCGCCTGCGCGATCTCGACCGGCTGGCCGACGCGCCCCAGCGCATGCTTGGCCGCGTTTTCGGCGATCGCGGTGGTCGCATCATCATAGCGCAGCAGCAGCCGGCGGGTGTCGATCGCGCCGGGCGACAGCGAGTTGACCCGGATATTGTCGGCGGCGTGATCCAGCGCCATTGCCTTGGCCAGTTGCAGCAGCGCGCCCTTGGCGGCGCAATAGCTGGGCCGGCCCTTGGCCCCGACATGGCCCATCTGCGAGGCGATATGGATGATGCTGCCGCCGCCGCCCCGGATCATGGCGGGCAGGATCGCGCGGCTCATCAGATAGGCGCCGGTGACGTGGACGGCAAACACCCGGTTCCAGTCGGCGAGGCCGAGCTGCAGGACATCGCCGGTCGGATCATCATTGGAGGCGCCATTCACCAGCACATCGGCGGCGGTCCATTTCGATGCGACTTCGTCGCCGACCGCGCGGGTCTGGTCTTCATCGGAGACGTCGCAGGTGAGCGCCATGGCCTCGCCCCCCGCGGTCCGGATCGCGGCCACCGTGGATTCCGGCGACATCAGATCAACGCAGGCGACGCGCGCGCCGGC
>NZ_JANXTC010000114.1:0-10543 GCF_025356345.1 Tardiphaga sp.
CCCGGCGCGCGCGGCGACATCGGCCAGCGCCGTACCGTAGGCTCCGGCGCCGATCACCGCCACTGAATTGTAGTTCGCCATGACGTCGTCCTAATACGCCGCGCGGGTCTTGCCGTAGCCGGCGGGAGCTGTGGTATTGGCGTCGAGCAGCCAGCGGGCGCGCGGTGGTGCTTCCATCGTGTCGGTCAGGCCCAGCGCGAGCCGTTCGGCGCCGGCCCAGGCAATCATCGCGCCATTGTCGGTGCACAACGCCGGCGGCGGAATCATCAAAGTGGTCTGGGCCTTCGCGGCCACCGCCTGCAATGCGCCGCGGATCGCCTGGTTGGAGGCGACGCCACCGGCGGCGACCAGCGCGCTCGGCGCGCCAAATCGCTCGCGGAACAGAAGCAGGCCGACGCGGAGCCGGTCGGCGGTGGCTTCCAGCACCGCGGCCTGGAAACCGGCGCAGAGGTCGCTGATGTCCCGCGGCCGCAGCGGGCCGAGGCGACTGGCCTCGTTGCGCACGGCGGTCTTCAGCCCGGACAGCGAGAAATTCGCATCGGGCCGCCCCAGCATAGGTCGTGGAAACGCGAAGCGTTTCGGGTCGCCAAGGGCGGCGGCGCGCTCGACCTGCGGGCCGCCGGGATAGGGCAGGCCGAGCATTTTCGCGACCTTGTCGAAGGCCTCGCCCATCGCATCATCGACGGTGGTACCGAGCCGGACATAGTCGCCGACGCCGAGCACCGCGACGATCTGGGTGTGGCCGCCGGAGGCCAGGAACAGGCAATACGGAAAAGGCAAAGGGGCCGTCAGCCGCGGCGTCAGCGCGTGAGCTTCGAGGTGGTTGACGGCGACCAGCGGCGTAGCGTGCACCATTGCGATCGCTTTCGCCGTGGTCAGGCCGACGATCACGCCGCCGATCAGGCCGGGCCCGGCCGCCGCCGCGACGCCGGACAGATCCGCGAAACCGATCCCGGCCTCCGTCATCGCGCGACGAATGATGCCGTCGAGCAGGTCGATATGGGCACGCGCGGCGATCTCCGGCACCACGCCGCCATAGGGGGCGTGGTCCTCGATCTGCGAATGCACGATGTTGGAAAGAATTTTCCCGCTGCCGTCGGGCTGGCGTTCGATCACGGCCGCCGCGGTCTCATCGCAGGTGGTCTCGATTCCCAGCACCAGCATCGGTTGGTCGGCGGTCAATGGCAGTCCTTGGATCTCTGCGGGAACCCGCATCGGGCTGGCCCGGCGTAGCATTGCGCGGTCGCAAAGTGCAATCATCTGTTAAGCTTGCTGCCGGTAAGCAGGGGACTGCATGGCCATTCTCATCACCCGACCGCAACCTGACAATGACACCACCTCGGCGGCGCTGCGGGGGCGTGGCCTGGCGGTGCTGGCCGCGCCGATGCTGCGTTTCGAGCAGATGCCGTTTCAGGACGATGCCGACGCGAAATATGGCGCGGCGATCGTGACGTCGGCCAACGCGCTGCGCGCCATCGCCGACCAGCCGGTCCGCGACAGCCTGATCAAACTGCCGCTGTTCGCGGTCGGCGACAAGACCGCGGATGCCGCGCGCGAGCTCGGTTTCGCGGATGTGATCTCCGCCGATGGCGACGCCAACGCGCTGCGCGAGCTGATGGTTGCCAGCGTCAAGGCGAAGCGGCTCAAGAAGAGCAGCACGCTGCTCTACCTCGCCGGCGCCGATCTGGCCCGTGACCTCGCCGGCGAACTCGGCGGGCGCGGCTTCAGCGTCGTCACCCACACCACCTACCGCATGGCGCCGGTCACCAGCCTTCCACCTGACGTCGTCGCGGCCCTGGCCACGGGGGGTATCGAGGCGGTACTGCATTATTCGCGGCGCAGCGCCCGGGCATTTTTCACCGCGGCGCAGGCGGCGGCCGTCGAGATCTCGGCGCTGGCGACCCTGCATGGCTGCCTGTCGGATTCAATCGCTTCCGTCGCCCGCGACGCCGGTGCGACCCAGGTGATGGTCGCGCGGACCCCGGATGAACCCGCTTTGTTCAACTTGCTGGGCCGTGCCAATGCCCCGTTATCGCGCTAAGAAGGGGCGGCGAATCCCGCCGGTTTCGCGCCCCGCCACAGGAGCTCCCGCGATGGTCGATGACAGCGAAACCGGAGCCCCGGATCTTGCCCGGCCGAAGCGTGCGCCGCCGACCATCGAACTGACGGCCACCGAAGTCAGTCGTGAAACGGTCGCGGAACCCGGCGCTGCGCCGGTCGCGCCCGAGGAGCCCGTCGTGGTCGCTCCCGAGGCTCCTGAGGTCGATCCAACCCCGGCGGTTGAGCCGACTCCTGATTTCGAACCAGTCGCCGCCGCGGCATCGACGCCGCATCCGGCGCGCAGCGGATCGTGGCTGCTGTCCGCCGCTACCGGCGCGATCGCGGCGGTTTTGGTCGTCGGCGGCGCCTGGCTGGCCGGCTGGCCGGGCACATCGATGACGGAACCGGTTTCGCAGACCGATAGCGCGGCGGTCGATGCCCTCGCGGCACGGGTTGCACGTGTCGAAACGCGGGCCTCCGCTCCGGCGCCTGCGACGGCTGCCACCGATCCGGCCCTCGCCACCCGGCTGGACGCGCTGGAAAAGTCCGTGGCGTCGCTGCGCAGTGATCTGGCGACGGTGAAATCGCAGTCCGAGCGCGCTCAGGCTGCCGTCAACGATCTCAAATCCGCGCCGCGCGAGGCCGTGGCCGCGGTCGATCTTGCGCCGATCACTGAACGGCTCGGCCAGGTCGAGCGCGCCACCGGTGCGTTGAAGACCGAGGCCGCGCAGCAGAATGCAAAACCTGCCGACGACCGGCTGCTGCGTCGTGTCGTCGCCGCCACGCTGCTGGATAATTCGGTGCGGCAGAGCGAGCCCTATGCCGGCGCGCTGACCGCGGCGAAGCCATTGGCGGCGGATGCGAACATCCTCAAACCGCTCGATGTCTTCGCGAGCACCGGCGTGCCGAACGCCGCGGCGCTGAGCCGCGACCTGCTGGCCCTGCTGCCGAAACTGGCGCCGGAGCCGGAAATGGCCACGTCCGGCAGCGGCATTCTCGATCGCCTGCAGGCGGGAGCGGCGAAACTGGTTCGGATCGAGCGTACCGACGCCACGCCAGGCGATAATCGGAGTGCCGTCGCCTTGCGCGTCGCGGCGGCGGCGCGCCGCAACGATATCATTGAGGCCAGGCGCGAATTGCTGACCCTACTGGCCGCCGATCGCGCCGCGATGCAGCCCTGGATCGACCGTGTCGATGCGCGCGATGCCGCGCTTTCCGCCTCCCGCCAATTCGCAGCCGACGCGACCGCGGCGCTCTCCAAACCGGCACCATAGGAATCCGATGCGCCGTATCATTTCATTCCTGGTGTTGATTGCGTTGGCGGCCGCGGGCGCCGCGTGGGTCGCCGACCAAAGCGGCGACGTCGTGCTGTCGTCGGGCGGCTGGCGCGTCGCGACCTCGCTGCCGGTGTTCGTGCTGGCGCTCGGCGTCGTCATCGTCGCCGCGATGCTGGCGTGGTCGATGTTGCGTGGGCTGTGGCGGATGCCGAAGCGGCTGCGCCACCGCCGCCGTGAAAAACGCCTTGCCCGCGGTCGCCATGCCATCACCCACGGCCTGCTGGCGATCGGTCATGGCGACAGCGACGCGGCCCGCCGCCACAGCGATGTCGCCCGGCGGCTGACCTCGAATGATCCGCTGGCGCTGCTGCTGCATGCGCAGTCGGCGCAGCTCGACGGCGACCGCGGCGGCGCGCAGCGCGCTTTTCGCGCGATGGCGGAGCGCGAGGACACGAGATTGCTCGGCTTGCGCGGGCTGTTCATCGAGGCGCAGCGCAGCGACGACGCCTTCGCGGCCGTCACCATCGCCGAGGAAGCGCTGAAGCTGGCGCCGGGCGCCACTTGGGCCTCGCAGGCGCTGCTCGGATTCCGCTGCTCGCAGGGCGACTGGACCGGCGCGCTGGCGATCCTCGACAATAACCTGACTTCCGGCCTGATCGACCGCGCCACCTTCCGCCGCCAGCGCGGCGTGCTGCTGACCGCGCGCGCGCTGGAGGTCGAGACCTCCGACCGCGATCTGTCGCGTGACAGCGCGATGGAAGCGGTCAAGCTGGCGCCGATTTTGGTCCCTGCTGCGGTCCTGGCCGCCAAGTTCCAGAGCGAGGCGCACCAGATCCGCCGCGCCATCAAGATCATCGAAACCGCCTGGCTGGCACAGCCGCATCCCGATCTCGCCGACGCCTATGCCCATGTCAAACTGGGCGATTCCGCGAAGGCCCGGCTGGTGCGGGTGGAGACGCTGGCGGCCAAAGTGCCGGGCAATATCGAAGGCGCGCTGGCGGTGGCCCGGGCTGCGATCGACGCCGCCGAATTCAGCCGCGCCCGTGACGTGCTGGCGCCGTTCACCGAGGCCTCGACCCAGCGCGTCGCGATGCTGATGGCTGAGATCGAACGCACGGAAAACGGCGACAGCGGCCGGGCCCGCGCCTGGACGCTGCGCGCGGTGCGCGCGCGGCATGATCCGGTCTGGACCGCCGATGGCTATGTGTCGGATCGCTGGCGCCCGGTATCGCCGGTGACCGGCCGGATCGACGCGTTCCAGTGGCAGACCCCGCTGGCGGCGCTGCCGTCGGATGCCAGCCTGTCGACGATCGAATCCGAGATCGTGCGCGAGACGTTGCTGGCCCCGCCGCGGCCGATGTTGCGCCCGGCATCCCCGGTCGAAGCGGTGGCCGCCGACCGGCCGTCGGCGTCCTTGTCCGAACCGGAGCCCCCGGTGCCGGAGCCGGAAGCCATCGAACCGGAACCGGCCGAGGCCCCCGCGACCGCCGCGGCGGCCGGACCGGTCGCGGCCCCGCCGCCCCAGCCCGCCGCGCCGCCGCCGCTGTTTCGCGACCGGCCGGAACTGGCGCGGAGCGCCAGGCCGGTCTCGACCGTCCCGGCGGTGATCCCGATCCTGCGCGCGCCGGACGATCCGGGCGTCGATGATGAGGAACCGTTGCGCGATGAATTCGCCGAATTGAACGCCGGGCAGCAGACCGGCGGCTGGCGCGGCTTTATCGGCCGCCTGGGCGGCTAGGCGCGACCGGCTGAAAAATGCGGCTTCCGGCGAGCTTTGCGGGCCGAAATCGCCGCCGCTTCTTGCCAATCGCCGCCGCGGGCGATATCAGATGCCCCAGCGTTTCCGGCCACCAAGCCGAATCGCCACCATGGTTCGCCGCAATAGCTCAGTTGGTAGAGCACGTCATTCGTAATGACGGGGTCACAGGTTCGAGTCCTGTTTGCGGCACCAGCCATCTTCGCAGCGCGAGGCTTGGATCTGATGGCCTTGACGGCCCAAGGCGTGCCCTTGGCTGCGAAGCAAAAGCGGCCCGCGGGGCAGCGCGCTAGCGAAGGGTCCCTCTCGAACGATCGTGCGTGATCCTCGCCAGGCGGCAGGATGCGATCAAGGCAGCCTGGACGACGACGTGATGGTGCCCGCCAAGGCAAACTCCGCCGCCTTGCGTGCCAGAACAGGGTCCCGCATCCGAATGCACGTCCAGCCGTTCGGGAATTCCCCCAGGCGCCAGAGCTTGATGCGTTAAATCTGAATCCGCGCGCAACGCCGCCCTTGCGGGCGAAGCGAAGCAATCCAGAACGCCATAGCAGAGCCGGAATGACTTGGTCGCAAGGACGTGCGGGCGGCGCCGTATTATCAAATCATTGCGCCCTCGTGCGCGCCGGCGCCTTGCCGGCTGGAGGCGTGCTCAACCTGCTCGCGGGCATCGATTTCCTGTCTATCAAAATCATAGTCAGCGAAGCCATGCCACTCCAATGACGGACTCCTACTCACAGAAGCCGAGCCCGCGCTGCTGGTATCTGTCATAGCACCGCCATTGCCGTGATCCCCGTGTTCTTACGGTTCGTCGAATTAACCGTGGCGAATCTTGTCGGGTCCACGCTGGGAACCAGACCATACGGATGGCTGAAACGGGCGCCTGTCGGGCTGGATAGGTCCGCAAACTCGACGCAACGCTGGCTGTTACGCGCAAGCATCACCGAGCCTCGGCAATGGTGCGAAGGCGTTCGATGTTGTTCAAGACAAATCTGGATCCTTCTTGAAAAGGCTCTCCCCATGCGAGCTTACACGACGGCCGTTACCAGCGACCAGCCGTTGCGCGGATCAAGCGCTGTTGCTCGAGAGTCCGGCGAGACCGTGCATAAATTGGCCGCGGTGATCGATCTCACTCATGCGAACGCCCTGCGACATAGCATGGTCGCGCTACTCGCCGATCGATCGCTGCTGCTCGATGCGAGCGCAGTGCAGCGAATGTCGACGCCGGGCGTTCAGATATTACTCGCGGCCGGACGCGCCGCCGATCTCGCCAACTGCCCGTTTCAGATCATCGACGCTTCGGAAGTGTTCCTGACGGCGCTCTCCGATCTGGGCCTGCAGGGCGAATTCAAAAAGTGGATAGTTTGACCATGGCGAAACGAATCCTGACCGTGGATGATTCAAAGACGATGCGAGACATGGTCTCGTTCACGCTGAAGAAGGCTGGCTACGAGGTTGGCGAGGCCGAAGACGGCAAAGTCGCGCTAACGGTTCTTGCCGGTTCGAAGTTCGACCTGATCATCACCGATCTTAACATGCCGAATATGGATGGCATTTCGCTGATCAAGCACGTCCGCGCCGATGCGAAACACCGCGGCATCCCGATTTTGATACTCACCACGGAAAGTGATGACAAGAAGAAGGGCGACGGCAAGGCCGCCGGCGCGACCGGCTGGCTGGTCAAGCCCTTCAGTCCGGAGAAGCTGATCGAGCTGATCCAGCGTGTATGCCCATGACCGCGGAATCCGAAAATTATCCGCTCGCTCAGTTCCGCAAAACCTATTTCGAGGAATGCGCTGAACTGCTCGATGCGCTGCAGACCAATCTCGACCTGCTGTCGATCGGTAGCGGTGACGAAGAAACCCTGCATGCCATCTTTCGCTCCGTGCACTCGATCAAGGGGGGCGCCGGCGCGTTTGGATTTGGTGAGCTGGTCGCTTTTTCCCATGTGTTCGAGAACCTGCTCGATGCCATCCGCGAGCAGAAAATATCCGCCACCCGAGACGTGACGCAATTGCTGCTCCGTGCGAGCGACGCGCTTGCCGATATCGTCAGCGCGGCGCGGGACGGTCACAGCCTGCCCGCTGATTTCGGGTACGAAATCGTCACCGCGATGGAGGAAGTGCTGCTCGACGATTCGGATCCACGCGCGCCAGAGGTTCAGGCTGGGCCAGTTTCCGAGGCCGTTGGACTCAGCGGTGAGACACGTTACCGGATCGCCTTCACGCCGCACACCGAAATGCTTCAGAAGGCCAATGAGCCGCTGCTCTTGGTGCGCCAGCTCCGCAAGCTCGGCGGCCTTGGTGTTGAAGTTGACAGCACCAGAGTGCCGACGCTCGACGGGATGGAGCCCGAAGCCGCCTATCTGAGCTGGATATTCACGCTCGATACCGGCGTTCAACAGAGCGCGGTCCACGAAGTATTCGAATTCGTCGAAGATGATTGCGAATTGAAGATCGAAGTCGTGTCAGCCAAGGCGCCGGCTACAGCGGTCCCGAGTCTCGCCATCAACCCGGCCCAGCCGGCGACGGAAAAGCCCGCCGTGCTGGTCGCCGCGACGCCGACACAATCGATCCGCGTCGACGTCGACAAGGTGGACCGGCTGGTCAATCTGGTAGGTGAGTTGGTGATCGCCCAGGCGATGCTGACCGAGCAGGGAACGCTGTTGCCGACGGACCAATATCCGGCGCTGATCCAGGGCATCGAGGCGCTCGCCCAAGGGGCACGCGAACTGCAGGAGAGCGTCATGGCCATCCGTGCGCAGCCGGTCAAGTCGGTCTTCGCCCGCATGCCGCGGATCGTCCGTGATCTCGCCGCCACGTTGGGCAAGGAGGTTAGGATCGTGACCGCCGGCGAAATGACCGAGATCGATAAGACGGTCATCGAACAACTGAACGATCCGCTGACTCACATGATTCGCAATGCGCTAGACCATGGGATCGAAGGGCCGGATGACCGCGTCGCCACTGGTAAGCCGCGTCAGGGCACTATTCATCTCTCCGCCGCGCAGCGCAGCGGCCGCATTGTGATCGAAATCGCCGACGACGGCCGCGGCCTGAATCGCGAAAAGCTGCTGGCCAAAGCCCAGGACCGCGGACTGGTCGCGGCCGATGCCAAGATGAGCGACGAGGAAATCGACAATCTGATTTTCCTGCCGGCGTTTTCCACCGCCGACGTGGTGTCCAACATTTCCGGCCGCGGTGTCGGAATGGATGTCGTCAAAAAAAATGTGCAGTCGCTCGGCGGACGCATTACCGTGCAATCCCGCTTTGGAGCCGGCTCGCGCTTCACCCTGTCGCTGCCGCTGACGCTCGCGGTGCTTGACGGGATGGTGGTCTCAGTAGGCAAGGAAACCTTCATCATTCCGCTCACCGCGATCATCGAGAGCCTGCGACCGCAGGCCGCTGACATTCATCCGGTGGTCGGTCGCGGCCAGGTGCTGGCGCTTCGTGGCGAGTACCTGCCGATGACGCATCTGCACCGCTGCTTCGCGATCTCGGACGCCGTCGCCGATCCCTGTCGCGGCATCGTGATCATTGCCGAAAGCGAGAGCGCGGGTCGGATCGGCATCCTGGTCGACGAACTGCTGGGTCAGCAACAGGTCGTCGTGAAGAGCCTCGAAACCAACTACGAGTCGGTCGATGGCATCAGCGGAGCGACCATCCTCGGCAATGGCCGGGTCGCGCTGATCCTGGATATCGCCCGGCTTCGTGAGATCGACAGTCGCATTGTGACTGAACGCCCGCAATTCATCTCGCCGATCGACATGATCAGCCTTCCGGAGGAGGCACCACATGCAGCCTGACAATTCAACGATGAATTACGGAGGCCAGGTCACACTGGATCGCGCCGGGTCGGGAGAGAACAGCCAGCAGTTCATCACCTTCACGCTCGGCGCCGAGGAATACGGCATCGACATCATGGTGGTGCGCGAGATCAAGGGCTGGACCGACACCACGATGATCCCGAACGCGCCCGCGCATGTGCGCGGCGTCATCAATCTACGCGGCGTCATCGTGCCGATTTTCGATCTGCGAGCCAGGTTTGGCGCCGGGCTAACCGTTCCAACCAGCATGCATGTGGTGATCATTGTCGCCGCCGCATCCCGAACTGTCGGACTGCTCGTCGATACGGTTTCGGACATCATCTCGGTCGACCCCAAGGCCATTCGACCAATCCCGGAAATGGGCCTGCCGACGGAGGATCAGTTTCTCGACGGTCTGGTTGCCATGGAAGATCGCATGGTGACGCTGGTGTCGCTGAGCGGATTGTTCGGCAATCCGACTGACCCTGCCAAACGAAACATCGCTAGCGAACTCACCAAGGCCGCGTGACTCCAACCAAAAGCTTCACTCCTTCAACAGAATTTTTGAGGATAGATTAAGTCATGATGCACGAACTGGACGCCCAGGATCCCATGGAAAAAAACAGCGACGCAGCCAAGCCGAGAACGACGCGCTCGAAGAAAAAGCCGGCGGCAGGTCGTGACGACAAGGTCGCCTCGAGCAAGGACCAGAAGCTGCGCGGCATTGTCGAGGCCATCTCCCGTTCCCAGGCGATGATCGAGTTTTCGCTGGACGGAATTATCATCGATGCGAATGCCAACTTCCTGGCCGCCATCGGATATGCTTTGGACGAGATCCGCGGCCAGCATCATTCCATGTTTGTCGAGCCCGCCTATCGCAGCAGTCCGGAATACCGGTTGTTTTGGGAAAAGCTGGCACACGGCGAATTCGACGCCGGCCAATACAAGCGGATCGGCAAGGGTGGCAAGGAAATCTGGGTCGAAGCAAGCTATAATCCGATCCTTGGCGCCGATCGCAAACCGACCGGTGTGGTGAAATTCGCGACCGACATCACGGCGCAGATCCTGAAAAATTCCGATTATTCTGGCCAGATCGACGCGGTCAGCAAGGCGCAGGCTGTCATCGAATTTTCCCTCGACGGAAAAATCCTGCGGGCCAACGATAATTTTCTGAATACCGTCGGCTATGCGAGCGTCGAAATTGTCGGCCAACATCATTCGATGTTCGTCGATCCGATCTATCGCAGCAGCCCGGAATATCGGCTGTTCTGGGAAAAGCTCGCGCGCGGCGAATTCGATGCCGGTCAATACAAGCGCAATGGCAAGGGCGGCAAGGAAATCTGGCTCGAGGCGAGCTACAATCCGATCATGGGTCCGGACGGCAAGCCGTTCAAGGTGGTGAAATATGCCACCGACATTACCGCACAAACGATCAGCAACGCGGATTTTTCGGGCCAGATCGCCGCCATCAACAAGGCACAGGCGGTGATCGAGTTTTCACTCGATGGCAAGGTGCTTCGCGCCAATGACAATTTCCTCAACACCCTGGGCTATGTCGCCGGCGAACTGGTCGGCCAGCATCATTCGCTGTTCGTTGATCTGGCCTACCGGCAAAGCCCGGAATACCGCCTGTTCTGGGACAAGCTTGGACGCGGCGAATATGATTCC
>NZ_JANXTC010000125.1:0-6714 GCF_025356345.1 Tardiphaga sp.
ACCGGCGCGACGGTCACAGCGGTCATCGGCGATATCGCGACACCGGAGGGCCGCATGGCGGCGCTGGCGGCCTGCCCGGAGCCGGACATTCTCGTCAACAATGCCGACGGCCGAGAGCCCGGCGATTTCAAGAGCTGGACCCAGAACGACTGGATGTCGGCACTCAACACCATGATGTTGTGCCACATCGAGATGATGCGCCTGACTCACGAAGGCATGATGGCGCGCGGCTTTGGCCGTATCGTCAACATCGTCTCGCGCAGCGTCAAGATTCCGCAGCTCGAGATGGGACTGTCGAACGGCGCGCGCTCCGGCCTGGTCGGCTTCGTCGCGGGTCTCGCTCGGCAGACGGTGGCCCGCAACGTCACCATCAATAATCTGCTGCCGGGCATCTTCGACAGCGATGCCCAGAAGCGGCACATCGAAGCCATGCTCGACGACAGCGATAAATCTTTCCAGCAGATCTGGGACGATCGCGCGCGCGGCAATCCCGCGAAACGTTACGGCAGACCGGCGGAGCTCGGCAATTATTGCGCCTTTCTCTGTTCAGAACATGCTGGATTCATCACAGGACAAAACCTGCTGATCGACGGTGGAAGCTACCCGGGAACCTTTTAATTCAGCCTTTGAGAGGATTTTCTGTGAAACATTATCTGTCTCTTGCCATGGTCGGCGCGGCGCTGTTCGGGCTGGGAACGGCGCCGGCGATGGCGCAACCCTATCCGAGCAAGAACGTCACCATCATCGTCCCCTACCCGGCCGGTGGCTCGGTCGATGGCGTGGCGCGCATCCTCGCACAACGGCTGACCGATGTGATGGGACACAGCTTCGTTGTCGAGAACCGCGCCGGCGGCTTCGGCGGCATCGTCGGCGCCAACAGCGTCGCCAAGGCGGCGCCCGATGGCTACACGCTGCTCCTCACCGCCTCGATCCACGTGGTGACGCCGTTCCTGCAAAAGGCCGTGCCCTATGACGTGGTCAAGGATTTCACGCCGATCTCGCTGGTGGCCTCTGGGCCGCTGCTGGTCAGTACGACGCCAAAGGTGCCAGCCAATACGCTGAAGGAATTCTTCGAGCTGGTTCGCCAGAATCCCGACAAGTACACCTTCGCGACGTCGAGCTTCGGCTCGGCCGGTCATCTGGCGACCGAATTGCTGAAGCGCGACGCCGGGGTCAATACGCTGGTGATCGCCTACAAGGGCGCCAACCCCGCCCTCACCGACCTGATGGGGGGCGACGTCCAGCTGATGGTGGACCCGATGCTGTCGTCGCTGCCGCTTGCCAAGGCCGGCAACATCAAGGCGCTGGCCGTCACCAGCCTGAAACGGGTCGCCATTGCGCCGGAGATTCCCACGGTCGCGGAATCCGGCATGACCGGCTTTGAATTCTCGTCATGGTACGGATTATGGGGACCGAAGAACCTGCCGCCCGAAATCATCACCAGGGTGCAATCCGAAATCACCAGAATGGCCGGGCAGCCGGACGTCAAGGCGCGCTTCGAAACACTGGGCTTCGACGCGATCGGCTCAACCCCGGAGGTGTTCGCCCAATACATCACCAATGAGATGATCAGGTACGACAAGATCATCAAGGACGCCAACATCAAGGCCGAGTAGCGCTCAACGGCGTCATGCCGCGGGACCGATGCCAGCCTTCGGTCGCCGCAGCAATGCCAGCACGATCTCTGCCGCGCCTTCGCTTGGCGAGGACCTGCCGGTGTCCATGATGTGGTCGAGCTTTGCAAAGGCCTCGACCTGGCGCTGGCGCATCGGCGTGTCTTCCAGCACCTCGCGCAGCGCCTGCGCCAGTTTTTCCGGCGTGCAATCCTGCTGGATGAATTCCGGCACCACATTCTCGCCAATCACCAGATTGGCGAGAATGACCGAGGCCGAACGGATCAGGCGCCTGGCGATCCAGGCCTCGACGTTGCCGGCTCGGTAGGCTGCCACCATCGGCACGCCGGCCACCGCCAGCTCCAGCGTCACCGTGCCGGACTTGGCGAAGGCGGCGTGCGCGATCCGGAACGCGGCACGCTTGGCCTGCTCGCCGACCACCACGCGCGGCTGCACCGGCCAGTCGGTTAGCGCGGCGGCGATCGCGGCCTCGAGATGCGGCATGGTCGGCAGGATCAGTTCGAAGGCGACGCCCTGCTTGTACAACAGGCCGAGCGCCGCGCCGAAGATCGCCATGTGGTGGCGGATCTCGCCGCGGCGGCTGCCCGGCAGCACCAGCAAGACCGGCGGCGCCGCATCGCGACGCGCCTGCTCGTCTTCATTCGGGCGCAGCGAATCGAGCTGCGCGATCAGGGGATGGCCGACATAGCTGCATAGCGGGCCGCCGAGCTTTTGGTGCACCTCGGGCTCGAACGGCAACAGCGCCAGCACGTGATCGACATAGAAGCGCATCGCGCGCGCCCGGCCCGGCCGCCACGCCCAGACCGTCGGCGAGACATAATCGACGATCGGAATCGAGGGATCGCGGCGCCGCACGCGCCGCGCCACGCGGTGCGTGAAGTCCGGACTGTCGATGATGACCAGGATATCGGGCGCCGCGCGCAATACGGCCTCGGTGGCTTCGGCGAGGCGACGCAGGATCATCGGCAATTTTCGCGGGATCGCGGCAAAGCCGATGATCGACAATTCCTCGATCGGAAACCGCGATGCCATTCCTTCGCGGGCCATGCCGGAGCCGCCGATACCCTCGAAAGTGACGGCGTCGCCGAGCCTCAGTCGCAGCGCCTTGATCAGTTCGGAACCGAGCCGGTCGCCGGATTCCTCGGTGGCGATGAGAAAGATTTTTCGGGTCACGTCGATAGTCCCGTCACGAACAGCCGCGCCGCGTCGGCGATGTCGATCATCGCTTGCGGCTCGGCGACGATGCTGTTGCCGGCGACGATGGCCACGCCAGCCAATTGCGCCGCGGCGGCCCGCTCGATGGTGCGCGGCCCCAGCGTCGGCATGTCGAAGCGGAGGTCCTGGCCACTCTTCGGGGCCTTCACCAGCACGCCCCTGCCCGCTCTGGCGCGGATGCGACCCTCACCGCGCAAGCGCTCCACGCGCATCAGCAGGCCGTCAGTGCCTTCGATGTCCTCGACACCCACCACATGGCCATCGATCACCACAATGGCCTGGCCGATGTCGAACGGGCTTAGCGCACGCAGCACGTCGCGCCCCTTGGCGATATCGGCTTCGGCATCGGCATCCGGCCTGGCGCGGGTCAGCGATCCCGCCGGCATCAACAGGTCCGGCGCGACATCCTTGATGCCCAGCAGCCGGAAACCGTCCTGTTCGAAGATCCGACCAATGCCGGTGAGGAGATGGTCGTCGCCGCCGCGAAACGCCGACAGGATGTGCCGCATCGCCCGCAACGTACCCCAGTCGAGACGGATTTCGGACAGCGCCGGCCGCACCAGGGTGCCGATGAAAACCAGGTCGCGGCAGTTCTCGCCACGCATCAGCCGCTTCAGTCGGCCGAGCTGGCCGATCGGGACCCAGTGATGCTTGAAGCGTGTCACGGCGGCCGGATCGCAGATGCCCTTCAGCGCGAAGAACACCGGCGTGATGTTGCGCGCCAGCAGCGAGTTGGCGACCGCGAAAGGCAAGACGCCGCCGCCGGCGATCAGGCCCACCGGAGACGACAGCGCGAGATCCTGATGCGTCATGGCAGGCCCCGGACCCGGTTCAAGATTTGCCGTGGCCATCCTCGGGCAGGCACAGCGCACGGTGCTGCCCGGCGGCGATGAAGTCCAGGATCTCGACGATCGCAGGATCCTCGGCGGACATCGGCTGCACGCGGGCAAGCCGGTCGGCGAAGATGCCGTCGCCATGAAACAGTTTCTGGTAGAACGAGCGCACCAGCGCCAGCCGCGCCTTGGTGAATTTGCGGCGTTTCATGCCGATAATGTTGAGGCCCTCGAGGCTGGCATACTGGCCATTGACCAGCGCGAACGGGATCACGTCGCCGCGGACGCCGCAGATACCGCCGACCATCGCCTGCGGCCCGATGCGGGTGAACTGGTGCACCGCCGACAGCCCGCCCATGAAGACGAAGTCGCCGATCTCGCAATGGCCGCCGAGCGTCGCCGAGGTGGCGAAGATGACGTCGTTGCCGACATGACAGTCATGGCCGACATGGGCGCAGTTCATGAAGTAGCCGCGGTCGCCGACCGTCGTAATGCCGCCGCCGGCGACGGTGCCGGCATTCATGGTCACGGATTCGCGGATCGTGCAGCCCTGCCCGATTACGAGCTTCGTGAGTTCGCCCTTGTAGCTGAGCGACTGCGGCGGCGTGCCCAGCGAGGCAAACGGATAGATCAGGCAGCCGTCACCAATGCTGGTCTGCGCGGTGATGTGCACATGGCCAAGCAGCTTGCAGTCGGCGCCGATCACGACGTCCGGCCCGATGATGCAATAGGGCCCGATGCTGGTGCCCTCGCCGATCACGGCGCCATCGGCAATGCGTGCCGTGGGATCGATATTGCTCATCAAATAGCCCCGTCTCAGCCGGTATCGCGACGTCAAAGATTGATTTTCGCTGGTAACGCGGGCTACCGGAGCTGTCCAGTCACGTCTGATTTCGCTCGGTTGCAGCGGCTTGCCGCGAGCGGATCACACAGCCCGGCGAGCGACCGCGTCAGTCCGTCAGCATCGCGCCGACGTCGGCCGAGGCGACGATCACGCCGTTGACCTTGGCATCGCCGTGAAACCACCACATCGTCTTCTTCCGGCCGATGCTGCGCATGTGATATTCGACGGTATCGCCCGGCATCACCGGCTTGCGGAATTTGCACTTGTCGATCGTCAGGAAGTACACCGCGCGCGGCTTCTGCGTGCCCTCGACCGACAGGATGCCGATCACGCCGGCGGTCTGCGCCATGCCCTCGATCATCAGCACGCCCGGAAACACCGGACGGTCCGGAAAATGGCCGAGGAAGGCCGGCTCGTTGATGGTGACGTTCTTGATGCCGACGCCGCTGTAATCCTTGCGGATATTGACGACGCGGTCGATCAGCAAGAACGGATAGCGGTGCGGCAGGGTCTTGAGGATGGTGTTGATATCGACCAGATCATACGCAATCGGCGATTCCTGATCGATCGATGAAACTTCGCTCATTGCCCCTCGTCCTTCGCGTCCTGCGAATTCGTCTTCGCCCCCGGCGCGCTGTCGCGTCCGAGCTTCTCCACCGCGAGGATCTCGCGAAACCACTGCTTGGTCGGCTTGGCAAAGAAACCGCCCCACCGCCCTTTGGCCGGGATGCTGTCCTTGACGCCGCTCATCGCGGTGACCTGCGCGCCATCACCGATGGTAATATGATTGTTGACGCCGACCATGGCGCCCAGCGCAACGTTGTCGCCGAGTGTCAGGCTGCCGGCAAGTCCGCATTTGGCGGCGATCAGACAATGTCGTCCGACTGTCACATTGTGGCCGATCTGGACCTGATTATCGATCTTGGTGCCTTCGCCGATCACGGTGTCGCGCAGGCTGCCGCGGTCGATGGTGGTCCCGGCGCCGATCTCGACGTCGTTCTGGATCAGCACGCGGCCGGTCTGCGGTACCTTGAGGTGGCTTTCCGCGCCGAAGATGAAGCCATAGCCGTCCTGCCCGATCAGGCAGCCGGGGTGGATCAGCACGTTATTGCCGATCAGCGCGAACTGGATCGACGAATTGGCGCCGACATTGCAGTCGCGTCCGATCTTGACGCCGGCCGCGATCACCGCGCCGGAGCCGATCACCGAGCCTGAACCGATTTCGACATTCGGGCCGATCACCGCCAACGGATCGACGGTGACGTCGTCCTCGAGCTGCGCCGTCGGGTGGACGATCGCCGATACCGCCACCCCCGTTAGGCCGAAGCCGGATTGCGGGCGCAACGCGTCGTCATGCCAGTCGCGGCTCAGCGCCACAAAATCCGCGAACGGGCTTCTGGAACGTAACACGGCAAGATGGGGGGGAATGTCGCCCTTGAACCGGACGCTCACCAGAACAGCGCCGGCACGGGTCTGCGCGAGCTGGTGGATGTAACGAACGTTGTCGAAGAAGGCGAGATGGTGCGGACCCGCCTGGTCGAGCGACGCCAGGCCGGTAATACGCTGGTCGGCCCGCGTGGGGTCGACCAGCTCCGCCTTCGCAAACGCGGCAATTTCAGCCAGCGTCAACGACGGCGATTGTTTGAAGAAGCTTGGCTGCGCCATTCCACCCGTCGCGGTCCGGCGCGAGATCAAACTCAGAACGAAGTTCCGCCGCCAAACTTGAACTGCTGCACGCGATCATATGCACCCTTGGTGATCGGCACCGCGTAGTCGAAGCGCAGCGGACCGAACGGGGACTGCCAGATCACGCCCACGCCGACCGACGAGCGGACGACATTGCCATCGTCAAACTGCAGTCCGGTGCAGGTACCAACGGTGGTCTTGCTGGCAGGAATACAGCCGGCCACGTTCTGCTCGCTCGTCTGGGCCCAGGAAGTCGGTCCCTTGTAGTCCCACAGGCCGCCGGCATCGGCGTAGACCGCGCCCTTGATACCAACTTCCTTCGGCAGGAACCAGAACGGCATCTGCAATTCGGCCGATGCGCCCCAATATTTCGTGCCGCCCAGCGCGTCGCCATAGGAGCCCAAAGCAACGTAGCTGATGTCACGCGGGCCAATACCGTTCGGTGCGAAACCACGGACCAGGTTCGGACCCATCTGGAAGTTGTCCAGCATGCGGATGTCCT
>NZ_JANXTC010000141.1:0-4831 GCF_025356345.1 Tardiphaga sp.
CAACAAGATGCGGGCCTATCAATTGCAGGATGGTGGCCTCGACACCATCGACGCCAACACCACGCTAGGCTTCGATGATGACGAGCGCGACTACGGCGTCGCCGCCCGCATGTTGCAAATGCTGGACTGCACGCGGATCGCGCTGCTGACCAACAATCCGGCCAAGCTCGACGGGCTCACACGGGCCGGCATCGAAATTGCCAGCCGGATGTCGCTTGAAGCGCCGGTCAATGCCGATAATCGTCGCTACATGACCGCCAAGGCCGCGCGCTCCGGGCACCGGCTCGATCAACTGATGACCTCGCTCGCCGATCTGTCCTAGCGAGCCAGGGAGCCCGCGCACAGCACAGGGAACCTCGGCACCATGTCGTTGCCTACGATCCGCCCGCACGCCGGCCTGTTGCGCGCGACAGTGATCGGCATTGGCCTCGGCTGGTCGGTCGCGTTCGTCGTCATCGCGCTCGCTTTCGAACTACAGCTTTATGCCGATGGCGCGATGTTTTCCTACGCGGTGACGGTCGAAGATGTCTGGGCGTTCCATTGGCACAATATATCCGGCCGGCTGTCGGTCTACGCCCTGACCCTTTGGCCGGCGGAAATGTTTGTCAGGTTGAGCGGCAACCCCGGCGCCGGAATCCGCGTCTATGGTCTGCTGTTCTACATTGCGCCGCTCGCCGGCCTGATTGGCACCTTCGTGGTCGACCGCTCACGCGACCGCGTCATTTTTGTCTATGCCTGTTTTTCGACAGCCATGCTCTGCCCCCTCGTGTTCGGCTTTCCCACCGAAATGTGGCTGGCGCACGCCTTGTTCTGGCCGACGCTGGCGGCCACCCATTATGCCAGACCGACCGCCGCTGGTGGATTTCTTGTTTTCATCCTGCTGCTCGCCCTCGCCTTTACGCATGAAGGCGCTCTGGTCTTGACCTGTGCCATTGTGGCGACGCTTGCGCCGCGCGGCTGGCGCACGATTGGATTTCAGCGAGTGGCGGCGATGTTGATCGTGATCCTGGCGCTGGCTGTCGCCAGCAAGTTCCTGATTCCGCCCGATGCGTACTACGCCGACGCGCTGATCCGGGCCGCCCTGCGCTTCTTTGATATGGGCATCTTCCAGGTGAGTATCGTTCTGCTCCTGCTCGCGACGATCGCCGGCTACGGCGCCATCTATCTGGCGCTGTCGCGGCTGACCCCTGAGCGGGCCGACCTTTACGCGGCCATGGTCGTGCTGGCCGTGCTGGCCTTGTACTGGCTGCTATTCGACCAGGCGATCCACGCGAGCAGCCGGTATTATCTCCGAACGGCACTGGTGATCGTGACGCCCGCACTCGGCGGGCTGGCGATCCTCTGCGCGCCGCACCAAAACGGCGGGCTCAGCGGTCGATTGCCAGGCCTCGACCGCGTGATCACCGCGGCGCGAGGTAAAAGCCGCCGGCCGCTCGCAGCGGCGTTTTTGCTCCTGACATTGGTACATGTGATCGAGACCGGAAAATTTGTCGCGGCGTGGCGGCATTACCGGGACGCCGTTTCGGCGCTCGCGACGGGCGAAGCTTCCGATCCGGCGCTCGGCAGTCCGCGCTTCGTCTCGTCGGAGCGCATCGCTTCGGAGCTGCGTCAACTATCGTGGTTCTCGACCACACCGTACCTGTCGGCCATTGTCGCAAATTTCGCGCCAAACCGGCTCGTGATCGACCCGACCGGCAACTATTTCTGGCTGTCATGCGCGACGGCAACGGCGAACGCGGAGGCACGCCGCGCGGTTCCGACCGAGACGCGCGAGCTGGTCCGCGTCTACGCGTGTCTGCATCGCTAGGATGCGGCCGGTTGCAACGAAGCCAGCAGATAGTCGCGGAGTTCGTCCATGTCGTCCACCACCCGGATCGCGCCCGCGGTGTGAAGTCGGTCAGGACGGTGATAGCCCCACGACACGGCAATTCCGCGGATACCCGCGGCGCAAGCCATCTCGATGTCGAACGTGGTATCGCCAACCATGACCGCGTCGGCAGCCTCGACATTGGCTTCGCCCAGCGCCTTCAGCAGCATACCCGGATGCGGCTTGGACAGGGCATTGTCGGCGGTCTGGACCGTACAGAAATAGTCGTGCCATCCATACTGCCGCAACGCGGGCGCCAGCGTGTGCGACACGTGCGACGTGGCGATCCCGAGACGCACGCCCTTGTGCTCGAAAAGCTCGCGCAACAATTCGCCAGCTCCATCGAACGGCACCTCCGCAAAGGCACGGTCGGCGCGAAGCTGTGGCATGACGCGTCGATAGGCGGCGACCATCCGCTCAATCGGCGCGTCCGGCCCGGCCAACCGTGCAAGAACGGATTCGAGAGACAGTCCGACCAGTGCAAAGCTGTCTTCTTGAGCGGGAAGCGAAAGTCCGAACTCGCCGAACACAATCCGGTTCGACTCAACGATCAGCTTGCGACTGTCGACGAGCGTGCCATCGAAGTCGAACACGACAAGCTTCATGGCCATGATCCCGAAGCAGCAATATGGGTAAAACATTTCGGAATCGACCGTGAGGACGATGCAGCCCGGGTTCCGGGCAACGCCACACCTAGCAACGCGTTCCGGGCAGCGTCAATCCAATGAGCGCCAGCATCCCGGTAACGCTGATCCGGCCGCGACCGCCGATACGACGCCGGCCACGCCCCTGAACTGCCTCACATCGACACCGCGGTCCTCGACTGGGACAAATCATCAACATCCGCAGATACTTGAAGGCTCGCTGGCTGGGGCGGGAGGGATCGAACCTCCGCATGGGGGAATCAGAATCAGCGCAGACCCTCAGCAATATCAACGCTTATTCTGAATTATGCGGGGAGCCCGCCCCTAGTCGTATCAATAGGTTAGCAGCCCATTCAGAATGCGGAAAACGGATGGCGTCACCGGCAATCGCGGCCGGAGGGTGACGCTGAAGGTCAAGTTTGCCAATTTCGGGGTGATCTCCCGAAGCCGTTCGGTCCCCGCAGCCATCGGCAGCCGCGACGAGCTCAATCGTCTTGCGATAAGGTTGCTAGGGGGCGCCCTGCCAATTCTAGCGGTAATCCGGCTATTGGGTGAGTCCTGATCTCATTGCAGTCTTCAAATGCCGACAAAAAACGCCACTTCCAATCAAAGATTTGAGTCGCACGGCATGTTTGCGCCAGAAACGGTCGTTCTATGGGAATGCCGGCACAGATTTTGAAATCAATCGAGAGATGCGCGGCGGCGCAGCCGTGTCATGCTGCGCCAATCGTTCATGGCAAGGTAGATCACCGGCGTGGTGTACAGCGTGAACAGTTGCGCCACGATCAGGCCGCCGACGATGGCAATGCCGAGCGGCTGGCGTAGTTCGAAGCCCGGTCCGGTACCGATAGCGATCGGCACCGCGCTCAGGATCGCCGCCAGCATGGTCATGGTGATTGGCCGCACGCGCAGTCGCGCGGCCTCGCCGATCGCATCGCGGGGCGAAAGGCCGCGGCTCCGCTCGGCATCCAGCGCAAAATCCACCATCATGATGGCGTTCTTCATCACCATCCCCACCAGCAGGATGCAGGCGATGGCGGTGATCAACGTGAAAGGGATTTTGGCGGCCCACAGCGCCAGCAGCGCGCCGCACACGGTGGGCGGCAGCGTCGACAGGATGGTCAGCGGATGGGCAAAACTTTCGTACAGCACGCCCAGCACGATGTAGATCGCCACCAGCGCCGCGCCGGCCAGCAGCAATTGCTTCATGCCGGAGCCGGCGGCTTCCTTGGCCTCGCCGCGAAACTCGACCCTGACCTCGTCGGGCAAGTGGGCGTCGGCTTCCGCCTTGCGGATCGCCGCGATGGCGTCGCCCAGCGTCTTGCCCGGGCGGGTGTCGAAGGAAATGGTGGCAGACGGAAACTGCGCGCTGTGCCGGATCCACATCGGCGCGTGCGCCCGCGACGGCCGGGTCAGGGCCGACAGCGGCACCGCCCCGCCGGCGGCGCTGGCGACGTAGAGCTGGCTCATTACCGAGGGGTCCATCGCCGCCTGCGGCTCGACCTCGTAAATGACCCGGGAATAGTTGGTCGGCAGGAACAACAGGTTGATCTGGCGCTGGCCGAAGGCGTCGTTGAGGGTGTTGTCGATAGCCACCGAGGTGACGCCGAGGGCCGCGGCGCGCCAGCGGTCGATGGTCAGCCCGGCCTGCAAGCCGCCGGTCTCCCAGCTGGCGATCACGTCCGTCACTTCCGGCAGTGCGCGGACGCGGCGGATCATGCCCTCGGCGGTGCGGGTTACCTCGGCGCCATCGACGCCCCACATCGTGTATTGGTAGCGCCCGGCGCCGCTCTGGGTGCCGAGGTTGAGATCCTGCAGCGGCACGAAGAACACCCGGATGCCGGCGATGCCAGCCATGCGTTCGCGCAGCCGCGCGATCACCTTCTGGATGTCCATCCGGCGTTGATCGAGCGGCTTCAGCGCCACCAGCATCTGCCCGATACTCAGCGCGCCGCCATTGCCCTCGCCGATATAGGAAACGAGGCCCGACACCGCCGGGTCCTGCTGGATCGCACGGCCGACCGCGCGCTGCATGTCCTCCATGGCGGCGAAGGAAATGCTGGGCGGCGCGATGGTACGCACGAACATCACCCCGGTGTCCTGGGTCGGCATGAAGCCCTTCGGCAGCAGCACGTACAGCCAGGCGGTGGCGCCGGTCACCGCCAGTGTCAGCAGCCCCGCGACCAACCGATGGCGCAATGTCCAGTCGAGACTCCTCACATAGAACAACGCGAACCTGCCGGCGGGGCGCGCCGCGTCGTGCGGCACATGCGGCTTGCCGCGACCGAGCAGCTGTCCGCACAGCATCGGCGTCAGGGTC
>NZ_JANXTC010000165.1:0-24927 GCF_025356345.1 Tardiphaga sp.
GCCCGGCCAGGCCCGCAATCGCGGGCATGGACCGGGCGACCCGGTCGACTCAGGCGTTCGTTTATCCGACAGGCGATTGCGTTTACTGCATCACCCGCTGTCGCAGGTGATGACATCACGAGTTTTGATCGTTCTCCGGGATCCGTCGACCAGCATGGAAAAGACAGCCGTTTTCAAGAACAAGCTGCTGCCCTATCTGCTGCTGGTGCCGCAGCTGGTGATCACGTTTGTATTTTTCTATTGGCCCGCGTTCCAGGCGGTCTGGCAGTCGTTCCTGCGCGAGGACGCCTTCGGCCTGAGTTCGGATTTCATCGGGTTTGAGAACTACCAGGCGCTGTTCGCGCAGCCGGAATACTACAAGGCGATGGGCGTGACGGTGGTATTTTCGTCGCTGGTGGCGGCGCTGTCGCTGACCATCGCGCTGCTGTTCGCGACCCAGGCCGACAAGAATCTGAAGGCAGCGCCCGTCTTCAAGATGCTGATGATCTGGCCCTACGCCGTCGCGCCTGCCGTCGCCGGCGTGCTGTGGCTCTTCATGTTCCATCCCACGCTGGGCACGCTGGCGCGGCCGCTGCGCCTGCTCGGCTTCGACTGGAATCCACTGCTCAACGGCAACCATGCCATGACGCTGGTCGTCATGGCCGCGGTCTGGAAGCAGATCTCCTACAACTTCCTGTTCTTCCTCGCCGGCCTGCAGTCGATCCCCCGCAGCGTGCTGGAGGCCGGCGCCATCGACGGCGCCGGGCCGCTACGCCGGTTCTGGACCATCACCTTTCCGCTGCTGTCGCCGACGACGTTCTTCCTGCTGGTCGTCAATGTCGTCTACGTGTTCTTCGACACGTTCGGCATCATCGACGCCGTTACCGGCGGTGGCCCGGCCGGCATGACCACGACGATGGTCTACAAGGTCTATGCCGACGGCCGGCTTGGCGGCGATCTCGGCAGCTCGGCTGCGCAATCCGTCGTGCTGATGGTCATTGTGATCGCCCTCACCGCCATCCAGTTCCGCTACGTCGAGCGCAAGGTGCAGTACTGATGGTCGAGCACCGCCGCTGGAGCGATATCGTCGCCTACGCCATCCTGACCTTCGGCGTCTTCATCGTCGCCTTTCCGGTCTACATCGCCTTCATCGCCTCGACGCACGACGCTGCCACCGTGGTCAACGGCAACATGCCGCTGTCGCCGGGCGGCCACGGCATGGAGAACTATTACCGGGCCGTCTTTGTCGGTGCGTCGCGCTACAGCCGCGAGCCGGTCGGCCAGATGCTGCTGAATTCCTTCATCACGGCCGCCGGCATCGCGATCGGCAAGATCTTCATTTCGATCCTGTCAGCCTATGCCGTGGTGTATTTCCGCTTTCCGTTCCGCAAGACCGCGTTCTGGATCATCTTCGTGACCCTGATGCTTCCGGTCGAGGTGCGCATCTATCCTACCTACAAGGTGGTCGCCGATCTGCGCCTGCTCGACACCTATGCCGGGCTGATCCTGCCGCTGATCGCATCGGCCACCGGCACGCTGTTGTTCCGGCAGTTTTTCATGACCATCCCCGACGAATTGCTGGAGGCCTCGCGCATCGACGGCGCCGGCCCGTTCCGCTTTTTCAAGGACACCCTGCTGCCGCTGTCGGTCACGACCATCGCGGCGCTGTTCGTGATCCAGTTCATCTACGGCTGGAACCAGTATCTGTGGCCGCTGCTGGTGACCACCCAAGATTCGATGCAGACCATCGTCACCGGCATCAAGAAGATGCTGACGACCACCGATGAACTCGCCGAGTGGCAACTGGCCATGGCTACCGCCATTCTTGCGATGGTGCCGCCGGTCGCCGTGGTGGTGTTCATGCAGCAACTGTTCGTGCGTGGACTGGTCGAGACGGAAAAATAGGAAGAACATGTCGAACGTCTCGCTGCGCAACGTCCGCAAGACCTATCCCGGCGGCTTCGAGGCCATCAAGGGCATCGATTTCGCGATTGCCGACGGCCAGTTCTGCGTGCTGGTCGGCCCCTCCGGCTGCGGCAAGTCGACGTTGCTGCGCATGGTCGCGGGACTGGAGACGATCACATCGGGCGAGATCGACATCGGCGGCCGGGTCGTCAATCAGGTGGAGCCGGCCGACCGCGACATCGCCATGGTGTTCCAGAACTATGCGCTGTACCCGCATATGAGCGTCTACAACAACATGGCTTACGGCCTGCGCAACCGTGGCATGAAAGAGCCCGAGATTGACGCCCGCGTCCGCGAGGCCGCAAAGGTTCTCGAAATCGGCACCATGCTCGACCGCAAGCCGCGGCAGCTGTCCGGCGGTCAGCGCCAGCGCGTCGCCATGGGCCGCGCCATCGTGCGCCAGCCAAAAGTGTTTCTGTTCGACGAGCCGCTGTCCAATCTCGACGCCAAGCTGCGCGTCGCCATGCGGGTCGAGATCCGGAAACTGCAGCGCCGGCTCCAGACCACCTCGATCTACGTGACCCACGACCAGCTGGAAGCCATGACCCTGGCCGATATCCTGGTGGTGATGAATGGCGGCGAGGTCGAGCAGATCGGCAATCCGCTGGATATCTACCGCAAGCCGGCGACGACCTTCGTCGCCTCCTTCATCGGCGCGCCGCCGATGAATCTGATCCCGCTCGACGGTCGCGAGATTGCGCTGCAATTCGCGGGCGACAGCCGCGCCGCCTCGCAGGGCGGCATTCTTGGCGTCCGGCCCGAGGATCTGCTAATCTCCACCGACCTTACACCGGCGGGCGGCATCACACTGGAATTGACTGTCGAAGCGATTGAACGGGTCGGGGCGGAGACCTTCGTCTATGGCTCCCGGCAGGGCGAACAAGGCGTCAGCCTGCATCCCGGAGAATTGCCGCCAGGCGAGGTGATCGTGCGGATACCCGGCCAGATGGCGCCTTCGATCGGCGAGCGGATCCGGGCCATCGCACCGCGCGACAAATTGCACCTGTTCAGCGCCGACGGCCGGCAGCGGATCGATATCTGACCGAAATCAGCGTGTTAGAGGTTCGGCACCGCAATTTCCGGGTGCTTGAACCCGGCAAGTCCATGCCCATATTGTTGGGTGACCGGACGGCAATCCGCCGGACGGTCGAAGATAGGGTGCCGTAAGGGCCCTGATACCCAAAGTCGCTTCGAGAGGGCTTTGTCTTTATGTCTCGTGTTCCTTCGTTATCCAGTCCGTTCCTTTTGGGATTCGACGAGATCGAGCGTGCGCTCGATCGCGTGGTCAAGGGCGCCGACGGCTATCCTCCCTACAACATCGAGCGGTGCGACCGTAACAGCGGTCAGCCGGAACGCCTGCGCATCACGCTGGCGGTCGCCGGGTTCACCCGGGATCAGCTCGACGTCACCACCGAGGAGAACCAGCTCGTCATCCGCGGCCGCCAGCAGGACGACAAGTCCCGGCAGTACATCCATCGCGGCATCGCCGCGCGCCACTTCCAGCGCACCTTCGTGCTGGCGGAGGGGATGCTGGTGCTGGGGGCGGATCTGAAAAACGGGCTGTTGTCCGTCGACCTCGCCAGGCCCGAGCCTGAAAGGGTCGTTAAGACAATTGCTATCAATGAGCACGAATAATGCGTGACCCGAAAAAGTGGAATCCGGTTTTTCGTCCAGGTCATGCATCTTGAATGGAACGAGTAGCGGACTCGACCGCTTGGTCTACCAGAAGGAGTCGAGACCATGAGTGAAGTTGGTACCACCTTTGACACTGCAAGCGTTACCACCGAAGCATTGGCCCATCTGGGCGAAGGTCTGATTGCCTACGTCAAGCAGGTCCGTTCGGAAGACGTGCCCGGATTGTTTCCGCAAGCGCCGCACATCGCGCCGGGACTGAAGCTGTTCGCGCTGCACGCCGCCGACGGCACGCCGATCATGCTGACCGATAGCCGCGAAGCAGCCATTGCAAACGCCTGGAGCCAGGAATTGCAGGCCGTCAGCGTTCACTAACGATTAGCAGAACGGTCATCCGGAATGATATGCGGACCAACCCGCTTATCATTCCGACGGTAATGGAGAACTGGCGCGGTTCAACCGGTTTTCGTATGGAGTGGGTATCTGTATATTCGAGCGGTTCATCCATCTACGCGACTGGCGTGCATTTGGTTTTTAAATACCGTTAGTCGATTGGGACATTTAAAAAACTGATTACTACATCAATATTACTTTCCGCATTTTTCATGATCGACGCCACCGCTCAATAGCGGTGAACGTTTACAAGGCATTCACCATGGTAGGCGAAACTCTAACCTCTTGAGGTTGGAGTTGGCCATGAACAGATCGCCGGAAGTTCACATTCCGCAGGTTGAAGATTTCCTCAAAGGTTTCGGTGAGCATCTCGCGACCGCGGCCCGCCCGGAATCTTTTGAACCTTATTCGTCGCGTTTCGACCGTCCCGTCGTGGCGGCGCTGCTGACCTTTCTGATCTGTGCGCCGGGTTGCTCGGCCGCGACTGTTTTCCTGATGAAGGCCGACGCCGACATTACCTTGCTGCAAATGCCGCCGGGCAGCAGCTCGTTCGTGATGAAATCCGACCGTTTGCCGCTCGGCGAATGGTCGCAGGAGGCCGCCAATAGCATTGTCGCGAAAGAAGCCACGCGCAAGGCGCTCTACGATCCCGCTTTTCTCGCCCTCTCCTTGATCCGTGACAGCCCGCGCGACATTCGCGTGATGGCGGCGTCGGATGTCGGCACCGGCTCGGCAGGCACCGGCTCGTCGCCGGCATCGGGATCGACACGCAAGGTCGACCATGCCGGTTCGCCAGCCGCCCTCGTCATCGAGCAAGTGGCGGCAGATCTCGCGCAACCCGGCTTTCTCGAAAAACTATTTGCCACCCGTTTTCTGTAGTTATTCCCATCGTCCAACCAGTGAGCACACCATGCAAAATTCAGCCGCGATGAACTCCGATGTCAAAGCCCTGCTGACTCTGCCTCTGCTGAAGACCGGTACCAACTCGCCGGAGATTCATAACGCGCTGCAGCTGGCCGCGGCCTCACGCGTCATGATGGCTGAAGAATACGCCGGTCCGTCGCGATCGGCGGTGGCGGATACCACGCCGCACAATGTGGCCAAGCTCCGCCCAACGGCCGGCATGTCCGATGCCGCCGCGGCATCCGCGCGCAAGATGAAACAGAATAGTGAAGCGATGAATTCGGATATCAAGGCGTTGCTGACGTTGTTGCTGTTGAAGAACGGCGCCGACGCGAACGAGATCCAGACTGCGCTGCGCATGGCAGCCGCTTCCCGTGCGGCGATGGCCGAAGAGCAGGCCGAGGCCTATCGCGTCGAAACATTGGCGGAATCGGCTGCGACAAGCGGCGCCGACACCGCTTCGGTGACCGCGCGCCAGGTCGTGCGTAACGAGCAGCTCGCACCAAGCCCGGTGCTGAACGCCAAGGAATACGCAGCCTGAACCGCATCCCTGGACAGGCGGGCAGGCGAGATAGCCGTCTTGCCCGTTGCGCGTTGGTCAGGCAGCGGTGACGGGAGGCAACGCCAGCACCGAGTAGATCGCCTGTGCGTCGCGCGAGGCGCGCAGCTTCTTGGCGACGTCCTGATCGCGCAGCAGCCGGGCAATGCGCGCCAGTGCCTTGAGATGGTCCGCGCCGGCGCCTTCCGGAGCCAGCAGCAGGAAGACGAGATCGACCGGCTGGCCATCCATGGCCTCGAAATCGATCGGCCGTTCCAGGCGCGCGAACATGCCGAACAACCGATCCAGCTTCGGCAGCTTGCCGTGCGGAATGGCGACGCCGTAGCCAACCGCGGTGGTGCCCAGCTTTTCGCGCTGCAGCAACACTTCGAAGATCGAGCGTTCAGCCTGCCCCGTCAGCACAGCCGCCCGCGCGGCGAGTTCCTGCAGCGCCTGCTTCTTGCTGTTGACCCTCAACGCCGGGAGTATCGCCTCGGGCGCGACCAGATCGGTAATCGTCATGGACCGTTCCGAGGATGTTGACCGTCAGCGGGTGAAAACTAGCAAGGCTGACAGCGTAGTAGCGGGTATGGACGTGGTCTACGCTGTCAGAACACGCACCGGGCGCGAACGCCCGGACATATTCTAGCACCGGAACCGGCCCGTGCGAAATCCGTTTGACAGGTAAAACCTGTCAAAGGCGGCGGACCATAGGGAGGGCCTAACGGGGCGTCAATGCGTCAGGACGGTTTAATCACCGGCGGATCGACCCACCCTACGTTGCCGTCGGCGCGGCGATAAACGATGTTCACCCGGCCGCTACTGCCATGCTGGAACACCACGACGGCGGCGCCGGTGAAGTCGAGCTCCATGACCGCTTCACTGACCGAAAAGTGCTTCAGCGAGGTTGTGGCCTCGGCGATGATGACCGGATCGTATCCAGTCTCGTGCTCGTCATCGCCAGCCGGCGCCTCGATGACATAGCTCGGGGCGCTGATCGTCGGTGCCGTGAGTTCGGCGATCGCGACGGCTTCGGCATGCGCCTTGCGCGCCGAGCGATCCTTCAGGCGGCTCTTATAGCGGCGCAGCCGCTTCTCGATCTGGATCAACGCCTGATCGGCGCTGGCATAGGCATCGGGAGCATTTGAATCGGCTTCGAGGGTAATTCCGGAGTCGAGGTGCAGCGCACAGTCGGTACGAAAGCCGAAGCCGTCCTTGCTCAGTGTGATGTGCCCGGAATAGTTACCGTCGAAATATTTTCGCAAGACTTCGTCGGTCCGTTCAGTGACTCGTCCGCGCAGGGCGTCGCCGACACTGATGCTTTTTCCCGAGATACGAAGGGTCATTTTGATGCCTCGATTCGTCTTGAGTTGACCCGACACTATGCTGATTTGACGAGAGCGCAATCAAGCTGGTGTGATGTCGCGGGATCTGTCGGCAGTCCTTTCAGGCGAGGCCGCGCGCGCGTTAAGTGCGTTACCGAGCATGCTTTGCTTGTCACGGCGGCGCTGCACCGACGACGGTATCCGCATGGCTTCGCGGTATTTTGCAACGGTACGACGAGCGATATCAATGCCCGCCTCGCGCAACCGTTCCACGATGGTATCATCGGAGAGGATGACCGCGGGATTTTCGGCATCGATCAACTGCTTGATATGATGCCGCACCGCTTCCGCGGAATGCGCCTCGCCACCATCGGCCGACGCGATCGAGGCCGTGAAAAAATACTTTAATTCAAAACTGCCGCGATTGGTCGCCATGTATTTGTTAGCGGTAACGCGCGACACGGTCGACTCGTGCATCTGGATGGCATCAGCGACGGCCTTCAGATTCAGGGGACGCAGATACGCCACGCCCTGCGTGAAGAAGCCGTCCTGTTGCCGCACGATTTCCGTCGCCACTTTCAGAATGGTGCGGGCGCGCTGGTCGAGCGCACGCACCAGCCACGTGGCATTCTGCAGGCAATCGGTGAAGTAGGATTTGTCGCCATCCTTGCGGATCGATTTCGACAGTTCCGAATAATACACCTGATTGACGAGAACTCGCGGCAGCGTGTCGCTGTTGAGTTCGACATGCCATCCGCCATCCGGACCAGGCCGGACATAGACATCGGGCACCACGGTCTGCGTGCGCGCCGAACCGAATTTCAGGCCGGGCTTCGGATCGAGCCGCCGGATCTCGCCGATCATGTCGGCCAGGTCCTCGTCATCGACGCCGCAGATTTTCCGTAGATTTCCAATGTCGCGCTTGGCCAGCAGATCGAGGTGCTCGACCAGCGCCTGCATCGCGGGGTCGTAGCGATTCTGTTCGCGCAACTGGATCGCCAGACACTCGCTGAGGCCGCGCGCGCAGACGCCTGGGGGGTCGAATTTCTGCAGTACCGCGATCACGGTCTCGACGTCCTGCACGGAAGCGCCAAGCCGCTCACCGACGCCGCCAAGGTCGGGGGGCAGATAGCCGGCCTCGTCGACCAGATCGATCAGATACTGCCCGATCATCCGCAACGCCGGTGAGGTAAAGGCCACCGAGAGCTGTTCGGCGAGGTGGCTGCCCAGCGTGATCTCGGCCGCGACAAAGGCTTCGAGATTATAGCTGTCGTCGCTGGAGGCGCCGCCGCCCCATTCCGTGTAGGCGGTCGGCGCCGAATCCTGCGCATTGCGCGCGGCGGCTTCGGACGGCTCCTCGGAGAACACGTTCTCAAGTCCGGTGTCGAGAGTCTGCTCGATCTCGGCGCGGCTGCCCAGTTCGCGGTTCATCCACTCATCGGGAGCGGGCGCGTCGAACTGGTCGCCACCGGAGCGTTCGGAAAAATCGCCAGCGCCGTCCTGGCCGGCCGTGAAACTGTCGTCATGGGCATGATCGGTATATTCGGCCCGCTCAGGCCCGGCTTCGCCTGCGACGGCTGGCTCGGTTCCGTCACTGGCACGTTCCAATAGCGGATTGCGCTCCAGTTCATCCTCGACAAAGGTCGAGAGATCGAGATTGGAAAGCTGCAGCAGCTTGATGGCCTGCATCAGCTGCGGCGTCATCACCAGCGACTGGGATTGACGAAACTCTAGTCTCTGCGTCAGCGCCATGGCGGCAAAAACCGATCCAAAAGTTGGTCCGTTTCTTGCCTATATCGTTCCCGACCGGATGTACACGGCTTGACGCATTGTAAATTTGGGCTAGAGGCGGAATTCCTCGCCAAGGTAAAGACGGCGAACATCCGGGTTGGCCACGATCTCTTCGGGAGATCCCTCGGTCAGGATTTCGCCAGCGTAGACGATGTAGGCGCGGTCTGTCAGCCCCAGTGTTTCGCGGACGTTGTGGTCGGTAATCAGCACGCCGATGCCACGGTTGGTGAGATGGCGGACGAGGTCCTGAATGTCGCCGACAGCGATCGGATCGATGCCCGCGAAGGGCTCGTCGAGCAGCATGTAATTCGGCCGCGTGGCCAGCGCGCGCGCGATCTCGACGCGGCGGCGCTCGCCGCCGGACAGCGCGATGGAAGGCGATTTACGCAGCTTCTGGATGTTGAACTCGTCCAGCAGCGAATTCAGCTCGGCCTCGCGCTTCTTGCGGTTCGGCTCGACCACTTCGAGCACCGCGCGAATATTCTGCTCGACGGTGAGACCGCGGAAAATCGAGGCTTCCTGGGGCAGATAGCCGATACCGAGCCGGGCGCGCTGGTACATCGGCAGTTTCGTCACGTCGTGGCCATCAAGTTCGATGGCGCCGCTCTCGGGCTTGATCAGGCCGGTGATCATGTAGAAGACCGTGGTCTTGCCGGCGCCGTTCGGACCGAGCAGACCGACCGCCTCGCCGCGTCGCACATAGATGCTGACACCGCGCACCACCTGGCGGGAACCGAAGCTCTTCTTGATGGCATGGACGGCCAGATAGCCGGCGCGGGGCGCCGCGGCGCCATTGCTCTTGCCGCGCGGCCGGCCCTGCGGTTGCGGTTGCGCCTGACGCGGCTGCGGCGCTCCCGGATCAAGAAGTGCGCGGCCTTCGTCGCGCGCCAAGGGCGGGGCATCCCGCAGCGGGCTGCCCAGCATGTCGCCCATGCTGTCGCCCAGCGAGGTGATATCGACCGGGGCGCGGGCAAAGCCCTGCTGGCCGCGTTTCGGGGCACGGCGCCGGAACATGCCGAAGAGATCAACCATGCGCGCTACGCTCAGCCCTGGACGCCACCCGCACGATTGCCGCGGCCTGCTCGATTCGCTGGATTACCATGGAGGTGTCAACGTTCCCTGCCCGGCCAAGTGCCAGACTGTCATTTATTCGATATAACCATGGCGATAGCGAGTTGCATGGCGCGCTCGACCGCCGCGCCGCACAAAAAATCAGTTGGTTGAATTATTTGGGTTTTCCGGTTGCGGGGGCGGCGCCGATGCCGGGACCGCCCGGGCCGGAGGACTGAAACAGGCCCTGAACGCGCCCGCTGTCGGATTCGACCCGGGACGTACCGGTCGTCATGTCCACCACCAGTCGGTCGCCACGCAATACATTCTTGCCCTGGGTCAGCACCACGCCCCCCAACATGGTCACGAGGTTGGTACGGGTATCGAACACCGCCGTCTCGCCGGTGACCACCTGGTCCTTCTGCGTCACCACGACATTGCCGCGGGCTTCGAGCCGCCGGATCGAGGAACTGCCGCCGGGACCCGGCTGGGCCGCCTTGATCGGCGCCTTGGGGGCGGCCTTGGGCGCGCCCGCCGCGGACGTCGCCGCGCCGCCGCCGTCGTAAAACACCACGAGGCTCTTCGACTTCATCGTGGTATCGCCCTGAATCACCTTCACATCGCCGGAAAACGTCGCTTCCTTTTTCTTGTCGCGCATTTCCAGCGAGGCCGCCTCGATCTGGATCGGCTGGTCCCTATTTTGCGAAAATCCCTGCATGGCATTGGGCACCCCCTTGTCAGGGGTCTGCGCGGCTGCGTCACCGACGCCAGCGAGGAGAACAGCCATGAAAGCGGCGCCTGCGATCTGGCGGGCGCGCGGATGCGGGGTTTTACGAATCATCATCACATTCATTTTGCGTTGGCGCGCTTGCCGTTGGCAGCCTTTGCCCTGACCGGCTCGACCGGCGGCGTTTCCGGCTCCGGCGCGGGCGTCGCAGCCTGCGCGTCCGGCGACGGCGGATCCATCTTCACATTCATCACCACGCCGCCCTCGAAGCGCACCAGCTCGCCGCGTTCGGTGATGCGCAGCCGCTGCCCGACCAGGGTGCCGTTGAGCAGCTTGACATCAACCTGTTCTTCCGAGGTGACGGTGCCCTTGCCGATGTCGATCGCGGCCTGGGTCAGCCGCGCTTCATATCCAGCGGTCGTCTGCAGGAACACATCCTTGTACAGATTGAGCAGCTGGGCCTTGGAATTAAAGGTCCCGGTGCGGGCGTCCATCGTCATGGTCGATTTGTCTTCCATCATCACCTTGGCCCGCAATGTCGCCAATTCTACATTGTCGGGGTCGGTGAGATCCTGGGTCGCCGTCTTGGCCCATAATTCATAGGGCCGCCCATCCGGCGAGAAGCCAGCCAGATGCGGTGTCTCCATCGTGATTTTGGTGCCCGACACCACCAGATTGCTCATGTCGATGGGCAGCCGGGCCAGGATCATCCGGAACGGATTGAACACCGAAATCCCGACGATCACGCCCATCGACAGCAACACGATCGCCGGCACCGCGATCCGCAGCAACCGGACGAGCCGCGAATGGCGCGCCGCGGCTGCGAACCGCACGTCCATTCCGGCTTGATAGGTCGGGATCTGAGCTGAATTCACCGTCGCTCCAACGCGCCGAGGCTGCATCTGCGCATCCTACGCCAAATACGCAGCCTTTGCAGCCTCCCCACCAGAACGATCAGTGTGACCGAATCGCGGCGGCCGGCCCGCTCGCGGCCGCTTCGGAATGCCAATCGCGCGGAAATGACCTAGGAATGCGCGAAAATGTCTTCCTCGGCCCAGCCGGACAGATCCAGCCTGGCCCGGGTCGGCAGGAAGCCGAAACAGGACTGCGCCAGCTCGGCTCGGCTTTCCCGGGCCAGCATCACATTCAGGCGATCGCGCAGCGCGTGCAGGTGCAGCACATCGGACGCCGCATAAGACAGCTGCGCGTCGCTGAGCTTGCCCGAGCCCCAGTCGCTGGATTGCTGCTGCTTCGACAAATCGACGTTGAGCACTTCGCGGACCAGGTCCTTGAGGCCGTGGCGGTCCGTATAGGTCCGGCACAGCCGAGACGCGATCTTGGTGCAATAGACCGGCGACGGCATCACCCCGAGCGCATTGTACAGCGCAGCCAGGTCAAAACGGGCGAAATGGAAGATTTTCGTGACCTTGGGGTCGCCGAGCAGCTTCTTCAGGTTCGGCGCATCGGTATGGCCGACGGGAATCTGCACCACGTCGGCGCTGCCATCGCCGGGCGAGAGCTGGACGACGCAGAGCCGGTCGCGATGCGGATTGAGGCCCATGGTTTCGGTGTCGATCGCCACCGAATCGGTATAGCGGCTCAGATCGGGCAAATCGCCCCGGTGCAGGCGGATGGTCATGATGTCGGCAACCTCTTCACGGCCACGATTCGGGCTTGAAACAGGGTTTAGCGCCCATTTCGAGAGGTGACGAGTGGGTATGAAAGCTTACTCCGCCAGTTCGCGCATCACCTTGATCAGGTCGGATTTGCCCTCAAAACCGATGCCCGGCAGCTCCGGCATGGTAATATGGCCGTCGATCACCTTCACACTGTCCGGGAAACCGCCATAGGGCTGAAACAGGTCGGGGTAGCTTTCATTGCCGCCGAGACCGAGACCAGCCGCGATGTTGAGCGACATCTGGTGGCCGCCATGCGGGATGCAGCGCGTCGGTGACCAGCCGAATTGCTCGAGCACGTCGAGCGTGCGCAGATATTCCACCAGACCATAGGATAGCGCGCAGTCGAATTGCAGCCAGTCGCGGTCCGGCCGCATGCCGCCATAGCGCAACAGGTTGCGCGCATCCTGGTGCGAGAACAGGTTCTCGCCAGTCGCCATCGGCCCGGGATAGAATTCGCTCAGCGATGCCTGCAGCGCATAATCGAGCGGATCGCCGACTTCCTCGTACCAGAACAGCGGATAGTCGCGCAGCATCTTGGCATAGGCGATCGCGGTCTCGAGATCGAGTCGGCCATTGGCGTCCACCGCGAGGCGGGCCTCCGCGCCGATTTCCGCCAGCACCGCCTCGATGCGGCGACGATCCTCGTCGATCGAGGCGCCACCGATTTTCATCTTCACGACGTTGTAGCCGCGGCTGAGATAGCTGCGCATCTCGGCGCGCAAAGCGTTGTCGTCCTTGCCCGGATAGTAGTAACCGCCGGCGGCATAGACGAACACGCGCGGATCGGCGTCGCGGCCCTTGCTCTCGGCCAGCATGCGGAACAGCGGCTTTCCCGCAATCTTCGCGGTCGCATCCCAGATCGCCATGTCCAGCGTGCCGACGGCGACCGAGCGCTCGCCATGACCGCCGGGCTTTTCATTCGACATCATCGCCGCCCAGATTTTATGGGGATCGAGATTGTCGCCATGGTCGTTGAGAAGGGCGCTCGGCTCGGCCTCGAGAATGCGATTGGCAAAACGCTCGCGGATCAGCCCGCCCTGGCCATAGCGGCCATTTGAATTGAACCCGTAGCCAACGACGCGGCGGCCGTCCCGGACCACGTCGGTGACGACGGCCACCAGGCTGGTCGTCATCTTCGAGAAATCGATATAGGCGTTGCGGATCGGCGAGGCGATCGGCTGGGTGATTTCCTTGACGTCGACGATGCGCATGGCGGTTTCCTCAAAAGTCGTTGGCGCAGTCCTACGTCTGGACCGGCCGCGACGCCAATGCCATGATCGGGGCTGGTAATGCACGATCGGCATAGACGATGGAACTGGCCTGGCTGGACGACTTCATCGAACTGGCGGAGCGGCTGAGCTTTTCCCGCGCCGCCGAGGCGCGGCACATCACGCAGCCGGCGTTCAGCCGTCGCATCCAGGCGCTCGAGGCCTGGATCGGCACGCCGCTGTTCCTGCGCTCCACCCACGGCGTGACCTTGACGGCCGCCGGCGCGCATTTGCGGTCGCGCGCCGACGCGCTGTCGCGGGACGTGCGGCAGTTGCGATCGGAAGCGCTGGAAGTCGCCGGCCGCGAGACCGCCTCGCTCTCCTTCACGGCGACGCACGCGCTGTCCTTCACGTTTTTTCCGAGGTGGATCCGCGACCAGGAGCCCGCCTCTCCGCTGGGAACGATCAACCTGATTTCCGACAGCATGGCGGCCTGCGAGCAGATCATGCTGCGCGGCCGCGCCCAGTTCCTGCTCTGTCACACCCATCGCGACAGCCCCAATCGTCTGGAAAATTCCGGGTTCAGCAGCACGGCGATTGGCGAGGACGTACTGATGCCGGTGAGCTCGCCGGATGCGAGCGGCGCGCCACAATGGTCGCTCGATGCGGCCACGAAGACACCGATTCCCTATCTCGCTTACAGCGCGGATTCCGGGCTGGGCCGGATCGTGGCATCGCACCGGGCGACAAGGCGCGCCCGGCTCGACGCGGTGTTCACCTCGCAACTCGCGGCCACGCTGCATTCGCTCGTGCTGGCCGGGCGCGGGATTGCCTGGTTGCCAAAAAGCCTGGTGCTGGATGACCTCGGCAGCGGCCGGCTGGTGCCATGCGGCGGCAAGCGGTGGCAGATCGCGATGGAGATTAGGCTGTTTCGCCCGGATTCGAATCAGGGCCACCAGGCGGAAGCGTTGTGGGCGCGGCTCGCATGGTGAGAGCGCCGGTGCGATCAGACCGTCGCTGATGGTGCTATCAACCGCGTGGTCGCGCGGCGACATCCTGCAGCAGGTCGTAGGCATGCGCCAGGAAAACACATGAGCTCAATACACCAAAACCGATCGTCAACACTTGTACCATCGCACGCATCCTTACGCCCCGCGTCGACGTAAACAGCATGGCGCCGCGCACAGTCAACGACAAGCGAACGGCGCATCTTTTATCGGACTCAGGGTGCGGCTTTCGTGCCACGGCACGCATCGGCGTTGATCGCAAACGTCGTACGACAAATCTTGTTGGGGCCACACTTTCACCCGTCTCGCGCGTTAACCAAGGCGGATGAATGACGATGGGGACAGCGGCTTGGCGTATCTGATCACGGCGAAGCGCGACAACGCGACGATGAAGAGCGAGCGAAGCAGCGTCTTGATCGCGCTGGCAAAGGCCCGGGTCTGGAACAGCGAAGGCTGGGATGTATTGATCACGGACGGCCACGGAACGGAATTTCCACCGCGGGATTTCGAGCGTCTGGAAAAATTATACGCCCCGCATTGATCGTATTGTTGTCGGTTTTGGCGCGCGAGCGGCGCCGTGAAATGTGGCGACACTCACCGACAGCACGGCTTGGCGGCAGAACCCGAGTTTCGCGTCTGGGTGGTCCTGATCTGCGCCTCGTAGCCGCGCCGCGACGTTTTCAATCGGTCCGAGAGCGACGAAGCTCAGTCGGAGCGTGGGATGCAGCTTGGGACTTCGGCCATGATTCCGACGCCGCGGCCGATGAGTTTGATCCGCGAGTGGATTTCGAGCCATGAACCGGTCGATGCCTTGCGGTGGGCCTCGACCAAATTTTCTCGCTCGTTCCTTTCAAACCCGAGAGTTGAAAGGGGTGGTGGTGCCCAGGAAAGGACTCGAACCTTCACAGCCGTTAAGCTACTGGCACCTGAAGCCAGCGCGTCTACCAATTCCGCCACCTGGGCATGCCGCTAGGGGCATGGACGCGGTTAGTAGGGATCGGTTACGCGATTGTCAAATTGTTCGGTGCGAACCAAATCCGCTGTACAGCTCGGCGCCGTTGGCGTATCGCGAAATGGCCCAGATACCCGCTTTTGTCCCTCGGGACCGACTTCAAGGAACCGCTCCATGGCAGCGCCCATCGACACCCTCGTCACGGTCTTCGGCGGATCCGGTTTCCTCGGTCGGCACGTCGTCCGCGCGCTGGTGAAACGCGATTACCGGGTCCGGGTCGCAGTGCGCCGGCCGGAGCTCGCCGGCCACCTGCAGCCGCTCGGCAAGGTCGGGCAAATCCACGCGGTGCAGGCCAATCTGCGCTATCCGGCCTCGATCACGGCGGCGATGCGCGACGCCAGCGTGGTGGTCAATCTGGTCGGAATCCTGACCGAAAGCGGCAAGCAGAGCTTCGATGCCGTGCAGGCGCGGGGCGCCAGCGCCATCGCGCAGGCCGCCAGCGCCATCGCCGCGCGGATGGTGCATGTGTCGGCGATCGGCGCCGACGCCAACTCCGAATCAGGCTACGCCCGCGCCAAGGCCGCCGGCGAGCAGGCGGTGCTGGAAGCGGTGCCGTCGGCGACCGTGCTGCGACCGTCGGTGGTGTTCGGCCCCGAGGATCTGTTCACCAACCGATTCGCCGGCCTCGCCCGGATCGCGCCGGTGATGCCGCTGTTCGGCGCCGAGACCCGGCTGCAGCCGGTCTATGTCGGCGACGTCGCCACCGCGGTGGCCGACGCAGTCGATGGCAAGACCAAGGCCGGCGCCACCTACGAGCTCGGCGGCCCGGAAGTGCTGACCATGCGCCAGATCCTCCAGATCATCCTGGCGACCATCGAGCGCAAGCGCGTGCTGCTGCCGGTGCCGTTCGGGATCGCCAAGCTGCAATCCTATCTGCTGCAATTCGCGCCCGGCGCGCTGAAGCTGACGCCGGACCAGGTGGTGATGCTGCAGGTCGACAATGTCGTGTCGGAAGCGGCCAAGGCCGCCGGACTGACGCTGGAAGGCCTCGGCATCGCCCCGGATTCGCTGGAAGCGATCGCCCCGCAATATCTGTGGCGCTTTCGCTCCACCGGCCAGTTCGCGCATAACGGCTCGCATTGAAACCGTAAGGTGGGCAAAGGCGCGCTTGCGCCGTGCCCACGCATGTCAGCGCGTGGTGAAAGACGTGGGCACGCCTCGCTTTGCCCACGCTACGGCTCTCGGAGTTTGTTGCCGCCTCAATAGCCCAGCGCCAGCGCGATCAGGCCGAGGGTGCCGACGATGACGCGCCACCATGCGAACAGCGTGAAGCCGTGCCGGGTGACGTAGCCGAGGAAGCTCTTCACCACGATGATCGCGGTGATGAACGAGACCACGAAGCCGATCGCGATGATGAAACCGTGATCGATCGATAGCTCGGCACGGCTCTTGTAGAGATCGTAGACAAAGGCGCCGACCATGGTCGGAATCGCCAGAAAGAACGAAAACTCCGCCGCCGCGCGCTTGTCCGCGCCGAGCAGCATCGCGCCGACGATGGTGGCGCCGGAGCGCGATACGCCCGGGACCATGGCCAGGCACTGTGCGAAGCCGATCTTCAGATACATCGGCAGCGGGAACGTGGTGGCGTCATCGTGGACCGGATCGAGATCGAGCTGATCGACCCACAGCAGGATCGCGCCGCCAACAATCAGCGAGAAACACACCACCCACGGATTGAACAGATAGCTTTTGACGTAACCGCCGAAGGCAGCGCCAATCACCGCGGCCGGCAGGAAGGCGACCAGCACCCCGATCACGAAGCGCCGCGCCGCGACGTCGCCGCTGAACAGGCCTTGCGCGATGTGCAACAATTTGCCGAAGTAGATCGCGAGAATGGCGAGAATGGCGCCAAGCTGGATCAGCACCGCAAAACTTTTCCAGAAACTGTCCTCGCCGAGACCGAAGAACCGCCCGGCGAGCAGCAGATGGCCGGTGGAAGAAACCGGAAGGAACTCGGTGACGCCCTCGACGATACCGAGAATCACCGCCCTGATCGCATCAGACATCATGCTGTTGGTCCGTTCCCAAATATCGTCCGGCCTGAAAAAGCCGGGTTCTTCTCGCCTATTCCCCGCATGGCTGCAATCGCAAAAACCGGCAAATCGCCGGTTGCCTCGCGCGCTCGCTTCGCTAGTTTGGCGCGCTCCGGTGGCCCCGCCTACCGATGGTCAAAACGAGACGTTTTGTTAACGACCGCATAACTATCAAGGCCCTCATGTACACGCTCTACCATCATGCGTTCTGCCCGCATTCACGATTCGTCCGGCTCGTGCTCGGCGAATACGGGCTCGACCTCAAGCTGATCGAGGAACGCAGCTGGGACCGGCGCGAGGGTTTTCTGGCGCTGAATCCGGCGGGAACCACGCCGGTATTGCTCACCGAGGGCTTTCCGCCGATTCCGAACGCGGCGATCATCGCGGAATATCTCGACGAAGCGCATGGCCAGCAGATGCGCGACCGCCGGCTGCTGCCGGTGGCGATGGCGGAGCGCATCGAGGTGCGCCGGCTGATGGCCTGGTTCAACGAAAAGTTCTTCGAGGAGGCCTCGGGTCCGCTGGTCAACGAGCGAATCTACAAGCGCTTCATCAGCGAGGACGCCGGCGGCGGCGCGCCGGCGATGGACGTGATTCGCGCCGCCACCGCCAATGTGCGCTATCATCTGGCCTATATTGGTTGGCTGGCGCGGACGCGGAACTTTCTCGCCGGCGACCGGCTGAGCTATGCGGACCTGGTCGCGGCGGCGCATCTGTCGACGATCGATTATCTGGGCGACGTGCCATGGAGCGAGGACGACGCGGCGAAGGCGTGGTACGCGCGGGTGAAATCCCGCCCGTCGTTCCGTCCGCTGCTGAGCGAATGGCTGGCCGGCGTGCCGGCATCGCGGACCTATGTGGACCTGGATTTCTGAGACGTCCTGCTGTTCCCCGGACGCTGCGCAGCGCGTCGCGCTCGAGACGTGGTGCGCGGCGGATCCGGGGTCCCGATAAAGTCAGCAACCGGGATCCCGGTTCCGCGCGGCACCGTTTCGGACGATGCTGCGCATCGTCGCTCACGCTGCGGCGCGCCCGGGACACGAGTATGGGTTCGTGATGGACTTCGAGAATTTATCGCTTAGAGACGCCCTCACAAAGGAAGCCCGCTCACTCGGCTTCGACGCCATCGGCATCACCGATCCGGATGCGATCGCCGGTGTGCGCGCGCGGCTCGATGCGTTTCTCGATTCCGGAGCCCATGGCCAGATGGACTGGCTCGCCGACAATCCTGGCCGCCGTGCGGACCCGAAGGTGATGTGGGCCGACGTGCGCTCGGTGATCATGCTCGGCGTCAATTACGGCCCCGACGAAAACCCGCTGGCGATTCTGGCGCGGCGCTCGCACGCGGCGATCTCGGTCTACGCGCAAGGCGACGACTATCACGATTTGATCAAGAAACGACTGAAGCTGCTGGCGCGCTGGCTGATCGCGCAGGCCGGCGGCGACGTGAAAGTATTCGTCGATACCGCGGCGGTAATGGAAAAACCGCTGGCGGGCGCGGCGGGACTCGGCTGGCAGGGCAAGCATACCAATCTGGTATCGCGCGAATTCGGTTCGTGGCTGTTTCTCGGCGCTATTTTCACGACACTCGATTTGCCGCGCGATGTGGCGACCGTCGATCATTGCGGCTCATGTCAGGCCTGTCTCGACATCTGCCCGACCGCGGCCTTTCCCGCGCCGTACCAGCTCGATGCGCGGCGCTGCATTTCCTATCTGACCATCGAGAACAGGGGCCCGATCCCGCAGGAGTTTCGCAAGGCGATCGGCAACCGGATCTATGGCTGCGACGATTGCCTCGCGGCCTGCCCGTGGAACAAGTTTGCCCAGCAGGGCCGCGAGATCAAACTCGCCGCCCGCGATGAACTGCGCGCGCCGTCGCTGGCGGATTTGTCGAAGCTCGACGACGCCGCGTTTCGCGCGCTGTTCACCAAGTCGCCGGTGAAACGGATCGGACGCGACAGGTTCTTGCGCAATGTGCTGATCGCGATCGGAAACTCGCGCGACATATCTTTGATACAAGAAGCGGAGCGCTTGCTGACTGATGAAAGCGCACTGGTGCGTAGCTCGGCGGTTTGGGCGCTGTCGCAATTGATGGCGCGAGATGAATTTGACGCGCGCATGACTATCGCGGTGAGCACAGAGACCGACGCTAGCGTTCGCGCAGAATGGAGCGATGCCATCGCATAGGTGCCCTGAAGCACGGGCGCCGCGGCCGTCATTGCGAGGAGCCACCGGGTCCGGCTTCGCCGGCCCGATGATAAACTCCGCGACGAAGCAATCCAGAGGCCACAAGCGAAGAAAGAACTGGATTGCTTCCTCGCAAGGACGGCCGAGAGTCTTCAGACTACTTTGAAATCTCACTCACCGCCGCGATGATCCGCTCCAGATCCCGCGGTCGCGACAGGCGGTGATCGCCGTCCGGGATCATGGTCAGCACCACGTCTTCGCTCGGCAATCGCTCGGCCAGACGAAAGGCGTGCTGCCATGGCACATCGGGATCCTGCCGGCCCTGCAGGATGCGCACCGGGCATCCCACCTCGATGCTGCCGCCGAGCAACAAATGATGCCGGCCCTCCTCGATCAGCGCGCGGGTGATTGGATAGGGCTCGCCATAGTCGGACGGTCGCATCCAGACGCCGGCGGTCTCGATCTGCTCGCGTATCTCGGGTGAAAATCCCTTCCACATCAGTTCTTCGGTAAAATCCGGCGCCGGCGCGATCAGCACCAGACCCTTCAGGGTGGCGCGGCCGACCCGGCCGCGGCGGGCCAGCGCGCGCGCCAGCAGCAGGGCCATCCAGCCGCCCATCGACGAGCCGATCACGATCTGCGGGCCCTGACAGGCGGCGTCGAACACCGCGAGACTGTCTTCCAGCCAGCGGCCGATGGTGCCGTCGACAAAGGCGCCGCCGGATTCGCCATGGCCGGAATAATCGAAACGGATGCAGGCGCGACCATGCTCCGCCGCCCAGGCGTCGAGCGCGACAGCCTTGCCGCCCTGCATGTCGGATTTGAAGCCGCTCATCCAGAACAGCCCGGGCGCGGCCCCATCGCGGGCGCGCATAGCAATACGACGGAGATCGTCTCCGCCGCCGACCTCGATGAATGTTGGGTTGTTCGATACCGTTGCGCTCATGAAAAGTACCTTTCTTGAGCTTGCTGTCTGATTGAGCAGTCGCCGGCCGTCAACGTCGATGCTGCGCTGCGTTTGAAGCCACGCGCGCTTGCGGAAGCCCTGGTGGCGCTTTATCTGAGTCTTGCCAGGAGCGTCCGACGCCTTTTCGAGCTCTGAGCGTGATCAGACGCCCCAATTGGGGTGATTCGACGCCTCGCGGCGTGAGTTTGCTTGCTCAAAACGCTCTATTCCTTCACACTGCGCGCGTCTTTCACAATATTGGAGAGTTACCCATTCGCCGTCCCAACAGAGCCCCGCCCGCCGCCACCAAAGACGGGCCGCGCACCAACGATGAAATCCGCAACGCCCAGGTTCAGCTAATTGATCAGACAGGCCTCAATCACGGCACTGTCGAGACCTCTACGGCTGTCAAAATGGCGATGGAAGCCGGCATGGATCTGGTCGAGATTTCGCCCAATACCAGCCCTCCCGTCTGCAAGATCATGGACTACGGGAAGTTCAAATATTCGGCCCAGAAAAAGGCCGCGGAAGCCCGCAAGAAGCAGAAGATCGTCGAGATCAAGGAGATCAAGCTCCGTCCGATGATCGACGACCACGACTACGAAGTGAAAATGCGCGCGATGCAGCGCTTCTTCGAAGAAGGCGACAAGGTGAAGATCACTTTGCGCTACCGTGGCCGCGAAATGGCGCATCAGGAAATCGGCACCAAGCTGCTCGACAAGGTGAAGGCGGACGTCGCCGAATACGCCAAGGTCGAACAGGATGCGCGCTTCGAAGGCCGCCAGGTGGTGATGGTTCTGGCACCGCGTTAGTCGCGATTTCCAGCCCCCGACAGAATTTCGGCCCGTCAGGTTTCTGGCGGGCCTTTTTCTTGGGAATTATTCCGGGGCGCGCGGACGAAGTCCCAGCGAACCCGAAATGTTCATCGTCCCTTGGCAAGATTCCGGGTTCGCTCGCAGCTGACGCTGTTCTCGCCCCGGAATGACAGATCAGCTCGCGCGCGAGGCCTCCCAGCGGCCGCTGCAGTTTGTGGACGCGGACGTGCCGCTCCACTGGCCGGCGCCGGTGTCACCGGAGAGTTTGCCGCGCGCATCGGCGTGCTGTTCACCGCGGACGATCGCCACGCTGACCGCGCCCGCCGCCGCGACCTTGCCGGAAATCTCGAAGCTGCCATTGCCATTGTAGCTGACCACGCCGCCGGACACCTTCACCGGATAGACGTAGGCCGGATCGCAATTGCCAGCCTCGGTGATGATCGTGACCTTCCAGTTGCCGTCATGGTCCGGGGCGGCATGGGCCGCGCCGGCCAGCGCGATCGCGGCGGCGACGCCCGCGGCGGCGAACAGCCATTTCAGCGTCGTTGCCAGCTTGGCATCCTGCTTGATGGCGATCGCCTTGGCTTGCTTTCTGGAATTATTGGCCATTTTTATCGTCCCGTGTCGTTTCTTGATGTCGTGCAACAGATAGGGACGGCAAAGCGTTCCGGCCAGTGTGGCGTGGTCGCACGTCGCAGAAGTCTTAAACGGCGTTAATCGTTGCCAATTCCCGCATCCTCTGCCATAAGCCCAACCTTCATCGGCCGGCTGATCAAGGGCTGCCGTGTCGATGCCCGTGCTGACTTCTTCCGTGAGGCAATAAGTCGAGCACTTTCAACGCTCTAGCGAGCATTTTAGCCGGCGCAGCGCCTCTCGGGGCGCGCCACGCGTGCAGGCCATAGGAGAGCCAAATGCCCAAGCTGAAGACCAAGTCGGGCGCTAAAAAGCGCTTCAAAGTGACCGGAACAGGCAAAGTGATGGCCGCCCACGCCGGTAAACGCCACGGAATGATCAAGCGGACGAAGAAGCAGATTCGTCAGCTCCGCGGCACCCGCGTGTTGTTCAAGACCGACGGCGACAACATCAAGAAGTATTTCTTGCCGAACGCCTGACGTTTCCACGTCATCACGGCTGCGTTCGCGCGGCATCCTGTTTCCCATTTTGAACTGAAGGAGATCAGTCATGGCTCGCGTAAAACGCGGTGTGACGGCTCACGCCAAGCACAAGAAAGTCTACAAGGCCGCCAAGGGTTTCCGTGGCCGCCGCAAGAACACCATCCGTACCGCCAAGCAGGCCGTCGAAAAGGCAGGCCAGTACGCCTTCCGGGACCGCAAGCGCAAGAAGCGCACGTTCCGCGCGCTGTGGATCCAGCGCATCAACGCCGCCGTCCGTCCGCTCGGCATGACCTACAGCGTGTTCATCAACGGCCTCGCCAAGTCCGGCGTGCTGGTTGACCGCAAGGTGCTCGCCGATCTCGCCGTCCGCGAACCCGCGGTGTTCACGGCGATTGCCGAGAAGGCCAAGGCCGCGCTCGCGGCTTAAGGTTCTACCGTTCCGCTTTGCGGGCCTCAGACATTCGTCATGGCCGGGCTTGTCCCGGCCATCCACGTCTCTGGCTCTCGAATGCGGTAAGGCGTGAATGCCCGGCACAGGCCGGGCATGACGGCGGTGAGAGGCATCAGATAAACCTCTCCTAGCGAGGTTGCTCATGTCCGATCTTCAGACTCTCCAAATTGAAATCCTCGCGGCGATCGCCGGCGCTTCCGACGAGGCCGCCATCGAGGCCGTGCGCGTCGGCGCGCTTGGCAAGAAGGGCTCGATCTCCGCCCTGCTCTCGACGCTCGGCAAGATGACACCGGAGCAGCGCAAGACCGAGGGCGCGGCGATCAATCTCGCCAAGGATGTGGTGACGCAGGCATTGACCGCGCGGCGTGACATCCTGAAGAACGCCGCGCTCGATGCGCGACTGGCCTCCGAGACCATCGATGTCACGCTGCCGCTGCGCGAAAGCGCGGCCGAGCAGGGCCGGATTCATCCGCTCAGCCAGGTGATGGACGAACTCACCACCATCTTCGCCGATATGGGCTTTGCGATCGCCGAGGGTCCGGACATCGAGACCGACGATTACAATTTCACGCGGCTGAATTTCCCCGAGGGTCATCCGGCCCGCGAGATGCACGACACGTTCTATTTCAATCCGGACGCCGAGGGCGTGCGCAAACTGCTGCGCACGCACACCTCGCCGGTGCAGGTCCGCACCATGCTGACGCAGAAGCCGCCGATCCGCATCATCTGCCCGGGCCGCACCTATCGCAGCGATAGCGACCAGACCCACACGCCGATGTTCCACCAGGTCGAAGGCCTGGTGATCGACAAGGGCTCGCATCTCGGTCACCTGAAATGGATCCTGCACGAATTCTGCAAGGCCTTCTTCGAGGTCGACAACGTCAATATGCGATTCCGGCCGTCGTTCTTCCCGTTCACTGAGCCGTCGCTGGAGGTCGATATCCAGTGCCGCCGCGACAAGAACGAGATCCGCTTTGGCGAAGGCGACGACTGGCTCGAAATTCTCGGCTGCGGCATGGTGCATCCCAACGTGCTGCGCGCCTGCGACATCGATCCGGATGTGTATCAGGGGTTTGCGTGGGGCATGGGCATCGACCGCATCGCGATGCTGAAATACGGCATGGCTGATTTACGCCAGCTGTTCGAGGGCGATGTGCGCTGGCTGAACAATTACGGCTTCAAGCCGCTGGAAGTGCCGACGCTGGCCGGAGGATTGAGCACGTGAAATTCTCCCTCTCCTGGTTGAAGGATCATCTCGACACCGACGAGCCGCTCGAGAAGCTTGCCGAAAAGCTCACCATGATCGGGCTTGAGGTCGAGCATATCGAGGACAAGGCGAAACTGCTGAAGCCGTTCACGATCGCCGAGATCGTCGCGGCCGTGCAGCACCCCAATGCGGACCGCCTGCGGGTCTGCACCGTCAATGTCGGCACCGACACGCCGCTGCAGATCGTCTGCGGCGCGCCGAATGCGCGCGCCGGCCTCAGGACGGTGTTCGCCCGGCCGGGCACCTACATTCCGGCGAAGGATTTCACGATCAGCGTCGGCAATATCCGCGGCGTCGAGAGCCAGGGCATGCTGTGCTCCGCCGGTGAACTCGCGCTGCCCGACACGATCGACGGCATCATCGAATTGCCGGCCGATGCGCCGGTCGGCGCGAGCTATGCCGAATGGGCGAAGCTCGGCGACCCCGTGCTGGAAATCAACCTGACGCCGAACCGCCAGGATTGCACCGGCGTGCACGGCATCGCCCGCGATCTCGCCGCCGCCGACATGGGCAAGCTCAGGGACCCCTCGATCAAGCCGATCAAGGGCGAGTTTCCCTGCCCGGTGAAGGTGACGATCGAAGACGCTACGCTGTGCCCGGGCTTCGCCTTGCGGCTGGTGCGCGGCGTGAAAAATGGCCCGTCGCCGGAATGGCTGCAGAAGCGCCTGACCTCGATCGGGCTGCGCCCGATCAATGCGCTGGTCGACATCACCAACTACCTGACCTTCGACCGCGCCCGGCCGCTGCATGTGTTCGATGCGTCGAAGGTGAAGGGCGACGTCGTCGTGCGCCGCGCCCGCGACGGCGAGACGCTGCTGGCGCTCGACGGCAAGACCTACACGCTGGATGCCAAGGCCTGCGTCCTCGCCGACGACAATGGCGTGGAATCGCTGGCCGGCATCAT
>NZ_JANXTC010000166.1:0-4056 GCF_025356345.1 Tardiphaga sp.
GATCTGCCAGCCTTGCCAGGAGCGCGCCTGGATGCCGACGGCCTGCAGCGCGATCGCCAGCAGGCCGGAGGTAACCTGTTCGCCGGAGGCGACGATGGCGTCGTATTCCCGCGCATCGTGCAGCGGCGAAGCGTCGGTGGCCCAGGCCACCAGTTCGTTGGTCTTGCCGGACATCGCGGAAACCACGACGGCCACGTCATGACCGGCATCGACCTCGCGCTTGACGTGAAGTGCGACGTTGCGAATGCGGTCGATGTTCGCGACGGACGTACCGCCGAATTTCATAACGAGCCGGCCCATGACGAGTGGTGCATTCCCTGACGACTGTGGGTAAAGATACCGCACGCGGCGCGTACGGCCGAAAAGCCGCGTATACCGAGCGGCGCGGGTCGGGGCAAGCCACCCCGGTTCCGCCGGACGTGAAACGGGCCAGGATCGGGCATCAGGACGGCAGATGGGGCGCTATATCGACGATATCCTGCAGCCAGGCGAGAAGGTGCTGTATTCCAGCAATCTGCACTGGGTCATTTACACCCGCGCCATGGGCGCTTGGATCTTGGCAGTCGGTCTGGTGCTACTGACCCGGACCACGCTCAACGAAAATCTAGTCTTGTTCCTGCTCGCCAGCGCCGCCGTCGTAGCGTTGGTTGGGCTTTATTGGTTCGCGGTCGCCTGGTTTCGTCGCTGGACGACCGAGACAGATGTTACCAATCTGAGGGTCATCCACAAGACCGGATTCATCACCAGGAAGACCTTCGAGATCAGCGTTGATAAGGTTGCCAGCGTCAGCGTTGATCAGAGCATCGCGGGTCGCATCTTGAACTATGGCGACGTCGACATAGAAAACATGGGCGACGACAAGCTGAAGATTGAGACCATTTCGTCGCCTCTTGCATTCCGCAGCAACATTACCGCTCGCTAGGATACGGCTTACACCCATGGCCATGCAGTCAAACATTCAAGACGCCTCGGCGCCCTCCGTTGATGCCGCCGAAGTGGCCCGATTTTCACAGCTCTCGGAAGAATGGTGGGATCCCAAGGGCAAGATGGCGCCGCTGCACAAGATCAACCCACTGCGGTTGACCTATATCCGCGACGCCGCCTGCCGCAAGTTCGAGCGTAACGTCAAAAGCCTGGGCTGTCTGTCCGGGCTGCGCATGCTGGATATCGGCTGCGGCGCCGGCTTGCTGTGCGAACCCTTTACCCGGCTCGGCGCGCAAGTTATCGGCATTGATCCCTCCGCCACCAATATCGCGGCCGCCCGGCTGCATGCCGACAGGTCGCAGCTCTCGATCGATTATCGCTGCACCACCGTTGAAGAGATGGACACCCGCGAGCGTTTCGACATTGTGCTGGCCATGGAAGTGGTTGAGCACGTCGTCGATGTCGGCGCCTTCCTCGATCGCTGCGCCCTGATGCTGAAGCCCGGCGGGCTGATGGTGGTGTCGACGCTGAACCGCAACTGGAAGAGCTTCGCGCTCGGCATCGTCGCCGCTGAATATGTGCTGCGCTGGTTGCCGCGCGGCACCCATCAGTGGAGCAAGTTCGTCACCCCCGATGAACTCGCAACCTACCTTTCCCGCAACAAGCTGGCCATTACCGAGCAGACCGGCGTGGTGTACAACCCGCTGGCGGATCGCTGGGGCATGTCGTCGGACATGGATGTGAATTACATGGTTGTCGCGGAAGCCGTCTGACGCGGGGCAATAGCTTTGATGCGTCGAGGGTTACCTCCTTCGTGGAGGCGCTAGATACCACCATCGCGAGCGTCGCGCCGCTCCAGATCGCGGGCTAGCTCTCGGTGGCATCGGCGAGAGCAATTATGCCATCACCAGATACCTGGTCGCCAACGCATCGTGCCGTCGATCTTCATCTGGTTGGTCATGACCGCCACCGGCGACTTGACTGCCGATCAGCCTGGCCGCCCCGCCAAAGGGACATTAAACGACCGGCGGCGTTGCGCGACGTCATACCCCGTCGAGAATGATGACCGTTGGCGCGTTTGGCAGCGAGCCGAGCGAGATCTTCAGCGTGCGCTCGCTGCGCACATCGATGGCGAATTGCTGGCCGATCTTCTGCATGAATTCGCCGAGCGGCGTGGCAAAGCGGTGCATTGGCAGCACCACCGAGGCGCGCAGCCGCTTGGTGATCTCGGAAACGCCGTCGAGCGACATCGTGTAGCTGCCGTCGATCGGTACCATCACGATGTCGAGCCGGCCGATCGCCGCGAACTGGCTTTCATCGAGCTTGTGATGCAGATGGCCGAGATGACCGATGCACAGGCCGGCGACTTCGAAGATGAAGATCGAATTGCCGTCCTTGATCATCTCGCTGTTGGCATCGTCGCTGTAATAGCGCCGGATATCGGTGGTGACGTTGCGGATCAGCACGTCGCCGACCCGCTCGTTGATGCTGGCGGGCTGTCCATTGTCGCCCCAGCCATGCAGCACGTGCTTGATCCCGGGATCGGGATACAGCGTGTAATGTGTGCTGTGCGCCCGGTTCATCGTGACCACGTCGGGCCGGCGGTCGCCGAGCCGGTAGACGCCGTTGTAGTCGGTGGCGATGGTCACGCCGCCCGGCGTCTCGATGTAATAGGTGGAGTGACCGGCATAGGTGATGGCGACTTCCTCCGCTTTGGCGGCGGTGCGGCGCAGGCTCACCGGGATAGCGCGCGGCGGCGCGCTGGCCATCGCCAGGCATTCACTGCCGCGCGCGGCGTTCTGGGCGGTGGCCGGTACGATCAGCGCGGCCAGTATGGCCATCATGACAACAAGGGATCGCAGCATGACGGAGGTCTCCGATGGCGCTGGAAGCCACTTTACCGCGGAATTGTTCTCTCGCAATGATCGGTCGCACCGCCTTTTTAATGGGCCGCGTCCCCGAAACACCCTTCCGCGCAAGCTCCGCATGGCCTAGTAAACGAACAAATTTTTTCGCTACCAGGCCCGTAAATCCCATGATCCGTCTCGACAACATCTCCAAACAGAATGGCCATCAGATCCTCTTCATCGAGGCCTCGGCGGCGCTTCAGCGCGGCGAGAAGATCGGCCTGGTCGGCCCCAACGGCTCCGGCAAGACGACCTTGTTCCGGATGATCACCGGCCAGGAACCGCCGGACGAGGGCCAGGTGGCGGCTGACCGCGGCATCACCATCGGCTATTTCAGCCAGGATGTCGGCGAGATGGCCGGCCGCAGCGCCGTGGTCGAGGTGATGGATGGCGCCGGCCCGGTCAGCACGGTGGCGGCGGAGCTGAAGCAGCTCGAACACGCGCTGGGCGATCCCGACCAGGCGGACGAGATGGAAAAAATCCTTGAACGCTACGGCGAAGTGCAGGCGCGTTTCGAGGAGCTCGATGGCTACGCGCTGGAAGGCCGCGCGCGCGAAGTGCTGGCAGGCCTCAGCTTCAGCCAGGAGATGATGGAGGGCGATGTCGGCGCCCTGTCCGGCGGCTGGAAGATGCGCGTGGCGCTGGCCCGCATTCTCTTGATGCGGCCGGACGTGATGCTGCTCGACGAGCCCTCCAACCATCTCGACCTCGAGAGCCTGATCTGGCTGGAAGCCTTCCTCAAGGGCTATGACGGCGCGCTGCTGATGACCTCGCATGACCGCGAGTTCATGAACCGCATCATCACCAAGGTGGTGGAAATCGACGGCGGCTCGCTGACCAGCTATGGCGGCGATTACGAATTCTACGAGGCGCAGCGCGCGCTGGCCGAGAAGCAGCAGCAGGCGCAGTTCGAGCGTCAGCAGGCGATGCTGTCCAAGGAGATAAAGTTCATCGAGCGCTTCAAGGCGCGCGCCTCGCACGCCGCGCAGGTGCAGAGCCGGGTCAAGAAACTCGACAAGATCGAGCGCGTCGAGCCGCCGAAGCGCCGCCAGGTGGTGTCGTTCGACTTCCTGCCGGCGCCGCGCTCCGGCGACGATGTCGTCAGCCTGAAGAATGTCCACAAGGGCTATGGCAGCAAGACCATCTATGAGGGGCTCGATTTCATGGTCGGCCGCAAGGAGCGCTGGGCCGTGATGGGCATCAATGGCGCCGGCAAGTCGACGCT
>NZ_JANXTC010000167.1:0-35419 GCF_025356345.1 Tardiphaga sp.
GGTGAATCCGGAAGTTGCTGTGCGCATCACTACTTGCCGACTACGGCATTCGCGCACAGGCCATGGGTGCATCGGGCACCCGGCGTTCCGCGCGCCCTCTCAGGGGGCAGGGAATGCAGCAAGCGACGGCGTCCCCGCGCCGCTAACAACAGGGGCGATGTCGCATGCCCGCGGTATGGACCAGCTTGGTTGCCCGCATGAGCGCGGCGATATGCCGGACGTTGCCTCGGGATTCCCGCATGTCGCCGCGCTCATGCGGGCTACCGCTTGATGCGAGTTGAGGCTAGACTCGTTCCAAATAAAATCTTGTGAGGAAATGCAATGTCCCCATCCCCCGTCATCCGCCTGCACGCCGACGATGCCGTGCTGATCGCGCGCACCAGCCTGATGCCGGGCGTCGAGGTCTCACCGGGCGTGGTGACGTCGGAGCGGATTCCGGCCGGCCACAAGGTGGCGATCCGGCCGATCGAAATCGGCGAGGAAGTCCGCCGCTACGGCCAGATCATTGGCTTTGCCACGCAGCCGATCGCACCCGGCCAGCATGTGCATACGCAAAATCTCGGCATGGGCGATTTCGCGAGGGATTACGCCTATGGCGTCGACGTCCGGCCGACGCCGAATTTCGACCTGCCGGCGTCGTTCATGGGGATCCGCCGCGACGATGGCCGCATCGCCACGCGCAATTATATCGGCATCCTCACCTCGGTGAATTGTTCGGCGCATGTCGCCTCGATGGTCGCCGACGTGTTCAAGAAGAATCCGTTCACCGGCCACAACCCGCTCGCCGATTATCCCAATGTCGACGGCGTGGTCGCGCTGACCCACAAGACCGGCTGCGGCATGACCCAGGACGAGCCGCTGACCCTGCTGCGGCGTACGCTCGGCGGCTACGCGCGGCACGTCAATTTTTCCCACGTCGTGGTGCTGGGGCTGGGCTGCGAGATCAACCAGATCGGCGGGCTGATGCAGGAGCAGAAACTCGCCGGGCGGCTGCGCGAAATGCAGATCCAGGAGATCGGCGGCACCCGCAAGACGACGGAGGCCGGCGTCGCCTTCGTGCGCGAAGTGCTGGAGGATTCCAACAAGGCCACGCGCGAAGAAGTCTCCGCCAGCGAGTTGATCGTGGCGCTGCAATGCGGCGGCTCGGATGGCTATTCGGGCATCTCCGCCAATCCGGCGCTGGGCGCGGCCAGCGATCTGCTGGTGCGCCATGGCGGCACCGTGATCCTGTCGGAAACACCCGAGACCTATGGCGCCGAGCATCTGCTGACGCGTCGCGCGGTCAGCCGCGAGGTCGGCGAAAAGCTGGTCGGTCTGATGCGCTGGTGGGACGCCTATTGCGAACGCGAGGGCGCCGAGATGAACGCCAATCCCTCGCCGGGCAACAAGGCCGGCGGCCTCACCACCATTCTGGAAAAATCATTGGGCGCGATGGCCAAGGCCGGCTCGACCAATCTGGTCGACGTGCTGAACTATGCCGAACCCGTCACCAAGAAGGGTTTTGTCTTCATGGACACGCCTGGCTACGATCCCGTCGCGGCGACCGGGCAGGTCGCCGGCGGCGCCAATCTGGTGTGCTTCACCACCGGCCGCGGCTCGGTGTTCGGCTGCAAGCCCTCGCCGTCGATCAAGCTCGCCACCAACACGCCGATGTTCAGGCGCATGGAAGAGGACATGGACATCAATTGCGGTACCATCCTCGATGGCGATGAGAGCGTGCAGGATTGCGGCCAGCGCATTTTCGCGCAGATGCTGAAGACGGCGTCGGGAGAGCCGACCAAGAGCGAGAGTTTTGATTTCGGCGGCGCGGAGTTTGCGCCCTGGGTGCTGGGCGCGACGATGTAGGACCTCTCGACGTCATTGCGGGGAGCGAAGCGACGCGGCAATCCAGAAAGCGGCAACCGAAAAAAGAACTGGATTGCTTTGTCGCAACGGCTCCTCGCACTGACGGGGAGAGGTCAGAGCGCCCCCACAACAGGCACATTGTGCCCGTTGTTAGGCCTTGATCCTCACCGCCGGCAGTGTTCTGCTTAAAAAAGCTGCTGGAGTTGCCCATTGTCGATCTTCGTCGCCCTGCACCACGTCACGCATTATAAATATGATCGGCCGATCGATCTCGGCCCGCAGACCATCCGGCTGCGTCCGGCGCCGCATACGCGCACGCCGATTCCGGCCTATTCGCTGAAGGTGACGCCGGCCAATCATTTCGTGAACTGGCAGCAGGATCCGCAGGGCAACTGGCTGGCGCGCTTCGTGTTTCCGGAGAAGGCCAGCGAGCTCAAGATCGAAGTCGATTTCACCGCCGAAATGACGGTGATCAACCCCTTCGACTTCTTCGTCGAGCCCTATGCCGAGACGTTTCCGTTCGTCTATCCCGATGATCTCAAGACCGAACTGGCGCCCTATCTGGCGACGGAAGAAGCCGGTCCGCTGTTCCAGGCTTACGTGGCCGAGATCGCCAAGCAGGCGCCCAGCACCGTCAACTTCCTGGTCGATCTCAATGCGCGGCTGCGCACCCAGGTCAACTACATCATCCGCCTGGAGCCCGGCATCCAGACCCCGGAGCAGACGCTGGCCAACAAGTCCGGCTCGTGCCGCGATTCGGCGTGGCTGCTGATCCAGACTTTGCGCCATCTTGGCCTCGCCGCGCGTTTCGTGTCCGGCTACCTGATTCAGTTGCGCCCCGACATCGATCCGCTGGAAGGTCCGCGCGAGGTCGAGAACGACTTCACCGATCTGCACGCCTGGGCCGAGGTCTATCTTCCCGGCGCCGGCTGGGTCGGCTTCGACGCGACCTCGGGCATGCTGACCGGCGAGGGCCATATCCCGGTCGCCGCTACGCCGCATTTCCGTTCGGCGGCGCCGATCTCCGGCATGGCCGGCTTCGCCGAGGTCGAGTTCGGCTTCGAGATGGAAGTGAAGCGCGTCCGCGAGGCGCCGCGCATCACCAAGCCGTTTTCCGAAGAAGCGTGGCAGCGGCTCGACGCGCTCGGCGAGAAGGTCGATGCCGACCTCAAGGCCGATGATGTCCGCCTCACCATGGGGGGCGAGCCGACCTTCGTGTCGATGGACGATCTGGAATCGGCGGAGTGGAATATCGCCGCCGTGGGTCCGACCAAGCGCGGCCTCGGCGACGACCTGATCCGCCGGCTGCGCACGCGCTTTGCGCCGGGCGGGCTGCTGCATTACGGCCAGGGCAAATGGTACCCCGGCGAAAGCCTGCCGCGCTGGGCCTTTGGCCTGTACTGGCGCCGCGACGGCGTGCCGATCTGGAAGAACGATGCGCTGATCGCCCGCGTCGAAGGTCCGCGCACCGCCGACGTCAACCAGGCCGAGAAATTTGCCGAAGGCGCCGCGCACCGGCTTGGCGTGCCCCGTGAATATATCATGCCGGCGTTCGAAGACCCCGGTCACTGGCTGCGGAAGGAAGCCGGGCTGCCGGATAATGTCGACCCCAGCGATTCAAAACTCGCCGACCCCGAAGAGCGGTCGCGGATGGCGCGGGTATTCGACCAGGGATTACACACGCCAAAGGGTTTCGTGCTGCCGATCCAGCGCTGGAATGCGGAAGCGGAGCCGGACATTCGCTGGCGCTCCGAACACTGGAAGCTGCGTCGCGGCAATCTGTTCCTGACGCCCGGCGATTCGCCGCTCGGACTGCGGCTGCCGATCGCGTCGTTGCCGCATGTGCCGGAGGATGACTTCCCCTTCATCGTCGAGCAGGACCCGATGGAGCCGCGCGGCGAACTCTCGGCGGATGACGCCGAGGCCACCGCGCGAGCGCGGGCCGCGGCCGAGAAGATTCAGGAACGCCGCGATCACGGTCCGGTGCGCACCGCGCTGTCGATCGAAGTGCGCGACGGAATCCTCTGTGCATTCATGCCGCCGGTGGAAAAGCTCGAGGATTATCTCGAACTGATCACCGCGCTGGAGGCGACCGCCGAAGAGATGCAGCTGCGGGTCCATGTCGAGGGCTATCCGCCGCCATTCGACCCGCGCCTCGAAGTGATCAAGGTAACGCCCGATCCTGGCGTGCTGGAAATCAACATCCATCCCGCCGCGACCTGGCGCGAGGCGGTCAATACCACGACCTTCCTGTATGAGGACGCCGCACGGACGCGGCTCGGCGCCAACCGCTTTTTGGTCGATGGTCGTCATACCGGCACCGGTGGCGGTAACCACGTCGTGGTCGGCGGCAGCAAGCCGGAGGACTCGCCCTTTCTGCGGCGGCCGGATCTGCTGAAAAGCCTGGTGCTGTACTGGCAGCGCCATCCCTCGCTGTCCTATCTGTTCTCCGGCATGTTCATCGGCCCGACCAGCCAGGCGCCGCGCATCGACGAAGCGCGCCATGATGCGTTGTACGAGCTGGAGATCGCGCTGGCGCAGGTGCCGCCGCCGGGCGTCAAGGCGCCGCTGTGGTTGGTCGACCGGCTATTCCGGCACATCCTCGTCGATATCACCGGCAACACCCACCGCGCCGAGATCTGCATCGACAAGCTGTATTCGCCGGATGGCACCACGGGCCGGCTCGGCCTGGTCGAATTCCGTGCGCTGGAGATGCCGCCCGATCCGCGGATGTCGCTGGCACAACAGCTGCTTATCCGCGCGCTGATCGCGAAAATGTGGCGCGAGCCGCAGCAGGGCGGCTTCGTGCGCTGGGGGACCACGCTGCATGACCGCTTCATGCTGCCGCATTATCTCTGGGAGGATTTTCAGGGCGTGCTCGCCGAGCTCGGCCACTCCGGCTATGAATTCTCCAAGGAATGGTTCGAGGCGCAGCTCGAATTCCGCTTCCCGGTGTTCGGCCACGTCACCTATGGTGGCGTCACGCTGGAAGTGCGCCAGGCGCTGGAGCCGTGGCACGTGCTCGGCGAGGAGGGCACGGCGGGCGGCACGGTGCGCTACGTCGATTCCTCGGTGGAGCGGTTGCAGCTCAAGGCCAACGGCTTTGTCGTCGGCCGGCACATGATTACCTGCAACGGCCGCGCGCTGCCGATGACCGACACCGGACGCTCCGGCGAGGTCGTCGGCGCGGTGCGCTTCAAGGCCTGGCAGCCGGCCTCCGGCCTGCATCCGACGATTCCGGTCCATGCGCCGCTGGTGTTCGACATCGTCGATACCTGGAACCGGCGGTCGCTCGGCGGTTGCGTCTATCATGTCGCCCATCCTGGCGGGCGCAGCTACGAGACCAAGCCGGTCAACTCCTATGAAGCGGAAGCGCGCCGTCTGGCGCGGTTCGAGGAGATTGGCCACACCCCCGGCGAAATGGACCCGCCGAGGGAAGAACGCACACTTGAATTCCCGTTGACGCTCGACTTGAGGACGCCGCTCCTGCATTGAGTAGGCCAATCGTGTTGGCAGGAGAGTCGGTAATGACGGGTCAGGCCGGCCAGGGGAAGAAGCCCCGTCCGGGAGGTCGCAAGGTCGCCCAGTGGACCCGCGATTACGAACGGCTGCCTGGAATTCCCGACGAATTCATTGCGCAAGACGGCACGCCGCGCCCGGTCTGGGAGCGGTTCTTCGAGGCGTTTGGCGGGCTGGCCTCGACCGACGTCGAGCGCCGCTTCAGCTCGGCCGATCGCCATCTGCGCGAGGCCGGCGTGACCTATCGTGCCCCTGGCGAGATCGCCGACCGGATCTGGCCGCTCAGCCATGTGCCGCTGCTGATCGATGCGTCGGAATGGCAGCAGATTTCCGCCGCCATCACCCAGCGCGCCGAACTGATCGAAAAGGTGCTGGCTGATCTTTATGGCGGCGGCAGTCTGGTCGCGTCGGGCGCCGTGCCGGCCGCGGCGATTGCCGGCAGCCCTGAATACCTGCGCTCGATCTGCGGGGTCACGCCGCCCGGCGGCAAATATCTCAACGTCTACGCCGCTGATCTTGGCCGTGGTCCCGATGGCCGCTGGTGGGTGCTTGGCGATCGCACCCAGGCGCCGTCGGGCATGGGCTACGCGCTGGAAAACCGGCTGGTGCTGTCGCGCGCCTTCACCGACCTCTACAAGTCGATGAATGTCGAACGCGTCGCCCCGTTCTTCGAGGCGTTCCGCGATTCACTGCGCGCTTCCGCCGACCGCGACGAGCCACGCATCGGCCTGCTGACGCCGGGGCCGTTCAGCGAAACCTATTTCGAGCACGCCACGCTGGCGCGCTATCTCGGCTTCCTGCTGGTCGAGGGCGATGATCTCGCCGTCTCCGGCGACCGTATCCATATCCGCACCGTCGCCGGCCTGAAGCGGCTCGACGTCTTGCTGCGCCGCGTCGATTCCAATTCGCTCGATCCGCTTGAACTCGATGCCTCGTCGCAGCTCGGCGTGTCCGGACTGATCGACGTCATCCGCAAGAACGGCGTGGTGGTCGCCAACATGCCAGGCTCCGGGGTGATGGAAGCGCGCGCGCTGCTCGGCTTCCTGCCCAGCCTGAGCGAGAGGCTGCTCGGCGAAAAGCTGATGATGCCGCATCTCGCCACCTGGTGGTGCGGCCAGAAAAAAGCCCGCGAGGAAGTGCTGGACCGCCTCGATGATTTCGTGATCGAAAGTGCCTATGGCCAGACCGTGCCTGGTTTTCCGGGCGGCCCGTTACTGGCCTCGCAATTGTCGCCGGCCGATCGCGAACGGCTCAAGGCTGCGATCAGCAACCGCGGCATCGATTATGTCGGCCAGGAGCAGGTCAAGCTGTCGACCACGCCGGTATGGGACAATGGTCGCCTCGCACCGCGGCCCTTTGTGCTGCGCGTGTTCGCCGCGCAAACGCCCAATGGCTGGACCATCATGCCCGGTGGCTTTTGCCGGATCGCCGATAAGCCCGATGCCCGCGCGGTGTCGATGGGCGCCGGCGCGCGCGCGGCCGATGTCTGGGTTGTCGCCGACAAAGCGGTGGTGGCGTCGACGCTGCTGCCGGCGGTCGAAACCGTCCGTATTCGCCGCATTGCCGGCTGGGTGCCCAGCCGCGCCGCCGACAATCTGTTCTGGCTCGGGCGCTACCTTGAGCGCGCGGAGTCGACGTTGCGCCTCGTGCGCGCCCTGAGCGTGCCACAGCGCGATCCGGCCAAGGCCGGCACTACCGCGCAGCAATCTGTCGAGCGCATCCAGCGCCTGCTGATCACCTGGGGCGCGACCTCGCTGACCGCGCGTGCGCAGCCGGCCAGGATCGCCGCGCAAGCGCTGCAAGGCGAGGACCGGTTTGGTTCGGCGCTGTCACTGGTGCGCGCCGCGCAGCGCACGGCGACGTCGCTGCGCGAAAGGCTGTCGCCGGATGCCTGGCAGGTGATCGTCGAAATGACCGAGCGGCTAAGCCACGAAGTCGAGGATGATGATGATGTGGTCAGCGCCGCCGAACTGACGCTGCGGGAACTGGCGAGTTTCGCCGGGCTGGCGCAGGAAAACATGAATCGCGCCGCCGGCTGGCGCTTCCTCGAAATGGGCCGCCGCGCCGAGCGTGCCATCAACATCACGCGCTTCGCCCGGCAGTTCGCCTATGACGAGGCCAGCAGTGACGATCTCGACATCCTGTTGACGCTGGTGGATTGCCAGATCACCTATCGCTCGCGTTATCTGGTCGGCCCGTTGCTGGCGCCGGTGCGCGATCTGGTGGTGCTCGACCCCTATAATCCGCGCTCGGTGGCATTCCAGGTGTCGGCCCTCAACGACCATATTGCCAACCTGCCGGCGCTGAAGGAGAACGGCTTGATGGAGCAGCCGCAGCGTCTCGCGGTCGCGCTGCAGTCGCAGCTTATCACCGGCGAGGCCTCCGGATTGCATACCAAGTCGCTATTCGCGCTGGAACAGGATCTGCTCGGGCTGTCGAGCGCGATCGGCTCGCATTATTTTCCGCATGGCAGCAGCGCGACGCGACCGGAAAAACTGACGGGGCTAGCGTGATCTACGATATCCGCCATGTCACGACGTATAATTATGAAAGCCAGGTCAGCTTCGCGCGCTGCTCGCTGCGGCTGGAGCCAATCAACAGCGCCGGTCAGCAACTGGTCTCGCACAGCGTGGACATCAAGCCGGCGCCGGCATCGCGGACCATGCGAACCGACTTCTTCGGCACGCGCACCGAAACCGTGCTGATCGAAAATCCACACCGCGTGCTGCGCATCGACAGTCGTTCGCGCGTCTATGTCGAGCGCTCGACGCCGGGGCGCGGCGACGACAGTCCGCCCTGGCAAACCCTGCGCGACGCGTCGTTTGACTCCAGCGACCTCAGCGCGGCTTCGCCGATCGGCTATGTGTTCGCCAGCCCGCTGGTGCCGATCCTCGACGATGTCACGGCCTATGCCGCGATCAGTTTTCCAGATGGACGCGGCATCCTTGCCGGCGCCGTCGATCTGATGCATCGCATTCGCACCGAGTTCAAATATGACCCGAAAGCGACGGTGATCTCGACGCCGCTGCAGGAGGTGCTGGAAAAGCGCCATGGCGTCTGTCAGGATTTTGCCCATATCATGATCGCCGGGATGCGCGGACTGGGCTTGCCGGCGGCCTATGTAAGTGGCTATCTGCGCACCATCCCGCCGCCCGGCAAGGTCCGGCTGCAGGGCGCCGATGCCACCCATGCCTGGGCTTCCGTCTGGTGCGGCAAGCGACTGGGCTGGATCGGCTTTGATCCCACCAACGACATTCTCGTGGAGAACGACCATATCATCCTCGCCGTCGGCCGTGATTTTTCCGATGTCTCGCCGGTGGACGGCGTGATCGTCGGTTCCCGCAAGCAGAAGCTGGCTGTCGCCGTTGACGTATTGCTGGTCGAATGAGCCGTCCTCACAACAATTACGACGTCATCATCCTGGGGGCCGGCGCCGCCGGGCGGATGTGCGCCGGCGTCGCCGGGCAGCGCGGTCGCTCGGTCCTGCTCCTCGAGCAGGCGCGGGCGCCCGGCGAAAAGATCCGCATTTCTGGCGGCGGGCGCTGTAATTTTACCAATTTGCACACCACGCCGGCCAATTTCCTGTCGGAAAATCCGCAATTCTGCAAATCGGCGCTGAAGAGTTTTACGCAGCAGGATTTCATCGCGCTGGTCGATAGATATCGCATCGACTGGCACGAGAAGAGCCGTGGACAATTGTTCTGCGATGGTTCGGCGCAGCAGATCATCGACATGTTGCTGGCGGAGACCCGCAAGGGCGACGCGCAGATGCGGCTTGGCGTGACCATCCTGAACGTGTCCAGGAACGAGTCCGGCTTTATCATCGCCACCGATCAGGGCGAATATCGCAGCCAGTCGCTGGTGGTCGCCACCGGTGGTCCGTCGATTCCGAAAATGGGCGCCAGCGCCTTTGGCTACAAGACCGCGCAGCAGTTCGGTCTGAAGATGGTACCGCCGCGCGCGGGGCTGGTGCCGCTGACTTTCGACGTCGGCATGCTGGCCCAGTTCAAGGATCTCGCCGGCCTCGCCGTCGATGTCGCGGTCAGTGTTGGCAAGACCCGGTTTGAGGAAGCGCTGCTGTTCACCCATCGCGGCCTGAGCGGGCCCGCGGTGCTGCAGATCTCGTCCTATTGGCGCGACGGCCAGGATGTCGTTATCGACATGGCCCCGGAGGTCGATGTGCTGGCCGGGCTGAAGCAGGCGCGCCGCGAGCGGCCGCGCCAGGAACTGGCGACCGTGCTGACCGAATTACTGCCGAAGCGACTTGCCCACATGGCCGCCGACCGCGTCGCTGGTCCGCAGCGGCTGGCGGATTTTTCCGACAAGGTGCTCGCGACCGCGGTGGCCGCCGTGAAGGAATGGCGGGTGCGGCCGAATGGCACCGAAGGCTATCGCACGGCGGAAGTAACACTGGGCGGTGTTGATACCACTGAACTGTCGTCGAAGACGTTCGAATCGATATCGGTGCCGGGGCTTTATTTCATCGGCGAAGTCGTCGACGTCACCGGCCATCTCGGCGGCTTCAATTTCCAGTGGGCGTGGTCGTCGGGTTTCGCCGCCGGTAACCGGGTCTAAAACTACGCATCGCGTGGTACCCAGATGCGTGGTTTCCGTAAATTTGCGGGACAAATATACAACTACAAATTAACCACGTCAGGCTATGTTCGGTTACTAACATTTGTCTCGGGCGGTTTGGTTTCGCCTTGGTCGATGTGCGTTTGGCAGCCCGCGCAAAAGGGGGCTGTTCCGGACAGAGCGGCCTCCGTCGCTGTGTATCTCCAGCCAACAGATTGCAGCGGAGCCTTGCGATGAGCGGCGATAACATAATTTCCGAGCGCCTGAAATTCAATCTGATCGACGATGAAACCGTCGCGAGCTTGCGTGCCGGAAAAGCCTTTGTGCTGGGCGAACTGCCGCTTGTCATGGATCGGTTCTACGATCACATCTCCCGATTTTCGGAAACCAACGCGTTTTTCAAGAGTCGCGACCAGATGACGCACGCCAAGAAGATGCAGATCCAGCATTGGACGGTGATCCTCGACGGACGTTTCGACCAGACCTATCAGGCCTCGGTCAACAAGATCGGGCAGGTTCATAACAAGCTCGGACTTGAGCCACGCTGGTACATCGGCGGCTACAACGCGCTGGTCACTGGAGTGGTGGACGCGATCGCGCAGTGCATGCCGTTTGGCCGGTTCGACTTCAGCGCCAAGACCAAGCGCGCCGCGTTGCAGACCGCCATTATCAAGGCGGCGATGCTCGACATGGATCTGGCAATCTCGGTCTATATCGAGGAAGGTCGTCGTGACCGCCGCGTCATGCTGGACCGGCTGGCGGCGGATTTCGAAAAGACGGTCGGCGGCGTGGTCAGCATTGTCGCCACCGCGTCCAGCGAACTCCAGATCGCGGCGCAGCGCATGACATCATCCGCGTCAACCGCTTCCTCGCAGTCGAGGATCGTCGATTCGGCTTCGCAAAGCGCGACCTCCGGCGTGCAGGCGGTGGCTGTAGCCACCGAACAACTCACCAGTTCGATCAGCGAGATTTCCCGCCAGGTCAATGAATCGGCGCGGATTGCCGGCACCGCCGTGCGCGACGCCGACGAGACCGCGGTCAAGATGAATCGTCTGGCCGAAGGCGCGCAGAAGATCGGCATGGTGGTTGAACTGATCAATAACATCGCCGCGCAGACCAATCTGCTGGCGCTCAATGCGACCATCGAGGCGGCACGTGCCGGCGAGGCCGGCTGCGGCTTCGCGGTGGTGGCGCAGGAGGTCAAATCGCTGGCCGAGCAGACCGCCAAGGCGACCGCTGAGATCGCCGAGCAGATCGGCGACATCCAGAGTTCGACCGCCGAATCGGTGGCGGCGATCGGCACCATTACCAAGGTCATCAACTCGCTCAACGAAATTTCGACGGCGATTTCCGCCGCGGTCGAGGAGCAGGGGGCGGCGACCAACGAGATTTCCCGCAGCGTCCAGGAAGCCGCGCGGGGAACCGGCGAGGTCTCGGCCAATATCTCCGGCATTACATCTGCCGCCAACGAAACCGGCGCCGCGGCGGCCCAGGTGCTGGCGTCGGCTTCGGAACTGTCGCGGCAGTCGGTGCAATTGCGCGGTGAGGTCGATAAATTCCTCGCCACCGTCAAGGCTGCGTAATCTCTGTTTCGATGGTAGCCTGTCACGCGGCCGCCGCGCTTGAATTTCCTCAGGTCCGGCGGCCGAGGGGCTGCCATGATCTATCGCCACGTCGTCGGCGCGCATTCATTCATGTTCGAGGGTCTGCGTGACCTGATGGCCAAGGCGACGCCGCCGCGGTCGGGTGACCGGCTGGCCGGCATTGCCGCCGACACAGCCGAGCAGATGATCGCGGCACGGATGGCGCTGGCCAACGTGCCGCTGCGACAGTTCCTGATCGAGACCGTGGTGCCCTACGAGGATGACGAGGTCACCCGCCTGATCATCGACAGCCACGATATGCGCGCTTTCGCCGCGGTGTCGTCGCTCACCGTCGGTGACTTTCGCGACTGGCTGTTGTCGGACGCGGCCACGCCGGAGAGCCTCACCAGACTGGCCCCGGGCGTTACCCCTGAAATGGCCGCGGCGGTCAGCAAGCTGATGCGTAACCAGGACCTGATCCTGGTGGCGAAGAAGTGCGAAATCATCACCCGCTTCCGCAACACCATCGGCCAGCGCGGCCGCATGAGTACGCGGCTGCAGCCCAATCATCCGTTCGACGATATCAGAGGCATCACCGCCTCGGTCCTCGACGGCCTGATCCTTGGCTCCGGTGACGCCTGCATCGGCATCAATCCGGCCAGCGACGATCCCGCGGTGCTGGGCGATCTGGTCCGGATGCTCGACGACGTCATCGCCCGGCTGCGGATTCCGACCCAGAGCTGCGTGCTGACCCATGTCACCACGACGCTCGATTTGATGAACCAGGGCGTTCCGGTCGATCTGGTGTTCCAGTCGATCGCCGGCACCGAAGCCGCCAACCGTAGCTTTGGCATCGACCTGGTGATTCTGGAGGAAGCCTATGAGGCCGGGCAGTCGCTCAAGCGCGGCACGGTCGGCAATAATGTGATGTATTTCGAGACCGGGCAGGGCTCGGCACTGTCGGCCAATGCCCATCACGGCGTCGATCAGCAGACGCTGGAGGCCCGGGCCTATGGCGTGGCGCGGGCGTTTTCGCCGCTGCTGGTCAACAGCGTGGTCGGATTCATCGGTCCGGAATATCTATATGATGGCAAGGAGATCATTCGTGCCGGGCTGGAGGATCATTTCTGCGGCAAGCTGCTCGGCCTGCCGCTTGGCGTTGATGTCTGTTACACCAATCATGCCGAGGCTGATCAGGACGACATGGACAATCTGCTGACGCTGCTGGCGGCGGCGGGCGTCACCTTCATCATGGGCGTGCCCGGCGCCGATGATGTGATGCTTAATTATCAGTCGACCTCGTTCCACGATGCGCTCTATGTCCGCGACCTGTTCGGGTTGCGGCGGGCGCCGGAATTCGACGACTGGCTGGCAGGCTCGGGTCTCGCGGACGCCGATTTCCGGCTCAAGGGCCCTGATGGCCTGCTGCCCGAGATGGCGGCGCGGTTGATTGCCTGATGTCATGCGGTCGTCACCTGCCGTGACGCTTCCTGTCATGACGTTCGACATGCCATTCGCGCATCGCTCACGTGATCGTCAACCCGTGCCACATTGTTGAAGAAATTGTAGCCCAGCATTGGCCGGCATGGTTAGATCGTGGCATCATGTAACGGCGTGGAACCGTTTTATCACTAAGACGTTAGGCCGTGCGCCAGACTTCATCCATGCAGGGTTTGCTGGTGACTCCACAGAGGACAATTGATGAGAGCTGACGTCAGGCCAACGGCACGGCGCATCCTGTGCGTGTTTCCGCGATACACGTCGTCATTCGGCACGTTCGAATACTCTTATCCTCTCACCGACGGCGTCCAGGCCTTCATGCCGCCGCAGGGACTGCTGCTGATCGCGGCCTACATGCCCGAGAACTGGGAGGTTCGCTTCATCGACGAGAACATCCGCCCGGCCACCGCGGTCGATTTCCTGTGGGCCGAAGCGGTGTTTGTCAGCGGCATGCATATCCAGCGTTCGCAGATGAACGAGATCTGCCACCGTGCCCATGGTTATGATCTGGCGGTGGCGATCGGCGGACCGTCGGTCAGCTCCTGTCCGGAATATTATCCGGCGTTCGATTATCTGCATTGTGGCGAGCTCGGCGATGCCACCGATCAGTTGATCGATATTCTCGCCGCGGATACCAGGCGTCCGGACCGACAGGTGGTGCTGAAGACCACTGACCGTCTCGACATGACCAAGTTCCCGATTCCTGCCTATGAGCTGGCTGATATCCCGCGCTATTTTCTCGGCAGCATCCAGTATTCCTCGGGTTGCCCGTATCAATGCGAATTCTGCGACATTCCCGGCCTGTATGGCCGCAATCCGCGGCTGAAATCGCCGGAACAGATCACCGCGGAGCTCGACAAGCTGCTGGAATGCGGCATCATGGGGTCGGTCTATTTCGTCGATGACAATTTCATCGGCAACCGCAAGGCGGCGCTCGATCTGCTGCCGCATCTGGTGGAATGGCAGAAGAAGACTGGCTATGTGCTGCGGCTGTCCTGCGAGGCCACGCTGAACATCGCCAAGCGTCCGGAAATCCTGGGTCTGATGCGCGATGCGCTGTTCGGCACCATCTTCTGCGGCATCGAGACGCCCGATCCGGTAGCGCTGAAGGCGATGAAGAAGGACCACAACATGGTCCTGCCGATCATGGAATCCATCGAGGTACTGAACAGCTTCGGCATGGAAGTGGTGTCCGGCATCATTCTCGGCCTTGACACCGACCGGCCGGAGACCGGGCAGGCGCTGCTCGACTTCGTCGATGCGTCGAAGATCCCGCTTTTGACCATCAACCTGCTGCAGGCGCTGCCGCAAACGCCGCTGTGGGACCGGCTCAAGAAGGCTGACCGTCTGAACGAGGACGAAGGCCGCGATTCCAACGTCGACTTCCTGTTGCCGTACGAAGATGTTGTCAGCTCCTGGCGGGCCTGTATGGGCGCGGCCTATCAGCCGCAGAAGCTTTTCGACCGCTATGAATACCAGATCACCAAGACCTATCCCAACCGCATCCATCCGCGCACCAGGCAGCAGACCTCCTGGCATAATATCCGGCTCGGCCTGATCATGCTGCGCAACATCTTCTGGCAGATCGGCGTGCTCGGCGACTACAAGGCGGTGTTCTGGAAATTCGCGCTGAAGCGGCTGATGCGCGGCGAGATCGAATATCTGATCTCGTCGACCATGGTCGCCCAGCATCTGATCATGTTTTCGCGCGACGCCTCGCAGGGCACCACCAGCGCATCCTACTACTCGATGAAGTTGCCGGACGCGGTCCCGGCGGAATAATGGGCAAGCGCCGTCATGACTGATCAGGCCAACATGACGGCGCCGCGACGATCGATCGGCGAGTTACGCGCGCTGACACCCGCGCGCGTCGGCCTGGGCCGGTCCGGCGCCAGCCTGCCGACGCGGGTGCTGCTCGATTTCACGCTCGACCACGCCCGGGCGCGGGACGCCGTGCATGCGCCGTTCGAGGTCGAATCGATCGCAGGCGGACTTGCAGCTCTCGGGCTCGAAACCGTGACCGTTTCGAGCCAGGCGCCGGCCCGCGCGGACTATCTGAAGCGCCCTGATCTCGGCCGCAAACTTGACCCCGAATCGCGGGCAAGGCTGATGGCGCGTGCCGCTATGGCCTGCGACGTCATCATCATCATCGGGGACGGCCTGTCGCCCGCCGCCGTCGACGCCCATGCCGTGAGCCTGGTGGAGGTACTGCTGCCGAAGCTGCCAGGCCTTGTCGTCGGTCCCGCGGTGATTGCCACGGGCGCGCGGGTGGCGCTGGGCGACGAGATCGGTGCGCTGCTGAAGGCCCGCATCGGGATAATGTTGATCGGCGAGCGGCCCGGGCTGTCGGCACCGCACAGCCTGGGCGCCTATCTCACCTTTGCGCCAAAACCCGGCCTGACCGACGCCGAACGGAACTGTGTCTCCAATATCCAGACCGCTGGCCTCAGCTATGATGAGGCGGCGGTGAAGATCGCCTGGCTGGCGCGACAGGGATTGGCGCGCGGGGTCAGCGGCGTGGCGCTGAAGGACGAGAGCACGATGCTGCCCGCGAAAGAAGTGACGCGCCGGCAATGAACGCCGCATTTTTTGCCGCATTTGTGGCATGAAACGTCCGGCGTCGCGGACCATCGCCTTGCGAGGTGTCATACAGACCTGCTAGATCTGCGCGGCAAATTTACTGCGTGTTTTCAAGGGCTAGTGCTGTTCGGTCCGGCCGATTCCAGCCGTGCGATGCCCCCGCAGCTCGCAGCGACGCCTTCGACAGGACTGGACAGTTGATGCACGACAAGAACGCCCCTGCCGACCTCAGCAAATTGGGGAAGCGGCCTGTCAGCATCGCGTTTGGTCTGGAGCGGCTCGGCCTGATCGCGGTGAAGGCTCCCGTACTGTCCTGCCTGATCCTGCTGGCGCTGGTGGTCGGCGCCATCTTCGGTATCCAGCGCATCAAGATCGACGATTCGCTGAGCCAGCTGTTCCGCTCCAATTCCAAGGAATATCGCCAGTACGAGGAAGTGACGAAGCGCTTCCCCTCGAGCGAGTTCGACGTATTGGTCGTGGTCGAAGGCAAGACGCTGCTGGCGCGGGAGAATCTGGAAAAGGTTCGCGACCTCGTCACCGACCTGCAACTGGTCGACGGCGTCCGCGGGCTGATCTCGCTGTTCTCGGCGCGCCAGGCACCGGCCCCCGGCAAGTTGCCGGCGGCCTTGTTTCCGTCCGAGCTTCCCGAGGGCGCGGCCTATGACAGCTTCATCCAGACCGTGAAGGCCAATGAGATCATCCGCGGCAAGCTGTTGTCCGACGACGGCACGCTGGCGCTGGTGGTTCTGTCGCTGGATCCCGCCGTGGTCAGCAACGACAAGCTGAGCAAGGCCGTGGCCGACATCCGCAAGATCATGAGCGACGATCTCGCCGATTCCAATTTGACGAAACAGCTCTCCGGCGTGCCGGTGATGCAGCTCGAGATCCGCAACGCGGTCGAGCGCGACGGGCTGATCTACAACGTCGCCGGCATTCTCGCCGGCTGCCTGATCGCCATCATCTTCTTCCGAAAGATATCCTTCATGATCGTGGCGGCGTTTCCGCCGCTGCTGGCGATCCTGCTGGCCTTGGGCGCGCTCGGCTGGGCCGGCTTCAGCCTCAACATGTTCCTTAACGTGATGACACCGCTGATCATGGTGATCAGCTTCTCGGATTCGATGCAGCTGACCTTCGCGGCGCGCGACCGGCTGATCGCCGGCGAGGACAAGTATTCGGCGTTCAAGAACGCCGTGCTGGTGGTCGGCCCGGCCTGCGTGCTGACCCACGCCACCGCCGGCATCTCGTTCCTGGCGCTGCAGTTCTCCGACTCCGACCTGATCCGCGCCTTCGGCGAGGCGGGCCTCGCGGCCACCGTGATCGCGCTGGTCGCGGTGCTCTCCTTGGTGCCGGTGTTCGGCGTGCTGCTGGTGCGCAACGAAAAGCAGTTCGCGGCCAAATTCCAGAAGGCCGATTCCGGCGTCACCGCGTTGCGCAATTTCTGCTACTGGATAGCGGTCCGCATGGTCGGCCGCCCCGGCCTGTTCAGCCTGATTTCACTGGTGGTCGTCGGCGGCCTGGCTGTCGTCTATGCCAATCTGGAGCCGCGCTACCGGCTCGCCGACCAGGTGCCGGACAAGGAGCAGGCGGTGGCTGCCTCCGGCCGGCTCGACGCCAAGCTGACCGGCGCCAATCCGATCGATGTGCTGATCGAATTCCCCAAGGGCCAGGATCTGTATTCGCCGGAAACGCTGGCGACCATCGCCGACGTGCATTCGCTGGTCGAGAAGTCGGCCGGTGTCGGCAATGTGTGGTCGATCGAGACGCTGCGGCGCTGGCTGGCCGAGAAGGCCGGCAGCAATGATGTCTCGACGCTGAAGGAATATGTCAGCGTCATTCCCGAGCATCTGGTGCGCCGCTTCATCTCCGCCGACCAGATGGCGGTGGTGGTGTCGGGCCGCGTGCCGGATCTGGATTCCAGCGCCATCCTGCCGGTGGTCGACAAGCTCGACGGCCTGCTCAATGAAATCCGCACCAAGCACCCCGGCTACGAGATCGCGGTGACTGGTCTTTCCGCCATCGCCGCGCGAAATTCGGCCGGCATGATCGAGAAGCTCAACCATGGCCTGACCATCGAGTTCGGGCTGGTGGCGATCTTCATCGGCCTGGCATTTCGCTCCTGGGTGGTGATGCTCGCCTGCATCCTGCCGGGCATCTTTCCGGTGGTGCTGTCCGGCACCGTGCTGTGGCTGCTGGGCGAGGGGCTGCAATTCGCCAGCGTGGTCGCGCTGACGGTGTCGTTCGGCCTCGGCCTTTCCGCCACCATCCACTTCCTCAATCGCCTGCGGCTGGAAGACACGCCGGGCACCGATCCCGCGGTGGCGGTGGAGCGTGCCACGGTGCTGGTCGGCCCGGCACTGATCCTGACCACGGTGGTGCTGGCCTGCGGACTGGTCGTGACGGTGTTTTCGGACCTGCCGTCGCTGCGGCTGTTCGGCTGGCTCAGCGCCTTTGCGATGGTGGCGGCGCTGGTCGCCGACCTGTTCATCCTGCGCCCGACCGCGATGTGGCTGATCAATCTGCAGCAGAAGATCTCCGGGACTTCGGTGCTGGTCAAGCCCGCGGAGTAGGGCGGGTCACATCGCCATTCCAGGGCGTGAGGGCGGCGCCTGAGCGAATCCGGAATCCCGAAGTGTTCATCGTCCCATCTCGGGATTCCGGGTTCGCTCGCAGCAAGCTGCTCGCACCCCGGAATGACAGCGGTGTTGCTCAGCCTCAGCCCTTGACCATGCTGATCTGTACGCCGCGGATTTCGCCCTTGGAATTGATCGACACTGACTGCTTGTTGCCGCGGGTAGTCAAAGTGATGTTGGCGGCAAAGCCGGCAGCCTCGACGAAGACGTCGATCTGGCCGCCGCCAGCGCGGCCGTTGAGGTTGCCGTAAATGCCGCGGCTGGCTTCGCTCCAGCTGCCGGAGACGTTGTTGCCCTGGCTGGTGACGTTGCTCGACAGGTCGAATTTGTAGCTGTCGCTGGCACAGCGCAGCGTCTGGGCCAGGGCGTTGCCGCTGTCGACCTTGTAGGTAGCGCGGCAGCGAATCCGCTCCGAGGAGCCGTCCGACAGGGTGACCGTCCCCGCGCCATTCCAGGAGCCGTCGAATCCCGCGAATGGGCCGGACTGGGCATAACCGGCTGATCCCGACAACAGCAGCGCGGCAATCACGCCGGCTGCCCTCAGCGTTCCGAAAGTGATGCTGCGATTAAAGCGTTTCATCTTCGCGTTCCCATCCAAATGCGCCCATCTCGGTACGCCGCGGCAATTCGCAGTTAAGTGTGATCACGATGTTTTAGGTTCAACCGGAATTTGGAATGGGACAATCACAAAGTATTTAAATACCGAATCAAAAGATAAAGTTCCTTGATGGGGGGGGCGGATTTCGGGCTATCGCGGTCTGAACACCGCTCCGCCTCAATGATGTCAGGTTAATGCCGGATTTCCGGCGCGGCGCCATTTTGGCCGTATTTCTCAGTGCTTCTGCTCCGGACTTACCCTGTGTCTTCGCTGCATCCATCGATGTGAATCGGTGTAAGTGCCTGAAGATAAGGTCCGACCGGCGATGCGAACGTTTCCGTTTATGTTATCCCTGATGCGGGCTGAACTCCGCCACACCACCGAAGGAAGACAATGCGTAAAATTTTCTTGGTACTGTCCGTGCTCTCTGTTTCTGCCTCGACCGGCGCCCTGGCTCAGCAGCGCGGTGGCACCGATGCGGAGCAGAAGGCCTGCACCCGCGACGTTCAGAAGTTCTGCCGGACCCTGATGGACCAGGGCGATCTGGTGATCCTGTCCTGCCTGCAGCAGAATCGCCCCCAATTGTCGAAGCCCTGCAATGCTGTGCTGGTCAGCCACGGTCAGTAAGGCCCGCCCGCGGCATTGCCGACGGGCCGCCCGAGGCCTGACGGCTCCGGACAGGCGCCGGGCTGGTTTTTAAAAGCGGCATATTGGCATTGGTTTAGCGGACCATTTTGCCCTATATGGGGGCTCGCGACCGACCCCGCCTGCCGGTATCCTGGCAGCGCGGAATGCGGGCAATCCAGTTTTCCTGTAACGTAGCCAGTTGTTGATGATCCCTGCGAGCGACCTTCGATCGGGTAAAACCCACAAGGACGAGAACTTTCCCGTGGCGTCGTGGGTGATTCATCCACGGCACCGGGCGTTGATCCTGGCCTTCTACAATTTCGTCCGCACCGCCGACGACATTGCCGATCACGCGCTGCTGGAAGATTCCGCCAAGCTGGCGTTGCTTGACGAACTCGAGGCTGACCTGGTGGGGCAGGGCGACAGCCAGCCCGAAGCCGTAGCGCTGCGCCTGGCGCTGGCCGAGCGAGCCATGCCGCCGCGTCACGCCCAGGACGTGCTCACCGCCTTCCGGATGGACGTCAATCACCGCCGCTATGCCAATTGGGATGAGCTGATCCATTATTGTTCCTATTCGGCGATGCCGGTCGGCCGCTTCATGCTCGACGTCCATGGCGAGAGCAAAGATACCTGGCCGGCTTCCGATGCGCTGTGCGCGGCGTTGCAGATCAACAACCACCTGCAGGATTGCGGTGACGATTTTCGCGATCTCGATCGCGTCTATATTCCCGACGATACGTTGGCGCGCCATGGCGCGACCCAGGCCGATCTCAAGGCCGCGAAGGCCTCACCGGCGCTGCTGTCCTGCATTCACGATCTTGCCGCCAGGACCGAGACATTGCTGAATCAGAGCGACCTGCTCGCTGTTCATGTCGCCGACGCCCGGCTGGGTTGCGAAATTTCCGTGATCCACACTTTTGCGCGGCGGATATTGGCGTTGCTCAAGGTTCGCGATCCACTTGGTCAGCGCGTCCATTTGTCGAAGCTCGAACTGGTCGGCTACAGCCTGACCGGCCTGGCCGGCGGCCTGTGGCGCCGCGCCACCGGCGGTGCGCCTTTGTCCCGCTCGACTCCCGGCGCATGAACCAGCCCATGAATATACAACCGCACGACAGCGCGTCCCGCGACGAGGCCCAGGGCATCGCGGTGGGGAGCTCGTTCTACACGGCGATGCGGATTCTGCCGCGCGCGCAGCGCGATGCCATGTTCCAGATCTACAGCTTCTGCCGCCAGGTCGATGACATCGCCGATTCCGACGGCCCGCGCGACGTCAGGCTGGAGGCTCTGCAGCGGTGGCGCGAGGATATCGACGCGCTCTATGCCGGCCATCCGCCCGCGCGGGTGCGCGACTATGCGGGACCGATCGCGCAATTCGGCATGCGCCGCGAGGACTTTCTGGCCGTGATCGACGGCATGGAAATGGATGTGCCGGCCGATATCCGCGCGCCCGACGCCGCGACGCTGGATCTGTACTGCGACCGGGTCGCCAGCGCCGTCGGCCGGCTGTCGGTCAAGGTGTTCGGCCTGCCGGATGACGACGGCATCCTGCTGGCGCATCATCTCGGCCGCGCGTTGCAATTGACCAACATCCTGCGCGACATCGACGAGGACGCCGGTATCGGTCGTCTGTACCTGCCGCGCGAGGGCCTGTTTCACGCCGGCATCACCTCAAGCGATCCGAATGTCGTGATCGAGGAGCCCGCGCTGCCAAAGGTCTGCGCGCCGCTGGTGGCCCAGGCGCGGATGCACTTCCAGAAGTCCGACGAGATCATGGCACGCAACAAGCGTCGCAATGTGCGTGCGCCGCGCATCATGTCGAAATATTATCGCGCCATTCTGGAATTGCTGGTGGCGCGGGGCTTCGCGCTGCCGCGCGATCCGGTTCGCCTCGGCAAGGTGTCGAAGATGGCGATCCTGCTGCAATACGCGATTATCTGATGGTGAAGACAGCTCACATTATCGGGGCCGGAATTTCCGGGCTGGCCGCCGCGGTACGGCTCGCCAATGCCGGTTTCCAGATCCAACTCCACGAAGCCACGCAGCAGGCCGGCGGCCGGTGCCGGTCCTATTTCGACGCGCAGACCCAGCTTGTCATCGACAATGGCAACCATCTGCTGCTGTCGGGCAATCGCCACGCCATTGCCTATGCGAAGTCGATCGGCACGGAGGCGGGCTTGGTGGGGCCCGCGCGTGCGCAGTTTCCGTTCGTCGATATCAAGACCGGCAAGCGCTGGCAGCTCGATCTCGGCAATGGCCGGATCCCGACCTGGCTGTTCGACAAGACGCGCCGCGTGCCGGACACCCGGATCCGCGACTATCTTGCGCTCGCGCCCTTGATCTGGTCGTCGACCAGCCGCCTGATCGGAGACGCCATTCCCTGCAAGGGCGTGCTGTATGACCGGCTGGTGCAGCCGCTGCTACTCGCCGCGCTGAATGTTGATCCGCCGGAAGGCTCCGCCGGTCTGGCCGGCGCCATCGTGCGCGAAACGCTGCTCGCCGGCGGCCAAGCCTGCCGGCCTCTGATCGCCCGCGACGGCCTCAGCGCCGTGTTGGTCGAACCCGCGATCGAACTCTTGCGCGGCAAGGGCGCCGGTATTCATTTCGGTCATGAATTGCGCAGCTACACTATGACTGGCGATCGCGTCGGTACCCTGCATTTCGGTGCCGAGGATGCGATCGCGCTCGGCGCGGACGACGTCGTGGTGATGGCGGTGCCGCCGCGGGCGGCGGCGGCGATGCTGCCCGGCCTGAAAGTGCCGACCAAATTCCGCGCCATCGTCAATGCGCATTTCCGTTTCGACCCGCCGGCCGGTCTGCCGGACCTCACCGGCGTGGTCGGCGGCCTGATCGAATGGCTGTTCGCGTTTCCGCAGCGGCTGTCGATCACCATATCAGGCGCCGACCGCCTGATCGATGTGCCGCGCGAACAACTGGCGCGGCAGATCTGGGACGATATCTGCAAGACCGCCGGCATCACCGCCGAGCTGCCGCCGTGGCAGATCGTGCGTGAGCGCCGCGCCACCTTCGAGGCGACACCGGAGCAGAACGCGCAGCGTCCGGGCCCGGTGACGAAGTTCAAGAACCTGTTCCTGGCCGGCGACTGGACCGATACCGGTCTGCCCGCCACCATCGAGGGTTCGGTACGCTCCGGCGACCGCGCCGCGGATCTCGTGCTGGCGATGCGGGCGGCGTGAGCGCCCGACGCTAGCCGACCTAGACGACGAGTAGATCAACATGTCGAATGTAATGCCACTGGCCCATCCCGAGCCCGCCATCGAACAGGCGGCGCTGGACAACAGCATCGACCACGCCAAGCAGGGCCTGCTTGGATTCCGCCAGCCGGACGGGCACTGGGTGTTCGAGCTGGAGGCCGATGCCACGATTCCGTCGGAATATCTGTTGTTGCGGCACTATCTCGGCGAGCCCGTCGACAGCGTGCTCGAAAGCAAGATCACCGCCTATCTGATGCGAACCCAGGGGACGCATGGCGGCTGGGCGCTGGTGCAGGACGGCCCGTTTGAAATGAGTGCCAGCATCAAGGCGTATTTCGCGCTGAAGATGATGGGCGCTTCGATCGACGCGCCGCACATGGTGCGCGCCCGCGAGGCTATCCGCTCGCGCGGCGGCGCCATCCACGCCAACGTCTTTACCCGCTTCATGCTGTCGCTGTTCGGCGTGCTGACCTGGAACAGCGTGCCGGTGCTGCCGGTCGAGATCATGTTGCTGCCGCTCTGGTTTCCGTTCCATCTCAACAAGATGTCGTACTGGGCGCGCACCACCATCGTGCCGCTGATGGTGCTGACGGCGTTGAAGCCGCGCGCGCAGAACAAGAGCGGCATCGGGATTGACGAACTGTTCTTGCAGGATCCGCGCACGATCGGTCGTACCGCGCGCGCACCGCATCAAGGCAGGGCGCTGTTCGCCTTCTTCACCGGCATCGACATTCTGCTGCGCGCCACCGAGCCCTATTTTCCGAAGCGGCTGCGCGCGCACTCCATCGCCAAGGCGGTGGCCTTCGTCGAGGAGCGGCTGAACGGCGAGGACGGGCTCGGTGCGATCTACCCGCCGATGGCCAATACCGTGATGATGTACGAGGTGCTCGGCTTTCCCGCCGATTATCCGCCGCGTGCCATCACCCGCCGCGGCATCGAAAGACTGCTGGTGATCGGCGAGGTCGAGGCCTACTGCCAGCCTTGCGTCTCGCCGGTATGGGACACCGCGCTGACCGCGCATGCGATGATCGAGGCTGGCGGCGAGGAAGCCTTCGCTCCCGCCAAACAGGGGCTGGACTGGCTACTCGGCCGGCAGGTGCTCGACGTCAAGGGCGATTGGGCCGTGAAGCGGCCGGACCTGCGGCCGGGCGGCTGGGCGTTCCAGTACAATAACGCGCATTATCCCGATCTCGACGATACCGCGGTGGTGGTGATGGCGATGGACCGCGCCCGCCGCCACACCGGCGGCAAGGAATATGACGTCGCCATCGAGCGGGCCCGCGAATGGATCGAGGGCATGCAGAGCCGCGACGGAGGCTTCGCCGCGTTCGACGTCGACAACCTCGAATACTATCTCAACAATATTCCGTTCTCGGATCACGGTGCGTTGCTTGACCCGCCGACCGAGGACGTCACGGCGCGCTGTGTCTCGATGCTGGCGCAGCTTGGCGAGACCATCCACACCAGCAAACCGATGGCCGACGGCGTCGACTACCTGCGCCGTACCCAGTTGGCCGACGGCTCGTGGTACGGTCGCTGGGGCCTCAATTATATCTATGGCACCTGGTCGGTGCTGTGCGGGCTCAACGCCGCCAGCGTCGATCATCAGGAGCCAATGATGCGCAAGGCGGTGGCCTGGCTCGAATCGGTGCAGAATACCGACGGCGGCTGGGGCGAGGATGCGGTCAGCTACCGACTCGATTACAAGGGGTTCGAGCCGGCGCCGAGCACCTCGTCGCAGACGGCATGGGCCTTGCTGGCGTTAATGGCCGCCGGCGAGGTCGACAATCCGGCCGTATCCCGCGGAATGCGGTACCTGATGGACACACAAGGCGAAAAAGGGTTCTGGGATGAGGCCCGATACACTGCCACCGGCTTCCCCCGGGTATTTTATTTGCGTTACCATGGCTACGCGAAGTTTTTTCCGCTTTGGGCGCTGGCCCGGTTCCGCAATCTGAAGAGCACGAACAGCAAGACGGTAGGGGTCGGAATGTGATTTTGGGGGCTGTTGGGATTGCGACCGTGGGCGCTTCGATGGACCCGCGGCCGGTGTTGATTGTGACCGGACTCGTTCAGGAAGCACGAATCGCCACTGGACCGGGAATGACCGTCATCTGCAGCTCCAGCGATCCCGCGCAGCTGCGGGCGCTGCTGTCCACCTTCGATCCCCTGAGCATCCGCGGCGTCGTTAGCTTTGGCGTCGCCGGCGGCCTCGATCCCCAGCTAAAATCCGGTGCTGTCGTAGTGGCCACCGAAGTCATGGCCGGCGAATGCCGCTGGCTGGCGGCGGACGCGCTCAGCGACGAATTGATCGCCGGTGCCGGTATCGGTCGCCAGACGGTGTTTCGCGGCGGTCTGGTCGGCGTCGAGAAAGTCGTGACCGGTCAGGCCGGCAAGGCCGCCTTGCGTTCCGCGACCGGGGCCGCCGCCGTCGACATGGAAAGCCACATCGCCGCCGATTATGCCGCCCGGGCCGGGCTGCCCTTTGCCGCGCTGCGTGTGGTCTCCGACCCCGCCAGCCGGGCGCTGCCGGAACTGGCGACCAGCGCCATCAAGCCCAATGGCGATATCGACCTGCGCAAGGTGCTGCGCGGCATTGCCCGCAATCCCTCGACGATCCGCGCGCTGGTTTCCACTGGCCGCGACTTCAACCGCGCTTTGCGCAGCCTGCGCGACTGCCGCGGCTTTTTCCTCGGCCAGACAAGCCTGGTGTCCGCGGACGCGTGACATCGGTCACTCCAGGATGCCCGACAGGCGGCGAATGCCGGTTGGCGGGCAGACCCGGAATTCCGGAATGTTCAGCGGGGCACCACCTCGGGATTTCGGGTTCGCTCGCGGCTCGTGACGATCCCGCCCCGGAATGACAACTACACAAACAGACAACTACACAAAACAAAAGGGCGCGATCCGCATCGCGCCCTTTTTCGAATAGATGCAACTCGCCTTACGCCGCGGTCGAAGCCTTCTGCGCAATCTTGGCCTGGGCCGCTTCGGCCTCTTCCTTGCGGATGTCCGACAGGCGCTTCTGCACTTCCGACGAGAAGATGTACTGCGCCGGACGCTGGTGATCGAGGTTGATCTCCGGTGCCATCGGGCCCGAGGTCTTCACCCCGCGCAGTGCTACCCACATCGCCTTCAGCGGGTTGCTGATCGCGTTGTCCGCCGCGGTTGGTTCGTAACCGCAATGCGCCATGCAGTCGGCGCACTTTTCGTACTTGCCGGTGCCGTAGGTTTCCCAGTCGGTGGTGTCCATCAATTCCTTGAAGGTCTTGGTGTAGCCTTCACCCAGCAGGTAACACGGCTTCTGCCAGCCGAAGATGTTGCGCGCGGGCATGCCCCACGGCTTGCACTCGTATTCCTGGTTGCCGGCGAGGAAGTCGAGGAACAGACCGGAGTGCATGATGTTCCATTTCTTGCCCTTGCCGAGGGCAAAGACGTCGCGGAACAGTTTCTTGGTCTTGGTGCGATTGAGGAAGTGCGCCTGATCGGGGGCGCGCTCATAGGCGTAACCGGGCGACATCGAGACTCCGACGCCGAGTTCGACCGTGTAGTCGAGGAATTTGGCGATGTCCTCGGCGGCATGGCCGTCGAAGATGGTCGCATTGACGTTGACGGCAAAGCCCTTGGCCTTGGCGGCCTTGATGGCGGAGACGGCGCGGTCGAACACGCCTTCTTGCGACACGGCCTTGTCGTGGTGGTCCTTCAGACCATCGAGATGCACCGAGAAAAACAGGTAGGGCGACGGCGTGAACAGGTCGAGCTTCTTCTCCAGCAGCAGCGCGTTGGTGCAGAGCGAGACGAACTTCTTGCGTTCCACCAGGCCGCGCACGATCTCGCCGATCTCCTTGTGGATCAGCGGCTCGCCGCCGGGAATCGCGACCATCGGCGCGCCACACTCCTCGGCGGCGTCCCAGCACTCCTGCGCCGACATGCGACGGTTCAGGATGGCATTGGGATAATCGATCTTGCCGCAACCGACGCAGGCCAGGTTACAGCGAAACAGCGGCTCCAGCATGAGCACCAACGGATAACGCTTCCGGCCAAGCAACTTCTGCTTGATCAGATATCCGCCGATCTTTATTTCTTTAAAAAACGGAATTACCATTTCAAGGTTCTTTCTGCGTATCGTCGTCAAGAAGGTGGATCACACCGCGGACAGTTCAGTCAGTTCGGCGGGTAGCCTGAATTCAATATTCTCTTCGCGTCCCGGCAATACCGACACCGTTACGGGGCCGATCCGCCTCAAAGCCTCGATCACGTCATCAACAAGCACTTCCGGCGCCGATGCGCCAGCCGTGACTCCGACCGCCCTGGCATCCTTCAACCATTCCGGATTGAGCTCGCTGCCGTCGGCGATCAGGTAGCTGGCGACACCGACCTCGGTGCCAATCTCGCGCAACCTGTTGGAGTTCGAGCTGTTGGCCGCGCCGACCACCAGGATCACATCCACACGCTTACTGAGGTCTCTTACCGCAGATTGGCGGTTTTGTGTCGCATAGCAGATATCCCGCGTCTCCGGGCCCTGAATATCGCTAAATCGCTGTTCCAGAGCCGCAATTATGTCGCGTGTGTCATCCACGCTCAGAGTTGTCTGGGTAATATAGGCTGCGGGCGTGTCGTTTGGGATCGGCAGGGCCGCGATGTCGGCCAGATTCTGCACCAGATAAACCGGCCCTGGAACTTGTCCCATGGTTCCGACCACTTCGGGATGGCCGGCGTGCCCGATCAGGATGACCGTGCGCCCGCGGGCCATGTAGCGCTTGCCCTGGTTGTGCACCTTGGTAACGAGCGGGCAGGTGGCGTCCAGGACCGGCAGGCCGCGCCGTTTGGCGTCGTCCTCGATGCTTTTGGCCACCCCGTGGGCGCTGAACACCGTTACGGCGTGCGGGGGAACTTCCGACAGTTCCTCGACAAAAACAGCGCCCTTGGCCTTCAGGCTCTCGACGACATATTTGTTATGGACAATCTCATGGCGCACATAGACCGGCGCGCCGTATTTATCGAGCGCGCGCTCGACAATTTCGATGGCCCTTACCACGCCGGCACAGAAGCCGCGTGGTTGCGCCAGAAGCACTTCGAGGGGACGCTGACCAAACACTTGCACCAAGCCCATAACCGAGTTCGATTATTCCCTAAATCTGTACCATTTTCAGAGACATATCCACCCCGGTGCGGTATTTGACGGGCGCGGTGTGACAAAAATCACGCAAGCTTTAAAGTGCGGGAAGGTGCCAACAGGCGGTGGTTTGACCGCGTGGTAAGTTTTGCGGCCGATGCAAAATGGGCTAAGCAAGGCGCGGAACCCTCACCTCTTCGTCACTTTACGGCCCGAGCGGGCAATTATAACAGGGCCGAAACGGGGCTCTCAGCATGTTTATGAGCAGCCTTCATACCATTTTCTCGTGCCCGTGAAGTGCGCCTGTTTTAGAACGCAGTAATCGGGTTGCGAACCGCGCGGGCGTCGCGGACTCTTCGCGAGACCATCCTGAATAGAAAGAAAAAGTGTGCTGACAAGTCTTGTCGTTTCAATCGTGAAAGCCTGCACCCGGTATGCGTTCCTCACGGTGGTGGTCGGAACGCTTCTCGCGGTCGGTGCCGGTTACTACACCGCCAGGAATTTCGGCATCAATACCGACATCAACAAGCTGATTTCGCCGGATCTCGACTGGCGCCAGCGCGATATTGCCTTCGACAAGGCGTTCGACCAGGAGCGCTTGATCCTCGTCGTGGTGGAAGCGCCGACGCCGGAATTTGCCGGCGCGGCGACCGCTGCGCTGGAAGCCAAGCTGGCTCCCGACAAGAAGGATTTCGATTCGGTCCGCCGCCTGGGCGCCGGTGAATTCTTCGAGAAGAATGGCCTGTTGTTCCTGCCGACCGCCCAGGTCGGGCAGATGACGGGCCAGTTCCAGGCGGCCGCGCCATTGGTCGAGATCCTCGCCGGCGATCCCAGCCTGCGCGGCCTGACCGGCGCGCTCGAAACCGGTCTCACCGGTGTACGCCGCGGCCAGTTGCCGCTCGACAGCACGGCGCGGACCTTCAACATGGTCGCGGAGACCATCGAAAATGTCCTGAAGACCGGAACCGGAAGTTTCTCCTGGCGCGGTCTCGTCAATGATCAGCCGCTCAGCGATACCGATAGGCGCGGCTTCATCGAGGTGAAGCCCATTCTCGATTTCAAGGCGCTGGAGCCGGGCAAGACCGCCACCGACGCAATTCGCCAGGCCGCGGTCGATCTCAATCTCGCTGGTCAATATGGCGCCCATGTTCGGCTGACCGGACCGGTGCCAATCGCGAATGAGGAATTCGCCACCGTGCAGGACGGCGCCGTGGTCAACGGTATCGGTACCATTCTGATTGTGCTGTTCATCCTGTGGATGGCGCTGCATTCCGTCAAAATCATCGTCGCGGTGTTTATCACTTTGTTCGCCGGTCTGGCGATTACGACCGCGGTCGGCCTGATGATGGTGGGGTCGCTGAACCTGCTGTCGATTGCCTTCGCGGTGCTGTTCGTGGGACTTGGCGTCGATTTCGGCATCCAGTTCAGCGTTCGCTATCGCTCCGAGCGCTACAAGAGCGGCGATCTGCAGGCTTCGCTGATCAAGGCTGCCGAATATTCGGCGATCCCGCTGTCGCTGGCGGCGATGGCGACCGCCGCCGGCTTTTTGTCGTTCCTCCCCACCGACTACAAGGGCGTGTCGGAACTCGGCAAGATCGCCGGTGCCGGCATGATGATCGCATTCTTCACCAGCATCACCATCCTTCCCGCGCTGCTCGATCTGCTGAATCCCGCCGGCGAGAAGGAGCCGCTGGGCTATGCCTTCCTGGCGCCGCTCGATCATTTCCTCGAGAAGCAGCGCTACTGGATCATTGGCGGCACGCTGCTGCTGACCATCGCCGGTCTGCCATTGCTGTATTTCCTCAAATTCGACTTCAACCCGATCAATTTGCGTAATCCGAAGGTGGAGTCGATCGCGACCTTCCTCGATCTGCGCAAGGATCCGAATACCGGCGCCAACGCCGTCAACATCATGGCGCCGAACGAGGCGGGCGCGCGCGAGGTCGAAGCGCGGCTCGCCAGGGTGCCGGAAGTCGCCCGCACCATGTCGCTCGACAGCTTCGTGCCCGATGATCAGCCGGCCAAGCTCAAATTCATCAAGGACGGCGCCGCGATTCTGGAGCCGGCGCTTAATCCGGATTCGGTCGACAAGCCGCCGACCGATGTCGAGAACGTCACCTCGCTGAAGGATTCAGCGGCCAGCCTGCGCAAGATCGCTGGCAGCCAGACCGGTCCCGGCGCCCTGGCGTCGAAACGTCTGGCCGATGCATTGGCCAAGACGGCCGAGGCCAGCCAGTCACTGCGCGACAAGGTGCAGGCGACCTTCGTGGTTCCGCTGCAAATCGCGCTGGCGCAGTTGCGCGGCCTGATGCAGGCCGCTCCCGTCAGTCTCGATACACTGCCGGCCGACCTGGTCAATGCATGGAAGACCAAGGGTGGCCAGATCCGTGTCGAGGCGCTGCCCAAGGGTGATCCAAACGATAATGACACGCTGCGCAAATTCGCCGACGCGGTGCTGAAGTCCGAGCCGCTCGCCGTCGGCGGCCCGATCTCGATCCTGAAGTCGGGCGATACTATCGTCACCGCCTTCATTCACGCCGGGATCTGGGCACTGCTGTCGATCTCGCTGCTGTTGTGGCTGGCGCTGCGCCGGGTCAGCGACGTGCTGCTGACCATCATCCCGCTGCTGGTGGCGGGGACGGTGACGCTGGAAATCTGTGTGCTGATCGGGCTGCCGTTGAACTTCGCCAACATCATCGCGCTGCCGCTGCTGCTCGGTGTCGGCGTGGCGTTCAAGATCTATTATGTGACGGCGTGGCGTGCCGGCCATACCAATCTGTTGCAGTCGGCGCTGACCCGGGCGATCTTCTTCAGCGCGCTGACCACCGCGACCGCGTTCGGCAGCCTGTGGCTGTCCAACCACCCCGGTACCGCCAGCATGGGCAAGTTGCTCGCGCTGTCCTTCGTGGTGACGCTGGCGGCGGTACTGTTGTTTCAGCCGGCGCTGATGGGCAAGCCGCGCGAACCAGGCGAATAGCCGGCACCTGCGTCCCGGATCCGCGGCGCGAAACGCCGCTCCGCGGATCCGGGCAACGATTATCGCGTTCCGTCGGCGGTCTTTAGTGCGCCGCGCGCGCGATCTCCGGCAACAGGCAGATGTCACCGATTGTATCGGCGGGCTGTCCGGGCATCGCGGCGGTGGCGGTCTTCTGGCCGGGTGCCTTCGGTGCCATGGCCGGAGCCGCCTTCGGCGCTGCCGCCGCGGTCGTGGGCGCCTTCGGCGCGGTGGTCGGGGCGGGGGCCGCGGCTGGTGTCATCATTTTGGGCGCGGCACCTGGCGCGCCCTTCGGCACCACGCCCTTGGCGAGGATGTTCGACGGGCTGGAGGGAATCGGCGGACCGACGCGGGTCCAGGTTTCGCCGCCACACAGGAAACCGAGTACACAGCCCTGGATTTCAAGTTCGTCCGGCGTGTCGCCGAGCGCGATGGTCGACTTGTACAATTTGCCATCCTTGGCATTGTACACCTCGCCGGCCCATTTTTCGGTCTTGGAATCCTTCTTCATCCCGATCAGAATTGGCATTCCCAGCGTAGGACGGCTGCGCTTGGTGGCGTCGGGATTGTTTTTGTCGAGACCGCCCGGGGTTTTTTCCCAAACCACGGCGCCCCACATGTTGCCGTTGCATTCTGCCACGCGGATATTAGCTACTGCATCGGCGACTTGCCAGTCGCCCGTCGGATCCGCCGCAAGAACGGGCGAAAGCCCCGCCGAAATCCATCCCGCTGAAATCAGAATTCCGCAATACAGGAGGCTTCGCGTGGTAATGCTTGGGCACTGCAACATGTTCAGACCTATGCTTAACTAGTGGTTTTCGGTGAAGTCAAATCGCCGCATTGAAGGTTTCCAGTTGACGAAACGGCTACCAACCGACGTAAGTATCCCATGCTATATCCGAATCTAGACGTTTCCGAGATGTTTGTTCAGCGCGAGGCGCAGCGTAGCTCGATGCATGCGCGCCATCTCAATGAACAACTCGTTCGAGTTCTCAAGACCATTGGATATGACGTTGGTTTTCAACGTGGAACCGGTCAGTACCTGTTCGATCGCAATGGTGACCGTTATCTTGATCTATTGAGCGGATTTGGTGTTTTTGCACTAGGCCGCAACCACCCGGTATTGCGCGATGCGCTGAAGAGCGTGCTCGACGCCGACATGCCCAATCTGGTGCAAATGGACGTCTCCACTCTCGCCGGTATTCTGGCCGAGCGTCTGCTCGAGCACGTTCCATATCTGGACAAGGTGTTCTTTGCCAATTCGGGCGCCGAGACCGTCGAAGCGGCCATGAAATTTGCCCGCAACGCGACCGGGCGAAACGAGATTGTCTATTGCGACCATGCCTACCACGGGTTGTCCTACGGTGCCTTGTCGCTGACCGATGATGCGAACTTCCGCGGTGGCTTTGGTCCGCTGTTGCCAGGCTGTTCGTCGATCCCGTTCAATGATCTCGATGCGCTGGAGCGGGCGCTGTCCGCCAGGCAAGTCGCCGCCTTTATCGTCGAGCCGATCCAGGGCAAGGGCGTCAACATGCCCATCGATGAATTCCTGCCCGGCGCGGCCGCACTGTGCCGCAAATATGGCACGCTTTTCATTGCCGACGAGATCCAGACCGGCCTCGGACGGACCGGCAAGTTCCTGGCGATAGAGCACTGGAATGTCGAGCCCGACATGGTGCTGCTCGCCAAGGCGTTGTCCGGCGGCCACGTGCCGATCGGGGCGCTGCTGACGCGCAAGAGCATCTTCGACAAGATCTTCAACCGCATGGACCGCTCGCTGGTGCATGGCTCGACCTTCGGCAAGAACGATCTGGCGATGGCCGCCGGCATCGCCACGCTGGAAGTGATGAAGCACGAGAGGCTGGTCGAGAATTCCGCCCGGCGCGGCGCCGAATTGCGACTGGCGCTGCAGAACATGATCCCCGGCTTCGAACTGCTCAAGGAAGTCCGCGGCAAGGGGCTGATGATCGGTATCGAATTCGGCCCGCCGAAATCGCTGCGCCTCAAGGCTTCATGGAACATCCTCGAATCCGCCAACAAGGGCTTGTTTTGCCAGTTGATCACGGTGCCGTTGTTCAAGGAGCAGAAGATCCTGACCCAGGTCTCCGGCCATGCCAGCCACACAATCAAGCTGCTGCCGCCACTGACCATCACCACCGACGACTGCAAATGGATCGAGAATTCGTTCCGCACCGTGATCGCCGACAGCCATCGTGTTCCCGGCGCGATCTGGTCGCTCGGCAAGACGCTGGTCGACAACGCGGTGCGGAAGTCGGCGTAAGTCTAGGTCTTGGCTGTATCCTCGCAATCGTCATTGCGAGGAGCCGTTGCGACGAAGCAATCCAGCCTTCGCTTGCGGCTCTCTGGATTGCCGCGTCGCTGGGGCTCGTCGCAATGACGGGTGAGGGGACACCGCGCATGCGCCAACATCACCGCCGCGTGTTTTCGCGCCAGCGACCTCAGCCAGGGCGCATTGCGCTCTCGAACTGGCTGGCGAAGTCCGCCAGTTCATCGGCTGCGATGTCGCTGACCGCCCAGTAGGCCAGCCCACCCTCGCTCCAGCGCCGGATATTGAAGCCCTGCGCGGTCTCTATTTTGGCGGCCTGTTGGTTGGCCGCGGCACCCGGGGCGACGAACAGGTTGATCACATGGGTGCGGCGCCGGTAGACGATCGCTGCGATGGCATGGCCGTCGATGGTGTCGAGTCGGCCGCCGATCAGCGTAAAGCCCTTCGCCGTGAGATCGACCACCGGCGGTGCCACGTCGAGCCGGCCGTTGAACCAGGGTTTGACGGTGTGCTGGTCGGTGGACAGCACGTCGGTGAGGTGTCCGGCCTGCAGTGAGCGCAAATGCGCCGAGACCACGTCGGACAGGATGCGTTGTTCGTCGGCATGGCGCAGCACGATCGCGACTACGCCAGTGGCGGCCAGCGCGGATACCGCCGAACCCATCGCAAAGCCTTTCAGCACGGCGCGCCGGTTTGGCGCGCGCACCGGCAACGCCGCCTCGACGCGCTGGCGCAGATCGGCCGGCGCGGTGAAGCGCAGTCCGGACGCGGTCATCGCCTTGCCCATTTGGCGGTAGTCGTCGAGTTGCGCTTCGCAGCGCCGGCAGCCGGCAAGATGGGCTTCGACGTCGCGGGCATGGCTGGCATCGAGTTCGCCGTCGAGCAAAGCGTGCAGGAGGATCTCAGCCTCGTCGCAAGTCATTTTGGCAACTCCTGTTCCGCCAGCCAGGCGGCGCGCAGCATGGCGCGCGCGCGTGCCAGCCGCGACATCACGGTGCCGACCGGCGCGCCGACGATTCCGGCGATCTCGCGGTAGGACAGGTTGTGGATTTCACGCAGCACGATGGTTTCGCGGAATGGTTCGGCGAGCGCTTCGACCAGGCGCCGGATCGCGCTGGCATCGCGCCGCTGCAGCAGAAGTGCCTCCGGCGAGGGCTGCGCGTCGTGCCAGATCGGCGTCCTGTCCAACCCGCCGGTGTCATCTTCGACCTCGGCGATCGGCATCTCAACGCGGCGCGCCATTTCGGCGTGGCAGACATTGCGCAGGATTGCGAACAGCCACGGTTTCATCGCCGGGCCGTGGTAGCTGTCGAAATGTTTTAGCGCACGCAAATAGCATTCCTGCACGGCGTCCTCGGCGTCGCCCCGCTGGCGCAACAGGTAGCGCGCCAGCGTGTAGACATCGTCGAGATAGGGCAGCGCGGCGTCGCGAAAACGCCGCGTCTGGTCCGGATCATCTCGTGCCGTGTCAACGGGCATCGACTTGCCTGTGGTGGCCGATGTCCGGCTGACGGTCCAGTCGCCGGACATCGCTGTGATGCCTCCGTTTCGGTCGTTACTCAACCTTGATCACCCCCGTCACGTGCGGATGCAGTGAACAAAAATACTTGTAATCGCCCGCTGACGTGAAAGTGAATATGTAGCTGTCGTCGGTGTCGAGCACCTTGGATTTGAACCGGCCTGCCGAGACCACCGTGTGCGGGATGTCATCGTGGTTTTTCCAGGTCACGGTGGCGCCGATCCTGACCGTCAGTTCGGCGGGCGAGAAGGTGAAGTTGTCGATCGTCACGGTGATGTCTTCGCCGCGCGCCGTGGTGATCCGGCAACCCAGAATGGCTGCCGCTGTCAGGCCGAATCCGAGCATGCGCCGGGACAGCAATGTGGTCATGAGGTGCCTCAGCCCTGTAACGGGGTGTCGATGATGGCGAGGCGCTCGGTGCCCGGCTTGAAGACGATGCTTGCGATGCCCAGCAGGGATCGGAGCTTGTCGTCGGCGACTTTCAGCGGTCCGGGCGACGGCGCGGTGCCCGGCGCCGGCTGCGGGAAAGCGGTGGAACGCGCGGTATGGAAGGTGACGTTGCCCTCGATTTTCTGCATCACCTGATGGATATGGCCATTCAGTACCGTGACCGAGCCAAAGCCCTTCAGCGTCTCCAGCGCGTGGGCGCCGTCCTCGGTGCCCCAGCCCCAGCTTGGATACACCGACCACAGCGGAATATGGGCGAACACCACGATGGGGGTCGATTTCGAGCGCCCCTTGAGATCCTGCTCCAGCCATTCGAGCTGCTCGGCGCCGAGATTGCCGAGGCCGCCGGCCTTGAGGTCCACCACATTGACGAGGCCGATGAAGTG
>NZ_JANXTC010000192.1:0-21239 GCF_025356345.1 Tardiphaga sp.
CTTGCTTTGCTGCTGGCAGGCGAGGTGGCCGGGGAGGCCTGGTCTCCAAACAGATCGCCCGATGCCGACGAGGCTGGCGGCGGAGGAGAACCAGCCGAGCGACCGCCGGCGGCGCTCTTGTTGGTCGCATCCGTCTCCACATCCGCCGGATCGATATGGGAATAGTCGGCGACGCGGCGGGTCAGGGTGGAAAATTCCATCGCCTTCAGGAACGCGATCAGCTTGCGCGCGTCGGGCTCGTGTACCGCGAGCTCGGCCAGCGGCACGTCGAGCTTGACATGATCGTCGAGCAGCACCAGCTGCCGCGAGATGCGCGCCTTCTCGGCGTGCTCGATCAGCGATTCCCGCCGCTTCGGCTGCTTGATCTCGCCGGCCCGCGCCAGCAGCGTTTCAAGATCGCCATATTCATTGATCAATTGCGCCGCGGTCTTGATGCCGATGCCGGGCACGCCGGGCACGTTGTCGACGCTGTCGCCGGCCAGCGCCTGCACCTCGACCACCTTGTTCGGCGGCACCCCAAATTTTTCGATCACCTCGGCGATTCCGAGCCGTCTGTCCTTCATGGTGTCGTACATGGTGACGCAGTCGGTCACGAGCTGCATCAGGTCCTTGTCGGACGACACGATGGTCGCGGTGGCCCCGCGCTCGCAGGCCTCGCGCACATATGTCGCAATGAGGTCGTCAGCCTCAAAGCCGCCCTGCTCGATGCTCGGCAGGTCGAAGGCCCGCACGGCGTCGCGGATCAGCGAGAATTGCGGGATCAGGTCATCGGGCGCCGGCGGCCGGTGCGCCTTATATTCCGGGTAGAGCTTGTTGCGGAAGGTAACTTCCGACTTGTCGAAAATGATCGCCAGATGGGTCGGCCGGTTGTCCGGCGGCATGTCGCGCAGCAGCTTCCACAGCATGTTGCAGAAGCCGAGCACGGCATTGACCTGCAGCCCGTCGGATTTGCGGGTCAGCGGCGGCAGCGCGTGATAGGCGCGGAAAATATAGCCGGAGCCATCGACCAGGAAGACATGGTCGCCCTTCGACAGGGCTTTGGCGGCGACGGGGCTGGCGGCAGCAGTTTCTGAGGTGTTCGGCATGCCTGCAATTTACAGATTATCGCGCTGGAATGACACCCCGCCGGCTGCCCTTCCCGCTGGAATTTTGCCCGGAAGCAGTTGCATCGACGCCTGTTCCATGAGCCCGTGCACGATCGCCACGACATTGCAGGAGGCTCCGTGCCGCAGCTCGCCGAACTGATGGAAAAGATGAAGTCGGTGGAGGTCGAGATCGAGACCGAACTGGCGCGGCGACGCGAGGAACTGCGTTTCCATATCGAGAAGCATAGGATCGTGTTCGAACAGGACGTCGAAGCGTTGCAGCGCGCCATCAAGGTGGGGGCGTCCAAATATCTGTTCAGCGCCAGTCCGCTGATCATGCTCACCGCGCCGGTGATCTATTCGCTGATCGTTCCCTTCGTGCTGATCGACCTGATGGTGATGGCCTACCAGGCGATCTGTTTTCCGGTCTACGGCATCCCCAAGGTGCGCCGCCGCGACTACCTCATCTTCGATCGCCACCATCTGGCCTATCTCAACATCATCGAGAAGGTGAATTGCGCCTATTGCTCCTATTGCAACGGCGTCGCCGCCTTCGTCCGCGAGGTCACCGGGCGTACCGAAATCTACTGGTGCCCGATCAAGCACTCGCGCCGCATGCTCGGCCCGCATCCGCATTATGTCGGCTTCGCCGATTTCGGCGATGCCAAGGGATTTCGCGAAAAGATGGACGCGCTCAAAGACGGTGTGAAGCTGGAAGAGAGCAAGACTACGGCGAAATAGGCCGCAGTTGATTGGTCATACGTGTTCGGTGGCGTAGCAGCGGCAGTTCTCGAGATTGGCGGTTTCGTGCCCGCCGATCAGCAAGACGACGCTGGACCACAGCCGACCCGGAATGGCGCTCAACAATTCGCATTGCGACTTTTTGTTTCATGCCGGCGAAAGATTTTTCGGAAACGGATTCAACGTGCTATTCCGCCAGTTGGAGCGCGGCCCGTTTCTGCCGGGGCACGATCCGGAACGCCTGCGGCCGCTCGAACAGGAAACGGGCCCGCAGCGCCAGCGCGACACGCCAGATCACCAGCGCGCCCACCACGCCCGTTACGGTGACGAGCAGCGCGATGGTGCCGATGTCAAACGGGCTGAATTTCAGCAGCAGCGCGCGCGAGGTGGCCATCGGCAGAAAGAAGGCGAGATAGATCACGATGGAGTGCTCGCCGCAGAAGCGCAGAAAGCCAAGCCACTGCATTCTCGCCAGCAGCGTGCCCATCACGATGATCGCCACCGCGCCGGCGAAGCCGAGCGCCAGCGAAAGCATTGGCCATTCACTGATGCCGCCATGGACCAGGGCAGCGTTGAGCAGCGCCCAGGCCGCGAGGCCCGCAAGCGCGAGGATCGGTCTGGCGCGGGCCCGGTCCGACAGCGCGAACACTTGTTTGGCGAATAGATAGCCGGAATAAAAGTACACGAAGCGGGCGCAGAACTCGTCGGGCAGCGTCCATCCGGTCGACACATGGGCCATTTCCAGCAGCGCGGCGACGCCCCAGACCAGCCATGGCGGCGCCCGCCGCAGCGCCTTGGTCAGCACGAAGAAAACCGGCAGCATGTAGATGAACCACAGCGTTCCAAACGGCTCGATGTAGGACAGCAAATAGAGCCGGGCGACCTCGGCCCAGCCGCCATGTTCGGCGGCGAGACCCGGCGCCTTGAAGCCGAACTGGATGGTCACCCACAGCACGTAGAAGTAGGCGAAGTGCACCACCTTGCTGTCGAGATAGCTGCGCCAGTCGCGGTCGACGACCCGGGCCAGAAACAGGCCGGAAATCAGAAAGAAGTCGGGCATCCGAAATGGTTTCGCGAAGGCGACAAGCGGGTGCATGAAGCCGGTCTGGCCGGCGGCCAGTTCCACGCCGAGCACCGAGTGCATCATCACCACCATGATGATGCAGATTCCCTTGGCGAAATCGACCCAATCGATCCGTTCGCTACCGGAAAGCGCGGCCTTGTCGGCGACGGCAAATTTGCCGCTGGTGATCATGGTCGTCTCCTTCAGGCGCCCCTTTTTCACATTATCCGGCCGAGCGGTTTCCATCGCCTTTCCACGGTCGTGCAAAAAGCCGGCGAACGGGCTTCGCCGCCGGTGTGGTTAATGTCCGTTAAAGATTGGGCGTAGTGGTGGATACCGGGCGCAAGCCCGCGTATGACGCTGCGATGCCCCGACTTCGGCCTTTCAAGTGACCCGCACCTTCGACTCGCCCCTGCCGATCGATGCCGTGCTCGACGACATCGCGCAGGCGTTGACGCGCGGCAATGCCGCGGTGCTGGTGGCGCCGCCGGGGGCCGGCAAGACCACGCGGGTGCCGCTGGCGCTGCTGGACGCGCCGTGGCTGAATGGCAAGAAGATCATCATGCTGGAGCCGCGGCGGATCGCCGCCCGTGCCAGCGCCGAGCGGATGGCCAAGACGCTGGGCGAGCGCGTCGGCGAGACGGTCGGTTACCGCGTCCGCTTCGGCTCGAAAATCTCGCGCAATACCCGGATCGAGGTGGTCACCGAGGGGATCTTTTCGCGCCAGATCCTCGACGATCCAGAATTGACCGACGTCGCCGCGGTGCTGTTCGACGAATTTCACGAACGCTCGCTCGATGCCGATATGGGGCTGGCGCTGGCGCGCGACGCGCAGGTCGGGCTGCGCGAGGATCTGCGGATTCTGGTGATGTCGGCGACCATCGACGGCGCGCGGGTCGCCCGACTGCTCGGCGACGCGCCGGTGATCGAAAGCCTTGGCCGCGCCTTTCCGGTCGAGACCCGCTATCTCGGCCGCAAGGCGGATGCGCAGATCGAGCGCCAGATGGCCGATGCCATCGCGACCGCGCTGCGCGCCGACCCCGGCTCGGTGCTCGCTTTTCTGCCCGGCGCCGCGGAAATCCGCCGCACCCAGACCTTCCTCGCCGAGCGCATCCATGACGCAGGAATCGAGATCGTGCCACTGTTTGGCGCGCTCGACGCCGCCGTGCAGGACCGCGCGATCCAGCCGGCCCCGAAGGGCCAGCGCAAGGTGGTGCTGGCGACCTCGATCGCCGAGACCTCGCTGACCATCGAGGGAGTGCGCATCGTGGTCGATTGCGGGCTGGCGCGGGTGCCGCGCTACGAGCCCGATATTGGCCTGACACGGCTGGAAACCGTGCGCGCGTCGCGAGCCGCCGTCGACCAGCGCCGCGGCCGCGCCGGCCGTACCGAGCCGGGCATCTGCTACCGACTTTGGGACGAGCCGCAGACCGCGTCCTTGCCGGCCTATACGCAGCCGGAAATCCTCAGCGCCGACCTGTCGTCGCTGGTGCTGGATCTGGCGCAATGGGGCGTCAGCGACCCCGCGCAACTGGCGTTTCTGGATGCGCCGCCGGCGCCGGCGCTGAAGGAAGCCCGCGCCTTGCTGCGCGAACTCGGCGCACTGGATGACGACGGCCGGATCACATCCGAGGGCGAAGCGCTGCGCGCGCTGGCGCTGCCGGCGCGGCTGGCACGGATGATCGTGGATTCGCACCGGCTCGGCGCCGGCGCGGAGGCTGCGGAGATCGCGGCGATCCTCAGCGAACGGGGCCTCGGCGGCGATAGCGTCGACCTCGACTACCGGCGCGATCAGTTCCGCCGCGACCGCTCGCAGCGGGCGTCGAGTGCGCGCACACTGGCGCAGCGCTGGGCGGCGCAGGTCGCTGGCGCCGAGCGCGCCGCTTTGGCCGCCGTCCAGCAAGGGGGCGGGGGGCCGCCCTCCACCGGCGTAATGCTGGCTTTCGCTTTTCCGGACCGCATCGCCAGGAATCGCGGAAAGGGCGGTTTTGTCCTCGCCAATGGCCGCGGCGCCTCCATTGACCAGACGCAAGCATTGGCACGCGTGCCCTATATCGCGGTGGCGGAACTCACCGGCACCGCCGCCAATGGCCGCATTCTGCTGGCGGCGCCGATCGAGCAGTCGGATATCGAGCAGCGCTTCGCCGACCAGATCGAAGCCGTTGATGAAATCAGCTTCGACCGTCCGTCGATGGCGCTGCGCGGCCGTCGCAAACGCACGCTGCACGCCATCACGCTCTCGGAGGCCCCGTTCACACTGCGGCCGTTGGCTGACACCGCGAAGGTTTTGGCCGACGGGCTGGTGGGCGCCGGGATCGAGCGGCTGCCCTGGTCTAAACCGCTGCTGCAATGGCGCGGCCGGGTGATGTTTCTGCGCGCGGCGGAGGGCGAGGCGTGGCCGGATCTTTCCGATGGCGCACTCGCCGACAGCCGCGACGAATGGCTGCTGCCGGCGCTGTTCGACAAGACCTCGCTGAAGGAGTTTTCCGCGGGCGAACTGTCCGACGCGCTGATGGCGCGGCTGCCATGGGAGCAGCGCGCCCGGCTGGACAAGGAAGCGCCGACCCATTTCGAGGCGCCGACCGGCACCATGCTGGCGATTGACTACGAAGCCGAGCAGGGGCCGACCATCGCGGTGCGGCTGCAGGAATTGTTCGGGCTTAACGCGCATCCGTCGGTGGCCCGCGGCGCGGTACCGCTGGTGCTGGAACTACTGTCGCCGGCGCAACGCCCGGTACAGGTGACGCGTGATCTGCCCGGCTTCTGGCGCGGCAGCTATCTCGATGTTCGTTCCGACCTGCGCGGTCGCTATCCGCGGCATCCGTGGCCGGAAGACCCTGCCAGCGCGATGCCGACCCGGCGGGTCAAGCCGCGAGGCACCTGATCCGGAAGCTGCCAACCATTAACCCGCCGCTCATCCTCTTCGCCAAAATAGGGTCTGGCCACGCCGTCGCAGCCTGACGGCGCCGCGTCCGTGTGATGTGATCGTGGTCCTGTCCAGCCTCGATAGCGCCTAGCCGGAGTTGCTTATATGCGTGCCATCATGTTGTTTGCGGCCATCCTGATTGGACTTGGCACCGTGATGGCGCAGATGGCCGACAAGATGACGGCGACGACGCCGGCGATGGCCAGCGCCAGCATCGGCTTGGCCCCGGAGGTCGCGCCGGCGCCGATCCGCAGCGTCTCGATCCCCCGCGATTCGCGCGGTCATTTCCAGACCGACGCCCGCATCGACGGCCAGCGCATCGGTTTCATGGTCGATACCGGGGCTTCGGTGATCGCCTTGAACGAGACATCAGCGGCGCGGTTCGGGCTGCGCCCGGTTCCCGCGGATTACAAGGTCACCGTCAGCACCGCCAATGGCACCATCAAGGCCGCGCGGACTCGGCTGGCAATGGTCGAGATCGGTGGCCTGATCGTGCGCGACGTCGATGCCATGGTGCTGCCCGATGCGGCGCTGTCGGAGAATCTGCTCGGCCTGTCGTTCCTGTCGAAGCTGAAACGCTTTGAATATTCCAACGGCACCATGGTGCTGGAGCAGTAATCCGCTGCCACATTAACATTTCAGACGGAATCAAGGCCGGATTGTGCTTTGGACACTGGCTCGCCTTTTCAGCGCCCCCTGGGTTCGCTATGGCTGGGGCCCAATCCCAGATCATTCAGCGAGGCCCTGATGTTTCCGAAGCCCAAACCCTTGCTGGTGCCCAACACCTACGCCTACGAATCCGAGCCGATGGTCAAGGCTACCGGCTTTCGCGAATACGATGCGCGCTGGCTGTTCGGCAAGGAAATCAACCTGATGGGCATCCAGGCGCTGGGCATGGGGCTCGGTGCACTGATCGCCGAACTCGGCCAGAAGCAGGAGATCGTCACCGGCCACGACTTCCGTGGTTATTCGGCCTCGATCAAATATGCGCTGATGACCGGCCTGATGGCCGCCGGCTGCAAGGTTCACGATATCGGCCTGGCGGTGACACCAATGGCCTATTTTGCGCAATTCGATCTCGACGTGCCCTGCGTGGCGATGGTGACGGCGTCACACAACGACAATGGCTGGACCGGCGTCAAGATGGGTATCAACCGCCCGATGACCTTTGGCCCGGACGAAATGAACCGGCTGAAGGAAATCGTGCTGGGGGCCGAGTTCAGGAACAAGGCCGGCGGCTCCTACCAGTTTCACGAAAACTACCCGGCGCGCTACATCGCCGACCTCACCAACCGGCCGAAGCTGAAGCGCAAGCTGAAGGTGGTTGTCGCCTGCGGTAATGGCACTGCTGGCGCGTTCGCCCAGCAGGTGATGGAGGCGATCGGCTGCGAGGTGATTCCGCTCGATGTCGAGCTCGATCACACCTTCCCGAAATACAATCCGAATCCCGAAGACATGGAGATGCTGCACGCGATCCGCGACGCGGTGCTCGAGCACAAGGCCGATGTCGGCCTCGGCTTCGACGGCGATGGTGACCGCTGCGGCGTGGTCGACAACACCGGCGAGGAAATCTTCGCCGACAAGGTCGGCGTGATGCTGGCGCGGGACATGTCGGCGGTCATCAAGGACGCCACCTTTGTTGTCGATGTGAAGTCGACCGGGCTGTTCGTCACCGATCCGGTGCTGCAGGCGCAGGGTGCAAAAACCACCTACTGGAAGACCGGCCATTCCTACATGAAGCGCCAGACCTTTGAAACGAAGGCGCTGGCGGGTTTTGAAAAATCCGGTCACTTCTTCTTCAACGCTCCGATCGGCCGTGGCTATGATGACGGGCTCGTGTCGGCGATCGCGATCTGCGACATGCTTGACCGCGCGCCCGACAAGACCATGGCCAACCTCAAGGACTCGCTGCCGAAGACCTGGTCGTCGCCGACCATGTCGCCGCATTGCGCCGACGAGACCAAATATGGCGTCGTCGCCCAGGTGGTGGCGCATTTCGAAGCCGCGCAGAAAAGCGGCGACCAGGTCGCCGGCCAGGCGATCCGCGACCTGGTGACGGTCAACGGTGTCCGCGTCACCTGCGCGGATGGAAGCTGGGGCCTGGTGCGGGCGTCATCGAACAAGCCGGAACTGGTGGTGGTCGTCGAAAGCCCGGTGTCCGAGGCGCGGATGCACGATATGTTCGAGGCGATGAACGTAGTGCTGCGCACCCATCCCGAGGTCGGGGCCTACAACCAGACGATCTGAGGTCGGCTTAGAGGAGAGCAGACCGAAAGAATCTGCTAGCACAGCGCCATGACCATAACGCCTGATTTGCCCGAAGCCTCGCTTGTGCCGACGCCCCGCGCCAGTTGGCGCGAGAGCATGGCGGTCTACCTGCAGCCGCGGGTTCTGATCGTGCTGGTGCTCGGCTTCTCCTCCGGGCTGCCGCTGGCGCTGTCCGGCTCGACGCTACTGGTGTGGATGCGCGAATCCGGCGTCGATCTCGGCACGATCGGTCTGTTCGCGCTGGTCGGCACGCCCTACACGCTGAAATTCCTGTGGGCGCCGCTGGTCGATGCGCTGCATGTCCCGCTGTTCACGCGGCGGTTCGGGCGCCGCCGCGGCTGGCTGGTATTCGCGCAATTGCTGCTGATATCAGCCATCCTGCTGCTGGCGCTGACCGATCCCGCCCGCTCGCCGCTGTTCGTGGCGCTTGGTGCGCTGCTGGTGGCGGCGATGTCATCGACGCAGGACATCGTGGTCGATGCGTTTCGGGTCGAGAGTCTGCCGGAAAGCGAACAGGCCGCCGGCATGGCGTCCTACGTCGCGGCGTACCGGATCGGCATGCTGATCTCGACCGCCGGCGTGCTGTTCCTGGTCAGCGCCTTCGAAAGCAGCGGGCTGGCGCGTTCTACAGCCTGGATGTGGGGCTATGTCGCAATGGCCGCCATGGTGTTGATCGGCACCGTCACGGCGCTGGCCGCCACCGAGCCCGAACAATCCGCGCTGGCCGAAGCGGCGACCCGTGGTGACAGCGCGTTCCGGCGCGTCACGCAGGCTGCGGTCGGCGCGTTCTCCGAATTCCTGATGCGCCGCGATGCCTGGGCGGCACTGGCCTTCGTGGTGCTGTTCAAGTTCACCGACGCTTTTTCCGGCACCATGACCGCGCCATTCGTGATCGATCTTGGCTTCACCCGCAATGACTACGCGGCCATCGTCAAGGGCGTCGGTCTCGCCGCCACGCTGATCGGTGGCTTCGCCGGTGGCTTTGTCGCGCGACGCTATTCGCTGACGGCGAGCCTCTGGATTGGCGCCGTGCTGCAGGCGTTGTCCAACTTGGCCTTCGCGTGGCTGGCGCTGGTCGGCGTCAACCAGTGGGCGCTGGCGCTGGCGATCAGCGTGGAGAATTTTACCGGTGCGATCGGCACCGTGATTTTCGTCGCGTATCTCTCGGCGCTGTGCAAGAACCCGCTGCATACCGCCACGCAATATGCCTTGTTGACGGCGCTGGCCGCCGTCGGGCGCACCTATCTATCGGCGGGCGCGGGCTATGTGGCGCAGGCGACCGGATGGCCGATGTTCTTCAGCATCAGCGTCGCGGTGGCGGCGCCAAGCCTGTTCCTGCTGGTGTACCTGCAGCGCCGCGGCCATTTCGAGTCGCTGGGCAAGGTACGCATCTAGCCCGAGCCTTCGTCTAGTTCGGCTTTGCCACCACGCTCCACTTGGTAACCAGCGCTTCGCTCATCTGCCCGGCCTGTTCGGCGCAGGTCACTTCGTTGACTTTCAGCGATACCTGCTTGCCGACAAGCTTCCGGAGTTCGGCGGCCTGGGTGTCGTTGGCGGTGACGATCTCGAACGTTTCAGGCCCGGTTTCGAGATTGCACAGCCCGGCCGGCGCCGGCAGCCGGCGCGGCTCGCTGACCAACTGGAACGTGTTGGCGCGCTTGCCCTTCGGCGCGCGCACGCGCAGCGCGTTGAGCTGGCCGCTCAGCACATCGCCAACGCGCATACCCTTTGGCGCCACCGATGCCGTCGCCGGGACGGGGGCCATCAGCTTTGGCGCCTGCGCGTGCAGATCAGCGACACCCGCGACCAGGATGGCCAGTGCCGCCAAAGCGCGGATTGACGATTTCAGCGGGCTGAACTCAGGAAAACCAGATCGCGTCATCAACTCTCTTCCGATTGGTGTCTAAAATCTAAAATAATGTCCGTTGCCGCATCGCAGCTGACAGCGTGCCTTCATCCAGATAATCAAGCTCACCACCGACGGGCACGCCATGCGCCAGCCGCGTGACCTTGACGCCGGCCTCCTGCAGCAGGTCGGTGATGTAATGCGCAGTCGTCTGGCCATCGACCGTCGCATTCAGCGCCAGGATGATTTCAGTGACCTGGGCGTCGTGCGCGCGCGCTATCAGCGCGTCGATGGTGAGATCATCGGGACCGACGCCATCCAGCGGCGACAGCGTCGCACCCAGCACGTGATACTTGCCGGTGGTGGCATTGGCGCGCTCCAGCGCCCACAGGTCTGAGACGTCGGCGACCACCACGATGATCGAAGGATCGCGGCGCGGATCGGTGCAGATGGTGCAGGGGTTTTGGGTGTCAATGTTGCCGCAGGTCTTGCAGACCTGAATCTTGTCGATCGCCACCTGCAAGGCGCCGGCCAGCGGCGCCATCAGTGCCTCGCGCTTCTTGATCAGATGCAACGCCGCCCGCCGCGCCGAGCGCGGCCCAAGCCCCGGCAGCCGCGCCAGCAGCTGGATCAGTTTCTCTATTTCAGGTCCGGCAACGCCAGCAGCCATGTCAGCGCCAGGCCCGTAGAGAAAGCATAGAACTCTCAACGTCATTGCGAGGAGCGAAGCGACGCGGCAATCCAGAGAGCCACATGCTCAGTCTGGATTGCTTCGTCGCAAGGGCTCCTCGCAATGACGGGGTGGCTGCGGTGCCTTGGTTTACAAAAATCATTTCGGTTCCGGATATCAGGTGAGGCCCAGACCCGGCGGCAGGCCCATGCCGCCGGTCAGCGCCTGCATCTTCTCCTGCATCGCGGCCTCGGCCTTGCGGCGGGCGTCGCCGAGCGCGGTCACCAGCAGGTCCTCGAGAATCTCGATTTCATCCGCCTTGATCAGTGAAGGGTCGATCTTCACCGCCTTTACTTCGGTCTTCGCGGTCATTCGGATTGTCACCAGACCGCCGCCGGACATGCCTTCGACCTCGATATGATCGAGTTCGTCCTGCATGGCCTTCATCTTCGACTGCAGCTGTGCCGCCTGCTTCATCATGCCGAGAAAATCAGCCATGAAATTTCCTTTGGGTGGATTATTAATCGTCGCCGTCAAGATCGTCGGCTGAATCCTCGGTCAGATCGGCGTCACTAGCAGCCGATTCCGGCAGCTCGGGGGCAAGGCGACGAACTTCGACCACCTTCGCACCTGGAAACCGCGCCAGTACTTCCTGCACGCGCGGATCGGCTTCGGCGGCCTGCTGACGATCGCTCTTCTGCTGGTCGAGCTGCGCGCGCAGCGTCGGCTGGCCTTCTTCATTGGAGACGATGACGCTCCAGCGCTTGCCCGTCCATTGCTCGAGTTTTCGCGACAGATCATTGATCAGCGTTCGCGAGGCGGTGCGCTCCATCGCCAGCTCGAGCCGACCATCCTCGATCTTGATCAGCCGCACATCGGCTTCAAGCGCGGTCCGCACCATCAGGTCGCGTTTCGATGCTGCCAGCGCCACCAACTCGGGGAAGGTCGAAATCTTGAGTACAGGCGCGGCCTGGGCTGCCGCCACCGGCGCGCTCATCTGTGGTCGCGGCGACATCTCGGCACCGCCGCGCTGCATCGACGCGCGCGGGCTCGAGGCCTGCATCGATGATACGGTCGATGAGGATGGCGCCACGCGTCCGTCGCCGCCATTGGAGCCGATCAGCGGCACGGATCCGCCGCCTCCCTGCTCCAGCATCTTGATCGCTTCGTCCGGCGTCGGCAGGTCGGCGACGTAGGCGATCCGCACCAGCACCATCTCCGCGGCGGCGGCGGGACGCGTTGCGCCCTGTACTTCGGCGATGCCCTTGAGCAGCATCTGCCACATCCGTGACAGCACCCGCATCGACAGCTTCGAGGCGTAGTCGCGCGCGCGCAGCCGCTCGGTTTCGCCGAACGCGACATTGTCGGCGGTCGCGGGCACGATCTTCACGCGGGTGACGAAATTGACGAATTCGGCGAGGTCCGAGAGCACCACGACCGGGTCGGCGCCGACGTCATACTGCTCGCGGAATTCGGCGAAGGCGCTGGCAATGTCGCCGCGCGCCAGCGAATCGAACAGGTCGATCACCCTCGTGCGGTCGGCGAGACCCAACATCTGGCGGACCGCATCGGCGCGCACGGTGCCGGCGGCATGGGCAATGGCCTGGTCGAACAGTGACAGCGAATCGCGCACCGAGCCTTCGGCGGCCCGCGCGATGATGCCGAGCGCTTCGGGCTCGACCTCGACGTTCTCCTTGCCGGCGATGTTCGACAGATGCGCCATCAGCACGTCGGCGTCGACGCGGCGCAGGTCGAAGCGCTGGCAGCGCGACAGCACCGTCACCGGCACCTTGCGGATTTCGGTGGTCGCGAACACGAATTTGGCGTGTTCCGGCGGCTCCTCGAGCGTCTTCAGGAAGGCGTTGAACGCCGCCGTGGAGAGCATGTGGACTTCGTCGATGATGTAGACCTTGTAGCGCGCGCTGGAGGGCGCATAGCGCACGCTGTCATTGATCTGACGGACATCGTCGACGCCGGTGTGCGAGGCGGCGTCCATTTCCAGCACGTCGATGTGCCGGCTTTCCATGATCGCCTTGCAGTGCACGCCGAGCGTCGGCATGTGGATGCTGGGGCCCTTGCTGGAGCCGTCGGCCAGCTCGTAGTTCAGGGCACGGGCCAGAATACGCGCCGTGGTGGTCTTGCCGACGCCGCGCACGCCGGTGAGGATCCAGGCCTGCGGAATGCGGCCGGTCTCGAAGGCGTTGGAAACGGTCCGGACCACAGCCTCCTGGCCGATCAGATCGTCGAAACTGGACGGCCGGTATTTTCGCGCCAGAACCCGATAGGGCTTGCCGGCGGCCGGCGCGCTCATATCGAGGCCGCTCTGGTCGACGCTATCGGTCGAAGGCGGTACGGGCAGGCCAGCGTCGGTCATCGGTCAATCCGCAATATGTTGTCTCGTCAGGCCGGATTGCGGAACAACGGTCGCATCCTCGGCAGGACGGCAAGCCGGTCGCCGCCGAAAATGCTGTTTCTCGTGTCGAGCAGAGCGCTGAATTCGCTCGACAAAAAAGTAGGAGACTGACGAGCGACCCGATCCGGATCTCGTTAGGGCTGCTTCCTTCCGGACCTGACCCGATTGGCGAGTGGCTCGTCCACCGCCAATCTCCCGGGGCTTATTTGGGGCCAAAACGGCCGGAAAGCAAGCGCGCTGCGAACCGGGCGAAGACGCGCTTTCGTCGGCGGTGCGGCCTTGATATGACAGGTGACCGGCCGCACCCGCGGGCCCGGATCGAAGCCCGCCGCAGAGCGGGCCATGGAATTCAGATGTCGTCTCCCGCCTGGTCGCTGCACGAGCAGCTGCAACAAGACACCATCGATATCGGCGACCTGCCGCTCAGCCGCGTGCTGGTGATCAAGGATGCGCATTATCCCTGGCTGGTGCTGGTGCCGCGTCGCGACAAGGTGGTGGAGATCATTGATCTCGACGAAGTCGAGCAGGGCCAGTTGATGACCGAGATCACCCGGGTCAGCCGCGCCCTCAAGGAAGTCACCAAATGCGACAAGCTCAATGTCGCCGCGCTGGGCAATGCGGTGCCGCAGTTGCATGTTCATGTCGTCGCGCGTCGCAAGACTGACGCCGCCTGGCCGCGCCCGGTATGGGGCGTGATGCCGCCGCTCGCCCATGACGCCGCCGAAGTGCAGCGCTTCATCAGCGAACTTCGCCGCAAGATCTGGCTCGGTTGATCCCATGACAAATGACCTGTTCCCGCTGGACCATCCGGCCTTCGTCTCGCACCAACTCGATCGTGCGGCGCATCTGCGATTCAGCGACGAAAAACTGTTCGCCCTGGAAGGCAAGAGCGACAGCCGCGCCTATGTGCTGCATCGCGACTCCCTGGTGATGATTCAGGAGGCCGTCGGCCCGCGCGGGCTGCTGACGATCCCCGAGGCGCTGAAGTTCGGCGCCAACCCCGGCACCATCTTCCTCGGACTGCGCGACGGCGCCGCGGTATTCGGCATGGGCATCGGGGCGCCCGCCGTGGAAAAGCTGCTGACCCGCGATGATGTTGCGGTCTCCGAACTGCGCGGCATGGCGATGCAGGGCGTGGTGCCACCGGATCAGCTCTCCGCCATCGCGATGGCCAAGTCGCTGGTCTCCTGGCATCAGCGCCACGGCTTCTGCGCCAATTGCGGTACCCGTTCGGCAATGGCCGAGGGCGGCTGGAAGCGGCTCTGCCCGAGCTGCAAGACCGAGCATTTCCCGCGCACCGATCCGGTCGCCATCATGCTGGTGGAGAAGGGCGACAAGTGCCTGCTCGGCCGGCAGAAGCAGTTTCCGCCGGGGATGTATTCGTGCCTCGCCGGTTTTATCGAGGCCGCCGAAACCATCGAGGACGCGGTACGCCGGGAAATCTTCGAGGAGGCGGGCATCCGTTGCACCGACGTCAAATATTACATGACGCAGCCCTGGCCCTATCCGTCATCGCTGATGATTGGCTGCTCGGCTCGCGCCACCACCGATGCCATCACGATCGATCATGCGGAACTCGAGGATGCCCGCTGGTTCGACCGCGATGAGGCGGCATTGATGCTGAAGCGCGAGCACCCGGGCGGGTTGGCCGGACCTCACCCCTTCGCGATCGCCCACCATCTGCTTGGCCGTTGGCTGCAACCGGCCTGAGGCAAGGAAATGCCGATGCCGCAGGATCGAAAACCCCGCATTCTGTGCATCGGCATCCCGGTGCGTGACCTGACCTTCCAGATCGAGGCGTTGCCGGTGCGCGGCTCCAAGGCCTCTGCCAGTGCCTATCGCGAAATTATCGGCGGCAACGCGCTCAATGCGGCCATCGCCGTCAGCCGGCTCGGCGGTCACGCGTCGCTGGCCGGTCCGATCGGCGACAGCCGCGAGGCTTCCGGCACCTTCCTGTTTGACCAGCTGGCACAGGAAGGCATCGACGCCCGCCATCTGGTGCCGATGGCCGGGCTGGTGACGCCGGTGTCCAGCGTGATGATCGAGCCCGATGGCGAGCGCACCATTGCGACCTTTCGCGATCCGGCGCTGTGGATGGTTTGTCTGCCGGATACTGATCTGCTGCTGGCGGATTGCGATGCCGTTCTGGTCGAGAATCGCTGCTCCGATTTCGCGGTCGAGCTCTGCGCCGAGGCGCGCCGGCGCGGCATTCCAGTGATTGTCGGCGTCGACCGGCCGATGGCCTCAGGTGATGGCCTGCTGGCCGCGTCATCGCACCTGATCTTTTCCAGTGAGTCGCTTCAAGCCACCGCGGGGGTTGCTTGCGATACGGAAGCGCTGGCCGCACTGGCCGCCCAAACGCCGTCGTTTCTCGCCGGCACCCGCGGGCCGCGCGGCACGCTCTGGCTGCGGGATGGCAGACTGCGCGAGACGCCGGCCTTCGCGGTTGAAAGCGTCGACACGCTGGGGGCCGGGGACATCTTCCATGGTGCGTTCTCGCTGGCCGTGACGGAAGGTCGCAGCCCGGAGGACGCGTTGCGCTTCGCCTCCGCGGCCGCCGCTCTGAAATGTGCGCGACACGGCGGCGCCTTCGCCTGCCCGCAACGGGCCGAGGTGGAGCAATTTTTAGGCGATACTGGCCGCTATGGCCCAGCGACGGATGGTCTAACTTGATTTGGAAGAATTTTCTATATATGAGTGTCATCTATCTCATAATTGGAAAAAAGTTCTTCAGATGAGTGACGCTGCCGATCCAGCCATTGAACCCTCCCGCCGCCTCGATGCCATCGATCGTAAAATCCTGACGGTGTTGCAGGACGATGCCTCGCTGTCGGTTGCCGAAATCGGCGACCGGGTCGGGCTGTCCTCGACGCCATGCTGGAAACGTATCCAGCGGCTGGAAGCCGACGGCGTCATCCTGCGCCGGGTCGCGCTGGTCGATCAGAACAAGATCGGGCTCGGCATCTCGGTCTTCGTCTCGGTGGAGAGCGGCGACCACTCCGATATCTGGCTGAAAAAATTCGCTGACGCCGTCAGTGCGATGCCGGAAGTGATGGAATTCTACCGCATGGCCGGCGACGTCGACTACATGCTGCGCGTCGTGGTCGCGGACATGCAGAGCTATGACATCTTCTACAAGAAGCTGATCAGCGCCGTGGCGCTGAAGAACGTCACCTCCCGCTTTGCGATGGAGAAGATCAAGTCGGTCACCGCGCTGCCGGTACCGCCGATGCCGGCGGCCTGATTATTCGCCCGCCTGCAACTTGCGCGGCGGCGCGAACAGATCAGCCGCGGCCGGCGAAGCGCCGGGCATCGCGGAGAGCGGCGTCGGTTCGGTCGACTCGCTCTTGCTGAAATCCAGTTCCTCGATCCGCCCGGCGCGCTTCTCGATCTTGTCGGCGGAGATTAGGATCTGGCGAACGTCCTCATTGGCCTGGCCAAAATGCGTCTGCAGTTTCAGTACGCGGTCGCGCAGTCGGCCGAGGTCGTCGCCAAGATTCATCACCTCGGTCCGGATCTGGTCGGCGGCATCGCGCATCCTGGCGTCCTTCAGGATCTGTTGCATCACCTGGATCGCCAGCATCAGCAGCGACGGCGACACCAGCACGACGCGGGCGCGGTAGGCCTTCTGGATGATGTCATCGAAGCCGTCATGGATTTCGGCATAGACCGATTCCGACGGCACGAACATCAGGGCAGTGTCCTGGGTCTCGCCGGCGATCAGGTATTTTTCCGCGATGTCGGTGACATGTTTCATCACGTCGCCACGCAGTTTTTGCGCGGCATATTTCTTCTCGTCGTCGGTGCGCGCGTCATGCAACGCGGTGACCGCCTCGAGCGGAAATTTCGCATCAATGCACAGCGGCCGCTGGTCCGGCAGGAAGATCACGCAGTCCGGCCGCTTGCCCGAGGACAGCGTATGCTGGAACGCGTAGGCGCCGCTCGGCATCCCGTCCCTCACGATGGTTTCCATCCGTGCCTGGCCAAACGCGCCGCGCGACTGCTTGTTGGCGAGCACGTCGCGCAGCGTGGTCACCTGCGAGGTCAGGTCCGTGAGGTTCTTGTGCGCGTTGTCGATGATGCCGAGCCGCTCGTGCAGGGCGTGCAGGCTCTCCATGGTGCTGCGGGTGGTCCGCTCCATCGACTGGCCGACCCGGTGGGTCACCGAATCCAGCCGCTCGCTGACGGCGCGCGCCATTTCGGCCTGCCTGCCGGCCAGCGCCTGGCCCATCGCATCGACGCGGCCGGTAGCCTCCGACTGCGCCCGCATCATCTGGCTGAGGCGCTGTTCCAGTTCATCGGCGCGGATCGCCTGCGCCATGGCGGTGGCCGCGCCCCGGCTGCCAGAACGCGCGATGACGATGGCGATGGCGAGCAGAAGCCCCAGCGCCAGCGCGCTGAAGCAGGTCAGGGCCACGGCGGCGGTAACCGGCGCATCGCCAATCGTGAAAAGAATGTCACTCATGCCGCCATGGTAGCCGATTCGACGCATTTGCGAACGAAGAGGGAACGTTTATGGTTAAGAAAAACATAATGAGTATGGTTAACGAATTCAGAAACGACGTGGTTAAGCGCTTCTTAACAGGCGTGGTTAACGCCCGTTTAATTTTCCTGGTTAAGGACGCATTAACGCTGGACCGTGGTGGCCGATTCCTGCGCATTGACCGCATCGGCGCGCCGCATTAAATCGCCGCCATGGCCATTCGTGAAATCATTATCCTGCCGGACAAGCAGCTGCGTCTTGTCTCCCAACCCATCGAAAAGGTGACGGCGGAGGTGCGCCAGCTCGCCGACGACATGTTCGAGACCATGTACGACGCCCCGGGCATCGGCCTGGCCGCGATCCAGGTCGCGGTACCGCTGCGGCTGATCACCATGGATCTCGCCAAGAAGGACGATGAGGAGGGCGGCAAGAAGCCGCGCGCCTTCATCAATCCGGAAATCCTGTCCGCCTCTGAGGATTTCTCGGTCTACGAGGAAGGCTGCCTGTCGATCCCGGAATATTACGAAGAGGTCGAGCGTCCGGCACAAGTCCGCATCCGCTACATGGATCTCGACGGCAAGGTGCAGGAGGAGGATGCCGAGGGCCTGTTCGCGACCTGCATCCAGCACGAGATCGACCACCTCAATGGTGTGTTGTTCGTCGATTACCTTTCCAAGCTGAAACGCGACCGCGTGCTGAAGAAATTCACCAAGCTGGCGAAGCGGGCGGAGTAGTCTCCTCCCGATCTCTCCTGCAGATCGGCTCGCATTATGTCGCTTCGTTTGATTTTCATGGGCACGCCGGATTTCGCGGTGCCGACGCTGCTCGAACTCGTCGCCCATGGCCACGAGATCGTCGCGGTCTATACGCGCGCGGCAAAACCGTCCGGGCGCGGCATGAAGCTGCAGCCGACGCCGGTCGAGGCGCAGGCGACACGGCTCGGCATTCCCGTGCTGACGCCGACAACGCTGAAGACGCCGGAAGCCGAAGCCACCTTTCGCGCGCATCAGGCCGATGCCGCGGTGGTCGTCGCTTATGGCATGATCCTGCCGCAGAACATTCTCGATGTGCCCGAGCTTGGCTGCTTCAACCTGCACGGCTCGTTGCTGCCGCGCTGGCGCGGGGCTGCGCCTCTCAACCGTGCGATCATGGCGGACGACGCCGAGAGCGGCGTCATGGTGATGAAGATGGATGTCGGGCTCGACACCGGCGATGTGGCAATGGCCGAGCGCCTGCCAATATCCGATGCGATGACCGCGTCCGATCTGCATGACGACCTGGCGCCGCTTGGCGCCGACCTGATGGTGCGGGCGATCGGCGCGCTGGAGCGCGGCCGGCTGCAGCTCAGCCCGCAGAGCGAGGCCGGCGTCACCTATGCCGCCAAGATCGACAAGGCCGAGGCGAAGATCGACTGGACCCGGCCGGCGCGCGAGGTGCTGCGTCATATCCACGGCCTGTCGCCGTTTCCTGGCGCCTGGTGCGAGGTGCCGCTCGAGGGCGAGATGGTTCGGGTGAAAATCCTGCGCTGCGCTCTGGCGGGTAGCCACGGCGCGCCGGGCGATCTGCTCGATGAAAGGCTGACCATCGCCTGCGGTGACGGTGCGATCCGTCTCGTCGAGCTGCAGCGCGCCGGCAAGCAGCCGATGAAGGCAGTCGACTTCTTGCGCGGCACGCCGCTGGCGCCGCCGCTGCGATTGCTCTGATGCCGCGCTACCGGCTGCTCATCGAATATGACGGTGCGCCGTTTTCGGGCTGGCAGGTGCAGGATAACGCGCCGTCGGTGCAGGGCGCGCTGGAAGACGCCGTGAAGGCGATCTGCGGCGAGAGCGTGCGCGTCCATGGCGCCGGGCGCACCGACGCCGGTGTCCATGCGCTCGGCCAGGTGGCGCATTGCGATATCGAGCGGCCGTTTTTGCCAGGACGTCTGCGCGACGGACTCAATGCGCATCTGCGGCCGCACCCGATCGGCGTGCTATCCGCTGAAATAGTAGCTGACGATTTTGAATCGCGCTTCTCCGCGACCCGGCGGCATTACATCTATCGCATCGTCAATCGCCGGGCCAATCTCGCCATCGATCTTGGCCATGTCTGGCGCGTGGCGCGTCCGCTGGATTCCGACGCCATGCACCAGGCCGCGCAACGGCTGATCGGCCATCACGATTTCACGACCTTTCGCGACACCGAATGCCAGGCCAAGTCGCCGCTGCGCACGCTGGATCAGCTCGACGTGGTCCGCGACGGCGATGCCGTCAATATCGTGACGTCGGCACGCGCATTCCTGCACAGCCAGGTGCGCTCGATGGTGGGCTCGCTGGTATGGGTTGGCCATGGTCGCTGGAGCGCCGACGATCTGGCGGCCGCGCTGGCGGCGAAATCGCGCCGCGCCTGCGGCCCCGTCGCGCCGCCGGACGGGCTGTACCTGGTGAAGGTGGATTACTGAGCGCCTTCAGTCGTCATTGCGAGGAGCGAGGCGACGAAGCAATCCAGTTCTTTCCGCGCGTGCGGCGTTCTGGATTGCCGCGTCACGGAGCCTGTCATCGGGCCGGCGAAGCCGGACCCGTTGGCTCCACGCAATGACGGCGGAGTGTCAGGCGAGCCCGAGCTCTTTCACGGCATCCCAGAACAGATCCTGTCCATTCGCGACATTTTCCGTCCAGTGCTCATGGGCAAAATCATTGGCGTCGTCGGTGATGAATTTGAAGGCCCGCCACGGGAGGTTCTGGTGACGGCACACCGAGGCCAGCGCGAACAGTTCCATGTCGACGATGTCGACCCGGTTGGCGTTCAGCCACGGATCGGAGGCGGTGACAAAGCTGTCGCCGGTGCCGCAGATCACGTCGCCATGGCCGGATGACAGTCGGTCCAGCTCCGGCGCGTAGGGCGTGGTGCCGCGCGGCGCCAGCGGCTCGGCATTCATGTCGCGCTGGATCACATGCGCGACCTCGACCAGCCCGCGCAGCGAGGCCGTGATCTTGCCGGCGGTGCCATAATTGATCACCAGCGCGGGCTTTCTCGCCTGCAGCGCGAGCAAGGTGGCGATCGTGGTGTTGATCTTGCCGACGCCGGTGAACACGACGTCGACGCCCGCGGGCGCGCGGGCGCTGTCGAGTTCGGCGTCGAGCGCGGTTAGAACGAGAATTTTCGTGGTCATGCAAAATACCTGTCGAGCACGCCGCGATAGATGCGGGTCAGCTTTTCCAGATCGGCGATCGGGGTGCGCTCGTCGACCTGATGCATGGTCTGGCCGACCAGGCCGAATTCGATCACCGGGCAGTAGCGCGTGATGAAGCGGGCATCCGAGGTGCCGCCGCCGGTGTTGAGAGCGGGCTTGCGGCCGGTCACTTCCTCGATCGCCGCCACCACGAGGTCGGTGAAGGCGCCGGGCTGCGTCACGAAGGAGTCGGCATTGCACGGCTCCCACACGACATGCGCACGGACGCGGTTGCCGGCGGCGGCCGCGACGCGCTGGTCGATCAACTCGCGCAGCGTGTGCTGGGTGTGATGATCGTTGAAGCGGATGTTGAACTTGGCGCGCGCCTGCGCCGGGATCACATTATTGGCGGCGTTGCCGACGTCGACCGAGGTGAATTCGAGATTCGACGGCTGGAATTGGGCGTTGCCCTGGTCGAGCGGGGCGTTGCCCAGCGTCACGATCAGCGCGGCGATGTCCGGAACCGGATTCGAGGCCCGGTGCGGATAGGCGACGTGGCCCTGCACACCGTCGACGATCAGCGTGCCGGATTG
>NZ_JANXTC010000206.1:0-2555 GCF_025356345.1 Tardiphaga sp.
CGAGTTTCCGCAGCAGCCTGTCATAGGCTAGCCGGTCCCCCTCCTGCGCGGCACGCATCCACGCGGCCAATTCCTGCTCTCCTTGTTCGGAGAAGATCATGGTTCGACGAGTCCGGAAGTCAGGAGCCGGTGAAGGCGCTAAATAATATCGGCTGCTCTGTAACTTTTTTCGATGGCGGTGAGAAGTACATCTCTGAGAGCGCCTCTGTGCGCTCATGACCAGAGCAAGGATCTAGCACGCGATGTCCCGTATCATTTTCACAACGCTTCTGGCCGCGAGCCTTGTTGTCCTCACGGTCTCCGCGCAGGCGGCCCAGCCCTTCACCCCGGAACGGCTCGCGGAAGCGCAGCGTGCCGACCACGGCATCGTGATCGATGTCACGGCGCCGTGGTGTCCGACCTGCAAGGCGCAGCGCCCGGTTATCGCGGGTCTCGAAAACGACCACCCGCAGCTCGTCGTTCTGGAAATCGATTTCGATACATCGAAGGATTTGCTGAAAAAATTCGGCGTGCAGTACCAGAGCACGCTGATCGTCTTCAAGGGCAGCAACGAAGTTGGGCGTTCGACCGGCGTCAGCGACCCTGTCGCCGTGACCGACCTGATCAAGAAGGCGCTGTGAATTGCCGCTGGTCAGCCTCGCCTTCAGTTATGGCGCGGGGGCGCTGTCGACGCTGTCGCCCTGCGTGTTGCCACTGCTGCCGATCGTAGTCATCGGCGCGGTCGAGCAGCACCGGTTTGGTCCGATCGCGCTGGCGGCGGGACTGGCTGGGTCGTTCGCCGCGACAGGCCTGTTCATCGCCTCGATCGGACTCAACTTGGGAATTGATTCCGGCGTGTTGCGCAGCGCCGTGGCGGTATTGATGATGGGGTTAGGGATCGTGTTACTGGTGCCGGCGCTGCAGATGGCGCTGACGTCGGTGGCGGCCCCTTTGACGTCGGGTGGTAACGGCCTGCTCGCCCGGCTGTCCTTCACCGGCATTCGCGGTCAGTTCCTGCTCGGCCTGCTGCTTGGCGCGGTGTGGTCGCCTTGCGCTGGCCCCACGCTCGGCGTGGCAATCGGGCTGGCGGCGCAGAGCGCCACCATGTTCAGCGCCCTCGCCCTATTGTTGGTCTTCGGTATCGGCGCCGCGACGCCGGTATTGGCGCTCGCCTACGGATCGCGTCAGGCGATGATCGCACGTCGTAATTCGATGGCCCAAGCATCGCGGATGATGAAGCCCGTGGCCGGCGCCGTGATGCTGGCGGTCGGCCTTTTTGTGATCACCGGCCTCGACAAGATCGTCGAGACCCATCTGACGAGCGCCATGCCGGACTGGCTGGTGAACGTAACGACGCGGCTATAGCGCCACGCCGCTCAACCTACTCCGGAGGAAATCCAATGAGCTCGCTCAAGAAATCGCTGCAAGTTCTCGGCTCGATCGCCGCCGTCAGCGGCATGGTCGCAGCCACCGCCGTCCCGGCCCGCGCCCAGGCTGCCAACCCCTGCGCCGCCAAGTCCGTCCATAAGCCCTGCGCGGCCAAGTCGACCAACCCCTGCGCGGCAAAAGCCGCCAACCCCTGCGCGGCCAAGGCCACCAATCCGTGCGCGGCCAAGGGCGCCATGAAGAAATAAACCTCAGCCGCGACGGCGCGGCTAGATAGGATCGGCGCCGGCGGGCAACACCTGTCGGCGCATGATAAGGTGAGCGAGCCTCGATGGACATTCCTGCGGACCAGAACGAACCAATTTCCGCGGCGCAATTGCAACGGATGATCAACGCCGGCAACAAGGTCGTCGACTGCCTGCGTGTGCTTTCGAAAAGCGGCCAGAACCTGATCGGCGAAGTACTCCGCGGCGATGCATTCACGCAGTGGGAGCATTACCCGCCCGATGATGTGCACGACCCGGAAACCCACGCGCAGTATTATTTTCACGCGCATGCGCCCGACGAAGCGCGCGTTGGCGACTTCGGGCATTTCCACACCTTCATGATGCGGAGCGGAATTCCCGAAAATCTGCGTCCCCTGCGGTTAACGGGCGATAGCCTGGAAGCCGTAGCTGGCGGGTCGTGTCACATGATCGCCATCGCGATGACGCCCGAAGGCCTGCCGGAACGCTTGTTCACCACCAACCGCTGGGTCACCGGCGAGGCCTGGTACGCTGCAAGCGACGTCATAGCCATGCTGGATCGTTTCGAGATGGACCTCGCCTATCCGTCATGGCCGCTCAATCAGTGGCTGACGGCCATGCTGGTCCTGTTCCGGCCGCAGATCGAGCAGCTTATCCTGCGCCGCGACCAGACAATTGCCGACTGGCAGGCACGCTATCCCCTGCGCGACGTGTTCGAGGATCGAGCGCTCGAAGTCACGTCATCGATCGAGATCTCGCTTGTCGCGCAGATCGAGTGGCTCGATCAACTGGCCGATGGCTCGGGCTAGAGCGGGATGATGTTTGGCTGAATCGATTGGGGGATTCCCAAATCAGGCGGTTTCTGATTCAAGCTTGATGCTGGAATTGGAGGCCAGCAGGGATGGCACGACCCCTGTCGATGGATTTGCGCGAGCGGGCGATAGC
>NZ_JANXTC010000208.1:0-7400 GCF_025356345.1 Tardiphaga sp.
GCTATCGCCCGCTCGCGCAAATCCATCGACAGGGGTCGTGCCATCCCTGCTGGCCTCCAATTCCAGCATCAAGCTTGAATCAGAAACCGCCTGATTTGGGAATCCCCCAATCGATTCAGCCAAACATCATCCCGCTCTAGAGCGAGATGACATGAAGATGAATCGTTGTCCCATCCTCCGTCATTGCGAGGAGCGAAGCGACGCGGCAATCCAGAGCCACAAGCTCGGCAAGAGCTGGATTGCTTCGTCGCAAGGGCTCCTCGCAATGACGGAGGACACGGCTTCGAACTAACATAGAGTCATCATGCTCTAAATATCTCGAGGTTCCGGGTTCGCGCGCAGCTGGCGCTGCGCGCGCCCCGGAACGACAGCCTAGCTCGGCTTCGCCGGATGAATGAACGCCCACGGGCTGGTCTCGGAATCCCTGGGCACTTCGATGACAATCAGATAGGGCCCGCCATTGGCCAGTGCCTGTTCCAGCGCCGGGCGAAAATTGTCCGGCGAGGTGACGCGCGCAGCGCCGACGCCGAAGGATTCTGCCAGGCGAACGAAATCCGGATTGACCAGGTCGGCGGCGACCACGCGGCCGTCGAACGCTTGCAACTGGTCGCGCCGCACATTGCCATAGGCATTGTTGTTGAACAGCAGTGTCACCACGCCGATCCCGTATTGCACGGCGGTGGCCAGCTCCTGAACCGCGAACATGAAGCCGCCATCGCCGGTGATGGCGACCACCGGCCGGTCGGGAAAAGCCACCTTGGCGCCGAGCGCGGTGGGAAAGCCGGAGCCCAGCGTGCCTTGATAGCCGGAGGTGAGGAAGGTGCGCGGCTGGTACACCGGAAAGCCGTACCAGGAGGCGAAGCCGACCTGCGACAATTCGTCGGTGACGATGGCGTTGTCCGGCAGTATTTCGCGCAAGATGTCGAGATAGGCCATCTGCGGCTGTACCGATTGAATCTCGTGCTTCGCCCTGGCCGAGGCGTCGCGGAGGCCCTGCCGGCGCCCGGTCGATTTGGTGACACCGACCTTGCGCACCGAGGCGAGCAGCTCGCTGGTGCCCGCCTGCGCATCGGCGACCACGGCGACATCGGCATTGAAGCGGCGCATCTCGACGGCGTCGATGTCGATGCGAACCGATTGCTGGCCCTGCGGGCGATACGGCCAGCGCCACAGCGGCAATTCCATCCGCGTACCGATGCCGATGATCAGGTCGGTCCGCGGCCACAGATGATACGCCGCCGCCATCGTCAGCCCGAGTTCATGGGCATTGCTGACAATGCCGCGGCCGGAGCGGAACGCGACCACCGGCGCGTCGATCAACTCGGCCAGTTCGAGGATTTCGCCCGATGCGTCGAAGGCGCCGGAGCCGACAAAGATCATCGGATTCTTGCTGGCACCGATCAGCGCGGCCGCGGCCTTGATGCGCGCGCTGTCGGGCGGTGACGGCGGCAGCCGATCGAACGGCTGCGACGCGTTGACGTCCGCGCGCTGGGTAAAGATATCCCATGGCATTTCCAGCGCCACCGGGCCGCGGCGGCCGGACAGCATCTCCTGAAATGCGCGCGATACCTTGGCCGGGGCATCGCCGGGATGTTCGACGCGGTCGGCCCATTTCACGAAGCTGCGCAACGTCGCGAGCTGGTCCGGCATTTCGTGCAGATGGCCGCGGCCCTGGCCGAGGAAGGCGGTCGGCACCTGGCCGGTCAGGCACAGCACCGGCTCATTGCCGCCGAACGCAGTGAGCATCGCCGCCCCCGCATTGAGCACGCCGGGGCCGGGCACCACGCTGAACACGCCGGGTTTTCCCGAAGCGCGCGCATAGCCATAGGCCATGTAGCCGCAGGCCTGCTCGTGCCGGGCGCCGATCACGCGCAGATCAGCCTGGTGGAAGGCGTCGAACAGGCCATAGATCTGCGCGCCGGGCAGGCCGAATACGGTATCGACGCCGTGCGCGACCAGCCCCTGCGCGATGGCTTCGCCGCCGGTGAGTGCCGTCATGAGGTGGTCCGATCGTGGTGAGGTGAATTCATTCGTCAATGACACCATTGCGCAGCGTGCCGATGCCGTCGGCGGTGACCTCGATGACGTCGCCGGGGACCAGAAAACGCGGCGGATCGAAGCGGGCGCCGGCGCCGGTCGGCGTGCCCGTCACGATGATATCGCCCGGCATCAGCGTCGTGAAGGTCGAGATGTAGCTGAGCAGGTAGCGGAAGCCGAAGATCAGCCGGGACGTGCGGTCGTCCTGCCGCGGCTCGCCATTGACATAAGTGGCGAGACGAATGTCGGCGATCTGCGCTTCGTCGGTGTAGGGCACGATCCACGGCCCGAGGCTGCCAGTCGAGTCAAAATTCTTGCCTTGCGTAACATTGAATTTTGCATGCCGTACCCAGTCGCGAATGGTGCCTTCATTGCACAAGGTCAGCGCCGCGATGTGATCCAGCGCGTCGCGCTCGGCGATGTGGCGTCCGGCCTTGCCGATCACCAGCGCCACCTCGCCCTCGTAATCGAGCTGCGTCGACGCGCGCGGTCGCACCAACGGCGTGCCGTGGCCGACGAAGGACCGCGGCGTGCGCATGAACAGGCTGGGAAATCTGGGCGCCTCCTGGCCGTCTTTGTATTCGGCGTTGCGGTCCGGATAGTTGACGCCGACGCAGATGATCTTTTCCGGAGACGGGATCGGCGGCCGCAGGGTAACGTCCTCGAGCGCGAAGTCCGCCGACAGGTTTTCCGCCGCGTCGGCCAGCCGGCGCAGCGCGCCGTGCTCGATCGCCTCGCGCAATGTCGGATAGTCCCGCGCATAGCGCGCCGACAGATCGACGGCGCCGCTCTCGGTGATGGCGCCGTATTTTTGCGCGCCGTTGACGGTGAAGGTGACGAGGCGGGGAAGGGGCATTGTTGTTTCAATCCGCAATGGTCACATCCGCAACGAATAACGGCTCGCGCACATCCTGCCCGGCGAATCCGGAACCCTGTTCGAACCAGGAGCGTGGCGCCGGCGCGCCCCACAGCGTTTGCCGCCGTGGATCGCGCAGCGACCAGCGCAGCGGCTCGTGGTCAGGGTCCATGGTCTGGTAGTCGCTCGAATAGAGTTCGAGGCGATGGCCGTCGGGATCGCGGACATACAGGAAGAAGGCGTTGGAGATGCCATGGCGGCCGGGGCCTCGCTCCATATTGGCGAGATAGCCTGATGACGCCATCACGTCGCAGAGATGCAAAATGTTCATCGGACCGGGTACCCAATAGGCGAAATGGTGCAGCCGCGGACCGCGGCCATTGGTGATGGCGAAATCATGCACATTGCCCTTGCGATGCATCCAGGCCGCGGCGATGCGGCCGGCTTCGCCGTCCTCCTCGGCATATTCGGTAAGCCGGAAGCCGAGCCGCGCGTAGAAATCGACGGTGTCCTGCACCTCGGCGGCGAACACGTTGAAATGATCGAGCCGCTGCGGATGGCAGCCCTTGTAGAGATCATAACGCCGTAGCAGATGCGGGCGCTTCTCCATGGTTGCGTAGAGCTCGATCGCAAAGCCGAACGGATCGCTGAAGTGCAGCGTGCGGCCCTGGAACGGCCGTTCGACGAAGGCGTAGATGATACCGCTGGCGGCCAGGAACGCAGCGGCCCGGTCGAGGTCGTCTTCATCGCCGACGCGAAAACCGAGCCGGTGGCAGGCGGCGGCGGTCCCCTGGCGCAGCACCAGCGAGTGGTGCTGATGCTCCTCGCTGCCGCGCAGATAGACGGTCTGGCCGTCGTCGTCCTCGACATGCAGGCCGATGGTGGTCTCGTAGAACGCGCGGCTGGCCTCAAGGTTGGTCACGTCCAGCACGGCATGACTGGCGCGCAGGATATTGAACGGCGGATCGAAGACGGGCGACGGGACCGGCATGGACGTTTCCTGGTTGATTTGTCGTGGTTTTCCGGCCTCACCCCGTCATTGCGAGGTCAGGGAAAGCCACTGGCTTTCCCTGATCTCGCAATGACGGGGGAGGGGTCAGTCGTTGGCCTCAGCCTTCATCGCCTCATGAATGTTATTGCGCTTCCAGCTCGTGTCCTTGTCGTTGATCTGGATGTCGAATGACAAGGCGAAGCTGGCTTTCGCAAAGTGCGGATCGAGAAACGTCGACAACGCCTTGAAGATATGATTGCCGGCCTGCTTCCGTATCGCCAGATCGCGGCCTTCGCCAATCCGCAGCAGCACGTCGAGAAAGCCGGCACCGGAACGTCCATCGGCGATCGCGTAGTGATCGCAGCGGATGGCGCGGACGCGAATGCCGCCGAGCGGAAAGATCGTGGTTTCGATGGCCGCCAGACGTACCACCTCGCACAGCGCGCCGATGTCGACCGACGGCTCGATATTGGCGGAATATTCGATGGTGAAATGCGGCATGGGCGTCTCGTTGATCCGAAACTGTTGTTGGTGCGGCTGCGATCGCTGCGCGCGACGATCCTACGGAAGCCGGGACGAGGTTAATAGCGGCAACTCGTATTGCGACGCAGCAAATCGGTCGCCTGTATTGGTCGAAAGACCGTTTGATCATGTTGCGATCGACGCCTAAGAGGGGCGGTAGACACGCGGGGCGTTTTTCGCTCAACTCGCGAAATCAATAGAAGGCCGGCGCTCAAGTCCGGCCTCTACGGGAGGATATGATGAAGCTGACGAGACGTGATTTCGCCACCGGTCTGGCCGCCGGCATCGCCGCGCCCTATCTGATCGGCACGGCGCGGGCGCAGGGCGCCACCATCAAGGTCGGCATGTGCGCGCCGATCACCGGTCCTGCGGCCGAGGCTGGCAAATATGCCACCGGCGGCGCCAAGCTCGCGGTCGAGGCCATCAACAAGGCTGGCGGCGTGCTCGGCAAGCAGCTCGAGCTGATCGTCGAGGACGACCAGACCACCAACCCCGGCATTGTGCTGGCCTTCTCGAAACTCGCCGCGCAGTCCGAGATCGTCGCCTTCCTCGGCTCGATCCGCTCCACCCAGGTGCATGCGATGGCGCCTGATGCGCTGAAGCTCGGCAAGCCGGTGCTGTTCGGCGGCACTGATCCGAATCTTACCAAGCTCGGCAATCCCTGGCTGTTCCGTTTCCGTCCGAATGATACCTATTCCGGCCGCGTCATCGCCGATTATGGCGTCAAGACGCTCGGCAAGAAGAAGTGGGCCGTGCTGCATTCGACCGACGCATTCGGCACCGCCGGCGGCAAGGCGCTGACCGAAGCGCTCGGCAAGCTCGACGCGACGGTCGCGATCGATCAGGGCTATGCCAACCAGAGCCAGGATTTCACCCCGGTGGTGCTGGCGATCAAGCAGTCCGGCGCCGACGTTCTCGGCTCCTACTTCACCTTCGAGAACGATCTCGGCATTTTCGCCCGCCAGCTGCGTCAGCTCGGCGTCACGATTCCCTGGGTCGGCTCGCCCTCGATCGTCAACGTCACCGCGCTGAAGCTCGCCGGACCGGCGCTGTACAACACCTATGGCGTCGCCGATTACGCCGAGGATTCCTCCGAGGCCTCGAAGGCGTTTGGCAAGGCCTATCGCGATGCCTACAAGGTGGCGCCCGACAACCAGAGCTCGTGGCCCTATGACGCGGTGATGGTGCTGGCGCAGGCGATCAAGAATGCCGGCTCGACCGATCCGCAGAAGATCCGCGAAGCGATCGTCGCCATCAAGAAATATCCTGGTGCCGAGGGCGAGTACAATTTCGACGACAAGGGCGACGGTCTTCACGGCTACAACATCGTGAAGAACGAAAAGGGCAACATCGTCTTCGACAAGCACATCGAATTCGCCGACTGAGCCTGTGGTTCCTGGGCACGCGCGCCTTCGCGCGTGAGCCAATCCAAAACTGTCATCCCGGGGCGCGAACGCCGCAAGGCGATCGCGAACCCGGAATCCCGAAAACGGTTAGCGACTGTTGCAGCGCTAGCCACCTCGAGGTTCCGGGTTCGCATGCCAGACGGCTTTGCCGCTGTCCTGCGCCCCGGAACGACGAGCTTGTAACCCAATCGCCTGACACCCTCCCACCGAGCACCCCCGATGGACCTTGCGCTACAACTTCTCTTCACCGGCATCGGCATCGGCGCTGTCTATGCGCTGGTGGCGCTCGGCTTCGTACTGATTTTTCGCGCGACAAATGTGGTGAACTTCGCGCAAGGCGAATTCTCCATGGTGGCGGCCTATCTGATGGTGGTGTTCGCCGTCGATCTGGCGCTGCCATACTGGCTGTCGTTCCTGCTCTCGCTCGGCGGCATGGCGCTGCTCGGGGTTATCTTTAATCTCGGGGTCTATTATCCGCTGCGCCATCGCAGCTTTTTGCCCGTGATCATCGCGACCATCGGCGCGTCGATCCTGATGGCCAACGGCGTGCTGGCGCTGTACGGCCCGCAGCCGCAGGTGCTGGAGGGCTGGTTCGAAACCCCCGGCATCCAGGTCGGTCCGGTCTATCTCGACAGCCAGTATCTCCTAATCATTGTCGTCACCATGATCCTGGTGGTGTTCAATTACTGGTTCTTTGAAAAGACCATGCTCGGCAAGAAGCTGCAGGCGACCTCGCAAGACAAGGAGATGGCGTCGCTGCTCGGCATCTCCGTCTCCACCATGATCATGATCACCTTCATCTATTCGGCGATCCTGGGCGGCCTGGCCGGCATTCTGGTGGCGCCGATCCTGTTCGTCTCGATCCAGATGGGCTCGACCATCGCGCTGAAGGCCTTTGCCGCCACCATCATCGGCGGCTTCGGCGACGTCACCGGCGCCATCATCGGCGGATTGGCGCTCGGCATCATCGAGACCTTTGGCGCAGCCTATATTTCGGTGCCGTACAAGGACGCCTTTGCCTTCATGGTGCTGGTCGCCTTCCTGGTGTTCCGCCCGCAGGGCATTTTCGGCGAACGCGTGGCGGAAAAAGCATGAGCGCCCCCAGCGAAAACATTCCGTCGGTCGCCGCTTTGCCGCGTTCCACGCCGATGCTGATCCGCCACGCGCCATATTTCATCGGCGCGGCGATCCTGGTCGCGCTGGCCGCGTCGGCCAGTTTCGACGGCTACGTGCTCAACATCCTGATGCAAGCCACCACCTTCGCGATCGCGGTGTTCGGCCTCTCGGTGGTGCTCGGCCTGTGCGGCCAGATCAATCTGGCGCAGGCCGCGTTCTTCGGCTTCGGCGCCTATGCGGTGGCGATCGGCACCTCCGACTATCAGATCAGCTACTGGCTGTGCCTGATCGCCGGTTGCGTGATGGCGCTGCTGGCGGGCGCGGTATTGGGCATGTCGACGCTGCGGCTCGGCGGACATTACCTCGCGATGGTGACGATCTCGTTCCAGCAGATCATCACACTCGTCATGATCAATGCGATCTGGCTCACCCGTGGTCCGGACGGCGTCTCGCGCATCGGCCGGCCCGATCT
>NZ_JANXTC010000211.1:0-24144 GCF_025356345.1 Tardiphaga sp.
TTCGGACCGCTGCCGGATCAGTCGATGCACGAGAAGACCTCGGTGCCGGCGCTGATCGAGGAGCTCTACACCTTCCTGCGTCAGGCTGATCAGCGTGAACTCAACGATATTTTTCGTAACCTCGACGCCGCCCGCAAGGCGGGTGACACGGCCAAGGAAACGGCGTTGATCGAGAAGATCGACACCTTCCAGACCCACGTCGTGCCCGTGATCGCGGATATCGACGCCGGCTTCGGTAACGCCGAGGCGACCTATCTGCTCGCCAAGAAGATGATCGAGGCCGGTGCCTGCGCGCTGCAGATTGAGAACCAAGTGTCCGACGAAAAGCAGTGCGGCCATCAGGATGGCAAGGTGACGGTGCCGCACGAAGTCTTCATCGCCAAGATTCGTGCCTGCCGCCACGCTTTCCTGGAGCTCGGCGTCGAAGACGGCATCATCGTGACCCGTACCGACTCGCTCGGCGCTGGACTCACCCAGCAGATCGCCGTCAGCCACAGACCGGGCGATCTTGGCGACCAGTACAACAGCTTCCTCGACTGTGAAGAGATCACGGCTGATAACGCCCGCAACGGCGATGTCATCATCAACCGTGGCGGCAAGATGTTGCGCCCGAAACGGCTGCCCAGCAACCTCTACCAGTTTCGCGCCGGAACCGGAGAAGACCGCTGCGTGCTCGACAGCATCACCTCGCTACAGAATGGCGCCGATCTGCTGTGGATCGAAACCGAAAAGCCGAACATCGAGCAGATCGCCAAGATGGTGGATCGTGTTCGCGAAGTGATCCCGAACGCCAAGCTGGCCTACAATAATTCGCCATCGTTCAACTGGACGCTTAATTTCCGTTGGCAGGTGTTCGACGCGATGAAGGAAGCCGGCAAGGATATCAGCCCGTACAATCGCGCCGAGCTGATGAAGGTGGAGTATGACTCAACCCCACTGGGGATCGAGGCTGACGAACTGATCCGGACCTTCCAGGCAGAGTCCGCCAAGCGCGCCGGCATCTTCCACCATCTGATCACGTTGCCGACCTATCACACCGCGGCCCTTTCGACGGACAATCTCGCGAAAGCCTATTTCGGCGAGCAGGGCATGCTCGGCTACGTCAAGAATGTTCAGCGCGAGGAAATCCGTCAGGGCATCGCCTGCGCCAAGCACCAGAACATGGCCGGCTCGGACATCGGCGACGACCACAAGGAATATTTCGCCGGCGAGGCCGCTCTGAAGGCCGGCGGCGCCCACAATACGATGAACCAGTTCGGTTAACGGTAGCAACAGGAGACGACCATGACACACGGCAGCAATTATTGGGTGATCGGCGGCGAGTTCGGTTCGATGAACTTCCATAAGCTGGTCGAGGGCTCGGCCCAGGTGCAGGGTCCGTTCAAGACCCGCAAGGAAGCCGAGGACGCCTGGCGCAGCGTTTCCGAGGCCAACCGACACCTCGCCGGGGTGCGCTTCTCGATCGTGGAAGAGCCGAACCGTCAGGTCGCCTGATCGTTCGACGTCGAACGTAGCGCAATCGCGAACCAACCTCAGCGGCCTCATCCGGGCAACCGGGTGGGGCCGCTGCGTTGTGGGGGCGCAAGTCTCTGGAAACAAACGGCCTTTGCGAAGGGGGTGGTTACTGATAGGTTGATACCACCAACGGCCAGTTCGGAAAGGCGGATGCATGTCCAACCTGTCAGGCAGCGGCGCCCATTTGAAGAACGACAGCAAGCCGCGAGGGCTGCGGGACGCGTTACGCCAGGCTCGCATCGAGGCCGCGGATCGAACCGGCGTCGTGGTCGAGCTGCGCGATGCCGAAGTGGCCCGGCTTGAAATCCTCAATGAGGCGCTCGATCCGCTGTTCGCCGAAATTCCGGCTAAGGTCGATATGTTCGACCGCGGCATCAGCCAGGGCGAGACGCCGCGGCTGTGGATCGACATGGTCGCCCATGTGCTGATGGGCCGCGACAAGCGGATCTACCGTTTTGTCCAGGACAGCCGCTTCGGCCGCGTCGTGCTGGCCGAGTCCCATGATGTCGCAGCGATCGTCAAGGCTGTTACCGACTATGTCGCGCGTCGCCTGATCGAGCGCGAGCACGCGCTGGCCACCTTGCCGCTGCCGCCTTCCGAGAGCAGACCGCGCGGCCGATTCTGGCCTTTTGCGCTGGGAGTCCTTGTCGGCGCGCTGGCGCTGCTCGGCTCGGCGCTGTTCGCGGCGCTACGAGGGTTCTAGCTTCATGGTCATTCCGGGGCGGGCGCGGCGCCAGCCGCGCGAGAAACCGGAATCTTGAAATGATGCACGCGGAACATCCCGGAACGACAGACGGTCAGATCAGCGAAGTCCTCTGTAATTCGTGAATGCCCGCGCGATCGCCAAAGCCGCGCACGGTCTGCGCGCATTGCCAACCATCTCTCTCGCGCTCGATCGCAAACAGATTATACGCCGCGGCCGGTTTGTGTCCGTCGGCGATGGACGAGGCCGACGGCACGCCGATGGCGGGGATGCGGCCGGTGGGTCCTTCGAACCACATCGTCGAATGGATGTGGTCATGGCCGTGCAGGATCAGCTCGACGCCGCAGCGTTTCAGCACCGCCTGCAGCGCGTCGGAATCGGTCAGCCGCTTGTAGCCATGTGTGGAGAGCAGCGGGTGGTGGATCAGCAGTACCCGGAACAGCGACTGTCCGGACAGCCCCGCCAGCAGTCGATCCAGCGCGTCGAGCTGTGCTTGTCCGAGCCAGCCGGTGGCCATGAAAGGGGCGGTCGGAACCGCGGTAGAGACGCCGATCAGCGCCAGCGGGCCACGGCGCTGCAGATAGGGAAAGCCCGCCGCGCTGTCGCCGCGCATGTAGTCGCCGAAACTCGCGGCAAAGCGTGGTCCGGCGCCGCCGACATAGGCGTCGTGATTACCTGGCACCAGCGAGACCCGTGCCGGTGGGCCGACTTGTTCGAGCCAGGCGCGGGCAGGGGCGAATTCCGCCGCCAGAGCGAGATTGACGAGGTCGCCGGTCACCGCGATGTGGTCAGGCTGTCGCGCCCGCAGGTCGGTGACGAGGGCATCGAGCACGTCGCGGCGGTGGATGCGGTGGCGGTTGCGTTTCCAGTTCAGATAGCCGAGCAGGCGCTTGCCGAACAACTCGCTCGCGCGCGCGGCCGGCAACGGCGGAAGGTGCGGGTCGGACAGATGCGCGAGGGTGAACGTGGTCATGGATCGTGCACCTTGTGAAAGCCCGGGATGTTTTGGCAAGGTGGGCGGTGCGAGGCAAGCGCCAACCCCATTCAGTTCCAGCCGGGATGTCAGCCGCGATGACCGAGACCACCTTGCGGCAGCGGCTGGAGCCGTATCTGCGAAAGCTGTTTCACCTGTATTTCCGCCTCAGCCGCGGCATGACGCTTGGCGTCCGCGCCGTCGTGCTCGATGCCGGCAACCGCGTGTTCCTGGTCCGCCATACCTATGTCACCGGCTGGCATCTGCCCGGCGGCGGCGTCGAGGTCGGCCAGACCTTTCGCGAGGCGCTGGATCGCGAGCTGATCGAGGAGGGGCGTATCGAGGTGCTCGGCGAGCCGGTGCTGCATGGTGTGTTTCTCAGCCGCCACGTCTCGGTCCGCGACCACGTCATGGTCTATGTCGTCCGGGAATTCCGCCAGGACCGGATGCCGGCGCCCAACCGCGAGATCGCCGAATGCGGCTTCTTCGCCGTCGACGCGTTGCCGCCCGGGACCACGGAAGGCACCGGGCTGCGGCTCGCCGAGGTGCTGGATGCCCGACCGCTGATCGCCACCTGGCGGGCGTGATCGCCGGCGATGGACCGCGACGCCGCCAGATGCTATCCCGCCCCCCGACATGAACGATCTCTCTTTGACCATCCTGGCGGAAACCGCCAACGACGCCCAGATCATCGAGCGGCTGCACGCCCGCACCTTCGGCCCCGGCCGCTACGTGCTGAGCGCCTACCGGCTGCGCGAGCATGTCGATCATCTGTTCGAGCTGTCCTTTACCGCCCGGATCGGCACCCTACTGGTTGGCTCTGTCCGGCAATTGCCGATTTGCGTCGGCGACACGCCGGCGCTGCTGCTCGGGCCGCTGACGGTCGAACCGCCGTTCCGCAGCCGCGGCGTCGGCCGCAAGCTGCTTGACCGCGCCATCAGTGACGCCCGCCAGAAAGGTCACCGCCTGATCATGCTGGTCGGCGACGAATCCTATTACAGCCGCGTCGGCTTCAAGATGATTCCCAAGGGCGCGGTAACGATGCCCGGTCCGGTCGACCACAAGCGCCTGCTGGTGCTGGAACTGGTCGACGGCGCGGCGGAAGGGGTCTCCGGCGCGGTGCGGCCAGACTGGAACGCGGCGAAGTAACCCCCACACACTGTCATTCCGGGGCGCGAGCGCACCCGGAATCCCGGCATGTTGATCGTCCCACCCCGAGGTTCCCCGCCACTCCAATTGGAGTGGTTGAGGTTCGCGTCCGGCTGACGCCGCCCGCGCCCCGGAACGACAGCAAGGTTCAGAACTTCACACTCGCAAAGGCCCTTACGTTCAGTCCCGGCATCAATACCTCGTTCTTGTTGTAGGACACCGCGTTGCGGATGTTTTCGTTCAGCAGGTTGTTGCCGACCAGACCCAGCGTCATCTCCTTGGCGCCGTAGATGCGCGGATCGAGCCGGGTATTGTAGCTGATCTCCGCCTTCAGTAAATTATAGCCCGAAGTCGGCGTCTCCGCGATCACCGCGATGTCGTTCTGCGCGAAGGCGTGCAGCAGGTTGATCCGCGTCAGCCAGTTGGCATCGCGCCAGAACAACCCGCCGCCGGCGCGCACCGGCGGGATGCGCGGCACGTTGCTGCCATCCGAAAACGTGGCGCGCACCACATCGGCCTGACCCTCGATGCCCCAGGTGCCGCCATGGAATTGCGATACGTCGAGCTGGGTCTGGAATTCACCGCCGCGGAAGGTGGCGTCGCGCTGCGAATAGATCGCCTGGTTCAGCTCCAGCGTACCGGCGCCGGGGTCGACGCAGGCGACGCCCTCGCAGGTATTGCCGGTGAGGCGGCGATAGATAAAGCCCGAAAACTGGGTGTAGTAGCCGGTGAGTTCGAACCGGAACGGACCGGTCGCGCGGCGCAGCCCGACTTCGACCGACTTCGCGGTCTCGATGCCCAGATTTGGATTTCCGATATCAAATGTGGTCGTTGCGTCGTGGCCGCCGCGGGAAAACAGCTCGGCAGGTTTTGGCGCACGCTCGACATATTGCCCGGTGATGCTGGCGGAAAGATCCCAAGGTAGCGCCTGGATCAGGCCGAGGCTGACACTCTTTGGCGTGAACGACAGATCGCGTCCGGTGGCAGGGCCAATGCTGCCAGGATTGGCGGCGAGATCGAACGTATCCGGGATGAAGCCCGGTGTAGTTCCGGTGAGATTGACGTGCTCGATGCGTCCGGCAACCTGCGCCTTGGTAGCCTCGGTGAATTTCAATTCGTTGAAGACGTAGCCCGCTACCCTGGTGTTCTTGTTGGGGTCCCATAATCCGTTGAGCGCGCTGGTCGGATCATCGGGGCTCGGTGCCGTCAGTTCCTGATGGCTGGCCTGAACGCCAAACGCCGTGGTCACCGTGGCGAAGCGCGCGTTGAACGGCATCATCTGCAGTTCGACGCGGCCTTCCTGCTCCTTGTTGGTAAAGGTCTGGCGTACGCCATCGGTGGTCGGATCGGCGGGGTTGGCCAGACCGATCTCGTTGTGGCGATAGTCGGTGGCACCAGCCCAGAACCGGATCGCCTCGATCGCCGCGGAATCCGGCCGGAATTCACCCTTGGTGGTGACCTTGGTTTGATGGCCATCAATCCGGGTTCCGACTGCCGCGCCCTCGGTGCCGGGAATGCGATAGGTCGTGTCGTTCTGGGTAATCGCCGCGCCGACGAAGCCGCCGTCGAAGAAGTACGAGCCGCCGATCGACGCGCCGTCGGACTGCATCGACGAGTTTGGCTGCCGGCCGTTGAAGGCGAGGCCGGGGCTGGAATAGGGATAGCTCGGCACATTGTAATCGCCGGCCTTGCGGCCATAGACATCGGCGTGAAGCGCGACATTGCCGCCGCCGGCATCGAGCAGGATGCCGCCATCGATGCCGCGATCCACGGAACTGATCGAGGTGCGGACTTCGGCGTTCGTGCAGCCTGGCGCGCCCAGATTGGCCGCAGGCGCCTTTACCGGCAGACCATAGCTCTGGAACGGTGCCACAGCGCAGGCGGGCAGGGCGTCGGGGATCCGGTTATTGGTCGAGCTGACAATGCCGCCGATCGACTGCGATCCGTAGCGCAAGGTTGCCGGGCCCCGGATCACCTCGACCTGGTTGCTGGCGAACGGATCGACCGGGACGAAGTGGTCCTCGCCGAGATCCGACGCGCCATTGCTGCCGATGCCGTTTTCAACGATGCCGACGCGGTTGCCGTCGAGTCCGCGGATGATCGGCCGACTCGCGGCACCCGGCGCGTAGCCGGAGCCGGTGATACCGGGTTTGGAGAACAACAGATCACCCAGCGTCGACGCGCCGGAGCGCCGGATCTCTTCATTGGGGACCACGGTAACGGTGGCGAACTGGTCAGTGACCACCGGCAACTCGCCCTGTCTGCTGGTCACGACAGGCGCGGCTTCGACAGGCACCGGCGAGGCGTTGCGGCCAGGTGCGGCGCGGGCGACGCGGGCGGGCGCGCGCGGCGGCGCGGGCTTTCGTCGCACAATGGGGCTGGGCGCGGTGACGGAAATCGCCGGCAATTCGGTGGGGGCCGCGGCTTGCGACAGTGCCGGGTGGCTCAGCCCGACGAGGGCGGAGCCGCCCAGCATCAGGGCGCGGGGGAAAGATAAGGTCATGGCATCGTCCTGACTGTACCGGCCGCGCCTCGGCGGGGCGTTCGAACCGGGACCTGCGCGAGGCAGGTCGAACTCATCGAAACCGCAGCAAGCGGGCTACGATCAGCAAAGGGTCAAGTCAGGCAAGCGGCGGCGCGCGCGGCTGGAAGGCGACGCTGGAGGCGTCGAGATGAGCGAACTCGGCGCGGGTGACACGATACAGAAAATCCGTGGCCTGCGGCAATTGCAGGGCCGGTGGCGTGGCCAGCAGCGCGGTGCCGGCCAGCGCCAGGACGGCGCAGATCGCACAATGGTCGGCGGGATGCGGCTGCGGCTGATGGCCGGAGCCGGCCGGCAACTCGACCGACTGGATTGCCGTCGCGATCGGTGAAGCCTGGGCGCGGTCGGCGTGAACATGGCCGAACGACAGCACCAGCTGGATCGCCAGCGCCAGCAGCGCCAGTCTCGATCCATTTTTGATGTGTCTTCGAAACCAGATCATGCCGGATGGCGCCCTCATCGGCGGCCAGAGACCTCTCCGTTACCGCGATGTTATAATATAACATCGCGGGTCCGGCGGAGAGTGTCAACGGCTGGCGGGCCGCTTGGGCGGAAACGGCCGCCGCTGTGTGATTATCGCCACGGCCACAGGTGTCCCGGACGCGATGCGGCGCTCTTGTGCCGCTTCGCAGATCCGGGATCCCGGTGGCTCCGAAGTACCGGGCCCTGGCTCAGCAGCGCATCACGCCCTAACCGGGCGCGCTGCGTCGCGTCCGGGGAACGGGCGCTGCGATGCCGTCGTCGACAGCGGCCCTACCGGCTCTCGCGCAGCCAGGTGGCGGCAAAGGCGCCGAGCAGCAGGATCAGGCCGATCAGGCCGGCGAAGACTGGCAGCACGCCGACGCCGCGGACCACGCTGGCGTCGCGCATATGCACGCCCATCCAGCCGTCGCCGCGAAAGATCGTCGAGCCCCGGATCGGCACGATGCGCGGCAGTTCGAGGCTGGAGCCTTCATGGATGCGCCGGGCATCGCCACCGGTGGCCTGCGCCAGCGGCTTCAGCATCTCGGTGGTCGAGGTGACCTCGGAGAATTCCTTCGGGTTGATCGGCCCGACATTGATCAGCGCCTTCAGCGTGCCATCGGTGGCCTGCCACAGGCCGAGTTCATTGGCCGGCGTGGTCGAGCGCCAAAGGCCGGGCTCGCCGGCCGACAGCGTCAGTTCGCGGGTCTTGCCGGACGGCGAGGTCACCGTGATCGGCGTTACGGTGTCGGCCATGGTCTGTCGCACCACGACGAGGTCCTTGCCCTGGCTCTGCAGTTTCAGCGCTTCCTCGTCGAGGTCGGGCTGCTTCATCAGCCAGTGCGACATCCGCCTGAGAAGATCGAGATGTGGTCCGCCGCCTTCATAGCCCCTGGCCCATAGCCAGATGTGATCCGACAGCAGCAGCGCGACGCGGCCTTCGCCGGAGCGCGACAGCAGCAGCAGCGGCTTGCCGTCGGCGCCGGTCATCACCGGCGGCGTGGTGGCATTGCGGGTCTCCACGGTGCGGAAGAAGCGGCTCCATTTCGGCGGCTCGGAGGCGCCGCCCTCAAGGCCGCGCGTCACCGGATGGCGTTTGCCGACGTCCGAGAGATGCGCATAAAACGGCTTCTCGGTGACGCCGACCGGCTCGGCCGGCAGTACCGAATCCAGCGGCGTGCGCCAGATGCTGGTGTTCGACGCATCGTCCGGCCCGGCCGACACCAGCACCGCGCCGCCGGCGCGGACCTAGCGCGCGATATTGTCGAAATAGGCGATCGGCAGCACGCCCTGGCGGGCGTAGCGGTCGAAGATGATGAGCTGGAATTCGTTGATCTTCTGCTGGAACAGCTCGCGGGTCGGAAACGCGATCAGCGACAGTTCGTTGATCGGCGTGCCGTCCTGCTTTTCCGGCGGCCGCAGGATCGTGAAGTGCACGAGGTCGATCGAGGCGTCGGATTTCAGCAAATTGCGCCAGGTGCGCTCGCCGGAATGCGGTTCGCCGGAGACCAGCAGCACCCGCAGCTTGTCGCGCACGCCGTCGATCGCCACCACGGCGCGGTTGTTGACCAGCGTCAACTCGTTCTCGAGCGGCGAGGCCTCGATCTCGACGATGTTCGGGCCGGCATGCTTGATGTCGATGTCGACCGACACGGTCTGGCCCGACATCATGGTGCGCTCGTTGAGGGTGTCGCCATCGCGGCGGATCACGACGCGGGCGCGCTCGCCGGTGACACCCTGGTCGTCGAGACGGAAGGTGATCTTCTGCGACTGGCCAACGATGCCGAAGCGTGGCGCCGCGGTCACGGCGATACGGCGATCGCGTTCATCCTTGCGGCCGGTGATCAGCGCATGCACCGGGGCGCTGAAGCCGAGCGCGGCGGCATTCGCCGGAATGTCGTGGACGCGGCCGTCGGTGATCAGGAAGGCGCCGGCGACGCGATCTGTCGGCACGTCGGACAATGCCGAGGTCAGCGCGCCGAACAATTTGGTACCGTCGGTCTCGCCATCGGCTTGCCCGGCGTCGACGACGCGGACTTCGAGGCCCTTGACCTGCTTCAGCCGGTCGACAAGCTGCTTCTGGGCGTCTTCGGTCTCCTTGGTGCGCTCGCCGAAATTCTGGCTCGGGCTCTTGTCGATCACCACGGCGGCCACCGACGTCAGCGGCTCCCTTTCCTCGCGGGTGAAGGACGGATTGGCCAGCGCCAGCAGGATCAGCGCCAGCGCGGCGACACGAACCAGCGCGCCGCGCGCGCGGCCGACCAGCAGCAGCACCGTAATGACGGCGATAGCGGCGAGGCCGATCCATAGCACGAGGCTGGGGACGAGCGGGGTGAAGACGATGCCGTATTGCATTTACGCTATCCGCGTCATGGCGAGCAGCCGCCGCGACGACGTGCTCTCCGGCGTCATTGCGGGGAGCGAAGCGACACGGCAATCCAGAGAGCCACAGGCGAAGGCTGGATTGCTTCGTCGCAAGGGCTCCTCGCAATGACGGTGGAAAGTGTTGTGGTTTGCCATCATTACTGCCCCAGCCGTTCGATCAGCGCCGGCGCATGGACCTGGTCGGCCTTGTAGTTGCCGGTCAGGGTGTACATCACGATATTGACCCCGGCGCGGAAGGCGAATTCGCGCTGCCGCGGTTCGCCGGGCGTCAGCGGCAGCATCGGCTGGCCGTCCGGCCGCAGCGCCCAGGCGCCGGCGAGGTCGTTCGAGGTGATGATGATCGGCGACACGCCGTCACCGCCGCGGGCCGGACGCGAGGCGGCGTCATCGCCATCGTCGCGCGGCAGCGTCTCGACCCAGGTCGGGCCGGAATTGAAGCGGCCAGGAAAGTCGCGCAGCAGGTAGAACGTCTTGGTCAGCACGTGCTCGCGCGGCACCGGCTCGAGCTCGGGCACGTCGAGCGACGACAGGATTTCGCGCAGCGTCAGCATACCCGGCGTCTGCGACTCGCCATTCGGTCCCGGCGGGGCCTCGATTGCGTCGCGGGTGTCGAACAAGACGGTGCCGCCCTGCTTCATATAGGCGTCGATCCGGTTGATCGCGTCCTGCGGCGGCTTGGCGGCGCCGGGAATGATCGGCCAGTAGATCAGCGGGAAGAACGCCAGTTCGTCTTTCGCCGGATCGATACCGACCGGCTCGCCAGCCTCCAGCGCGGTGCGTTGCGCCAGGAACAGCGTCAGCCCGGTCAGGCCGGCCTTGACGATGGAATCAACGTCGGCATTTCCGGTGACGACATAGGCCAGCCGCGTCTGCGCCACCGCCTTGATGGCGAAGTCGTCGGAGGCGGCATCCGCGCGCGACGGCGTCGGCGTGCCGGTTACCGCCGACAGCGCGAGCATCACCGCCAGCGCCGCCGGCACCGTGCGCCGGCGCAGCATCGCGGCCAGCCCGCCGCCGAGCAGGGCGACAATGATGGCGTCGATCAGGAACAGCAGCAGCGCGGTGGAGAGCAGCATGCCGCGCAGGTCGCGCGGCTCGGCATTGGTGTAGCTGGCACGGCGCGCGTTCAGCGCCGAAATATCGAGCGGCGCGATACGGTCGGCGGCGGCCAGCGCGTTGACGGCGAGCGGACCGTCGGCCGGGCCGTAGAAGCCGGGCGGGTGGTCGATGCCGGCGCGGTCGCGGAAATCCGCCGGCAGCGACTTGGCCGTCGAGGGCGGGGGGCCGAAGGCGCCAAAACCGTCGAGCGTCCGCAGCGGCGCCACGGTTTCCTTGCCGGTCTCGCCGGCGACACCGGCGCCGGGCGTCGCGGTGTAACCGGACATATCGACGATTCGTCTCAGCATTTCGACAAAGGTGCCAGACAATGGCAGGTCCGACCAGCGCATGTCGGCGCTGACGTGAAACAAGGTAACGAGGCCCTTGCCGCGGCGCTCGCCTGTGACCAGCGGCGTGCCGTCGACCAGCGAGGCCCAGGTCCGTGTCGCCAGCGCGGCGTCCGGCTCAGCGAGGACCTGGCGGGTAATGGTAATGTCCTGCGGCACCGTCAGGCCGGCAAACGGGCCGTCAGCCGCGAAAGAGGCGAGATGCTGCGGCTTCTCCCAGGTCAGGCTGCCGCCGAGGTTGCGATCACCGCGGCGCAATTTCACCGGCACCAGATCGTCGTCGCCCTGTGCCAGCCGCGGCCCGGCGAAGCGCACCAGCACGCCGCCCTGGTTGATCCAGGCATTGATGCGTTCGCGGATTTCCGGCGACAGCGTGCCGACATCGGCGAGCACGATCATCGGCAGTTTCTGGTCGAGAAACTGGGCAATCGCCTGTTGCGGCGCGCCGCGGTCGCCGAGCCGGACGTCGGCAAACGGCGCCAGCGCACGTGTCAGATAGAAGGTCGAGGCCAGCAGCGGCTGCGCGGTATCGGAGGTCGCGCCCGATACGATGCCGATGGCGCGGCGGCGCCAGCGCTTGTCGAGCAGTTGCACGGCGCCGGCGGAGCGCTCACTGGCGATTTCCAGCCGCGCAATGTCATTACGTAATTCTACCGGCAGTTCGAAGGAAGCTTCGGTCTCGCGATCGCCTGGCGCAAAATTGAAGTTGGCCTCGGCAATCGGCGATCCCTTCTGGTCCAGTCCGCGCACCACGCCGGCGTCAACGCCGCCGGCTTGCGCGCGCAGCACCTTGACCGTCATCTTGGCCGCGGCGTTTTCCGCTGCCACCAGCGCATGCGCCGGCGCGGCGCCGGAATCATAGATCGTAAGGGTGCGCTCGCCGATCGCCTTGGCCAGTCCTTGCGTGAAATCGGTGCCGCGTCCGGTATCGACGCCGTCGGACAGCCATACCAGTTCGCTGTCGCCGGTGGCCTTCAGGAAGCGCTCCAATGCCGGCAGCATATCGACGCGGTCGATCGCATAGGGCTTCGGTGACAGCTGGCGCAGCGCGACGCGCGCCGTGCCGCCCGGCAAAATGGTGATGTCCCGTGTCGGCTCCGACAGCGGCACCAGCGCGATACCGCGCCGGTCATTGTCGGCGTTGGCGATCAGCTCATCCGCGGCCTTGATCCGTGCGTCCCAGGAGGATGCGGCCGACCAGCCGTCATCGAGCAGGATCACCAACGGCGCTTGGCTGCCGGCGACACCGGTTGCGGGATTCCAGATCGGACCGGCGGCGGCGAAGATGATCAGCGCGGCGGCCAGCAGCCGCAGCAGCGTCAGCCACCAGGGCGAGCGCGACGGGGTTTCTTCCTTGGGCGCGATGTCGAACAATAGCCGTGTCGGCGGAAATGCGACGCGCTGTGGGCGCGGCGGCATCACCCGCAACAGCCACCACAGCACCGGCAGGCTGATCAGGCCGAGCAATAGCAACGGTTGGGCAAAGGCGAGAGGGAAGGCGCCGATCATGCGGATTTTCCTGCCTTGACCATGGTGCCGCCACCGGTCGATTTGTTGACCATCATGCCGCCGTGCAGGAACAGCAGCAGTTCGGCCGCTGAGCGGGTGGTGCTATGCGTGGAGAACAGCCAGCCGAGCTTGGTGGTCTCGGCGCGGATTTCGTCACGATGCGCGGCGACGCGCGCGGTATAGTCGGCGGCCCATTTTTCGGCGCGGCCGGCGGTGACCATGGTGCCACTCTCCGGCTCGATGAATTCGACGCGGCCAGAATAGGGGAAACTCTCTTCGGCGGGATCGACCACCTGCACCAGCGCGCCATGCGCGCCGGATGATGACAGCCCCGCCAGCATGATTTTGATCTCCGACATCGGCGACCAGAAATCGCCGAGCACCACGATCTCCGCCAGCGCCGAAGGCACGAAGGACGGCGGCAGGCTGTCGCGGCTGGTGGTGTCGTGCAGCATCGCCTGCGCCATCTTGTCGATCACGCTGCGGCTGGAGGTCGGATTCATCAGGCCGGGCACGCCGACGCGCTCGCCGCCGGTGACCAGCAGTTCGGCCAGCGCGAAGGTGACAATCAGCGCGCGCTCGAGCTTGCTGTTGAGCGCGCCCCTGGAGGCGAAGGCCATCGACAGCGAACGGTCCGGCCACAGCCACACGGTATGCGCGGCCTCCCATTCCTGCTCGCGGACGTAGAGATGATCGTCGCGTGCCGAGCGGCGCCAGTCGACATTCTGCGACGGCTCGCCGGAGACGAAGCGGCGATACTGCCAGAAGCTTTCGCCATGGCCGGCGCGGCGGCGGCCGTGCAGGCCGTGGATCACCGTGGCGGCGATGCGCCGGGCCTCCAGCACCAGACGCGGCAGGCTGGCCGCCAGCGAACGGCTTTCGCCATCGGCACGGCGGACGGCGAGAATTTCCTGCGTGGCGTGGTCCGGCGCCGCGGCCATCAACCGATCCGCGACTTGAGCTGGCGGATCACGTCGGGGATGGTACGGCCCTCGGCGCGCGCGGAGAAGGTCAGCGCCATGCGGTGCTTGAGGATCGGCTCGGCGAGGTCGAGCACGTCGTCGATCGACGGCGCGAGGCGACCATCGAGCAGCGCCTTGGCGCGCACCGCGAGCATCAAGGACTGGCTGGCGCGCGGGCCGGGACCCCAGGCGATCAGCTTCGAGACATCGCCGGCATCCGGGCCCGGACGCGCGGAGCGCACCAGCGTCAGGATCGCCTCGACGACCGAATCGCCAACCGGCAGGCGGCGCACCAGCCGCTGCGCGGTGATCAGCACATCCGAAGTGATGGCGGCCTTGGCGATGGTTTCGTCGGCGCCGGTGGTCTCGAACAGGATGCGGCGTTCGGCGTCGCGGTCGGGATAATCGACGTCGATCTCCATCAGGAAACGATCGAGCTGCGCTTCCGGCAGCGGATAGGTGCCTTCCTGTTCCAGCGGGTTCTGCGTCGCCAGCACGTGGAATGGTTTTGGCAGATCATGCCGCGCGCCGGCGACCGTGATGTGCTGCTCCTGCATCGCCTGCAGCAACGCCGATTGCGTGCGCGGGCTGGCACGGTTGATTTCGTCGGCCATCAGCAGCTGGGCGAACACGGGACCGGCGATGAAGCGGAACGAGCGCCGGCCGGCGACGCTCTCGTCCAGCACTTCGGCGCCGAGGATGTCGGACGGCATCAGATCGGGCGTGAACTGGATGCGCTTGGCGTCGAGGCCGAGCGTCGTCCCGAGCGTTTCCACCAGCTTGGTCTTGGCAAGGCCGGGGACCCCGATCAGCAGCGCGTGGCCGCCGGACAGGATCGTGACCAGCGTGTTCTCGACGACTTTTTCCTGGCCGAAAATAACGGTGGAAATCGCCTCCTTGGCGGCGCGCATCTGGCCGGCAACTTGCTCGGCCGAGCGAACGATGACGTCTTCAAGCTTTTCAACACTGTCTGCGCCGGCCATCCATCGCTCCTTGGTGTGAACTTCGCCGCGGGCAATCGCACCCGCTGGCGTCGTGATGCCATCAACCTGATGCTAATCCTTAGCGAAGGCTATGGTTTTATTGAATTAAACTATCCCCACCATACATGGGGCAGGATACGGACTGCATCACGGTATGGCGAGTTCAACGAGAACACCGCACGGTTTGTGACGTGCACCAATCGTGCCAGCGGGCATGATGCAAACTCAGGGCAAACAATGGCGAAGCAAGGGCAGGGCGCAACGCAGGGGCTCGATGGTCTGGCGACCGCGGCGAAGGAGGCGACGGCCAACGGTAAAGCAAGCAGCGGCCTGCCGCCGGTGCATCTTTGGAATCCCGCTTTCTGCGGCGATCTCGATATGCGCATCGCGAGCGATGGCACCTGGTTCTACCTCGGCACCCCGATCGGGCGGCCGGCTTTGGTACGGCTGTTCTCGACGATCTTGAAGTACGAGGATGGCAAGCACTTTCTTGTGACCCCGGTGGAGAAGGTTGGCATCGTCGTCGACGATGCCCCGTTCCTGGCCGTCGAGATGCTGCGCAATACCAATACGGACGATGCGCGGCTGCGGTTTCGCACCAATGTCGACGACTGGGTCGACTGCGATGCCGACCACCGGCTGCGATTCGAACTGGCCCCGGATGGCGGGCTGATTCCCTATCTACATGTACGCCGTGACCTCTGGGCCAAGGTGACGCGGGCACTTTATTACGATCTGGTTGACATTGGCGAGGAGCGAGTGGTCGATGGTCGCGCGATGTTCGGCATCGTCTCCGCCGGCGAGTTCTTCGCCATGGCGGATGCGGAGCAGATGAGGGAAGCGCCTTGAACGAGCCGATGCGGAAGACGGAGGCGGCTGCCGCGGATATCGGTTCATCGGAATTTTTCAGGAGGGCGCGTGCCCGGCTGAGTTTCGACGTGCCCGCCGGCCTCACCGACGCCAGCCTGGTGCCGTTGTCCGGCGATGAGGGCAATGACCGCATGCTGCAGATCGTTGCCACCGAGCGGCCGATCCGTCCGGCCGCGGTGCTGATCGCGATCATCGAGCACGAGCTCCCCACCGTGCTGCTGACGCAGCGCGCGGCCCATCTCAACGATCATGCCGGGCAGATCGCGTTTCCCGGCGGCAAGATTGACGCCACCGATGTCTCGCCGCTGGATGCGGCGCTGCGCGAGGCGGAGGAGGAAGTCGGTCTCGACCGATCCTTTGTCGAGCCGGTCGGCTATCTCGATCTCTACGGCACCGCCTTCGGTTTCCGGATCTTGCCGACGGTGGCGCGGGTCAAGCCCGGCTTCACGCTGGCGATCAACCAAAACGAAGTCGAAAGCGCCTTCGAGGTGCCGCTGGCATTTCTGATGGACCCTGCCAACCATCAGTTGCACAGCAAGGAATTCCGCGGCATCGAGCGGTCGTACTACGCGATGCCGTTCGCCGAACGTTATATCTGGGGCGCAACCGCGGGAATCCTGCGGGTGCTGTATGAACGGATTTGCCTGACATGATCCGTCCGTTGTTGACCGAAGTCGGCATCTTTCTAATTCCGTTCGCGCTCTATGCGCTGTTCCTGCTGGCCAACAAGAACGGCCTCACGCTGCGATCATCCTGGCCGCTGCATGTGCTGGGCCGGCTGACGCTGGGGGCACTGGTGCTGGTTGTCGTCAGCCTGCTGCTGCTGGCGCATTACTCCGGCGCGCCGCCGAATTCGACCTATGTGCCGGCGCATCTGGAAAATGGAAGGCTGGTTCCGGGAGCAGAAAAATGAGCGACGGGCGCGGGCTCGCCGACGCGCCCTGGCTGAATTCCGGCGCGGCGGCGCGGGTGCTGGCGCTGCTCAATGTCGATGGCGAGGAGGCCCGGGTGATCGGCGGCGCGGTGCGCGACGCGCTGATGAATACCCCGGTCGGCGATCTCGACATCGCGACCACCGCACTCCCCGACGAAGTCGTCCGCCGCGCCAGGGCCGCCGGCATCAAGAGCGTGCCGACCGGCATCGAGCACGGCACCGTGACGCTGGTGGTCGACGGCCAGCCATTCGAGGTCACCACGCTGCGCGAGGATGTCGAGACCTTTGGCCGCAAGGCAAGGGTCGCGTTTGGCCGTGACTGGCGGCGGGATGCCGAACGGCGCGACTTCACCATCAATGGATTGTCGGTATCGGCCGATGGCGTGGTGCATGACCATGTCGGCGGGCTCGCGGATATCGATGCGCGCCGCGTCCGCTTCATCGGCGATCCCGACCGGCGTATCGCCGAGGATTATCTGCGCATCCTCAGATTCTTTCGCATTCATGCCGCCTATGGCGCCGGAGCCCCGGACCGCGACGGCTATCTCGCTTGCATCCGCGGCCGTGCCGGCCTTGCCGGGCTCTCCGCCGAGCGGGTGCGGATGGAAATGTTGAAGCTGCTGGTCGCGGATGGGGCGCGGCAGGCGGTCGAGGCGATGGCCGATGGCGGGCTACTGCTGCGGATCTTTGGCGGCGTTGTTTATACCGGCCCCTTCGCGGCGATGATCACCGCCGAAGCGGCGTTGCGGCGCAAGCCCGATCCGGTGTTGCGGCTTGGCTCGCTTGGCGTCGCGGTGACCGAGGACGCCAGGCGACTGGCGCAGCGGCTACGTCTGACCAACGCCGAGGCCAAGGCGCTGGATTCGATGGGCCATCGCTGGTGGCGGCTCGGCGGCATGGAGGAATCGGTGGCGCGGCGGCGGTTGTACCGGCTTGGCGAGGCGCGCTATCGCAACCGCATGATGCTGGCCTGGGCGCGGGCGCCGCGCGGGGCCGACCCGGCGCTATGGATGGCGCTAGTAACGCTGCCGGAGCGCTGGCAGGCGCCGGTGTTTCCGTTGAAGGCGGCGGATTTCATGGCGCGTGGTGTCGCCAGGGGGCCCGCGCTCGGCCACGTCATCGCGCTGGCGGAGGATGCCTGGCTGGCGCAGGATTTTCCGCTCGAGACGGATGCCGTTCAGGCGATTGCCGATCAGACGGTGGCGCGGTTCGGCAAGGAACACGGACTGTACGGGTAGAAGCCGCCGGGCATTTCGGGCCCGGCGGCATCGGCCTGATCAGGCCTCTTCTTCTTCTTCGTCTTCTTCATCGTCCGACGCCAGCAGCGCCAGTTCGAGAACGGCCAGCGGCAGGGTCTCGCGGAACAGGTCGCCTTCGTCGCCCATCCACACGCATTCCACCGAGTCGCCGGAGACTTTGGCGACGGTCATCGGGTGGCCGCCTGATTTCAGCATGGCGACGTCGCCTGATTTCAATTCCATGGTCATATCCTTAAAGGGGGTTGTCGCGACCGCAGTCTTATCGCGCTGTCATGACAGAGCGAAAACACGGGCGCGGGTGACGGCTTCTACGCCTGTCCCAGCAAGTTAGCGAGGCTCATGCTGAGACCGGTGCTATCCAATGCCAGCCGATCGTGGCGCGGTAACGGCGTATGCGCCGCGGCGATCACCGCGCGGGTACCGGCTTCCACCGAGCACAATACCGGCACGGGTACCATCGGCTGGATGCGCGCGGCGAGGCCGGCCAGCGCGGCGCCGCCGAGGATCACGATATCGGCGCCGTCTTCGGTCGCGCAGGCGGTGCAGGCCGCGGCAAGCTGCGCCAGCGCGGCGTCGGGATTTTCGGCGATCTCGCCGGTCGGCGCGATGGCGCGCACCGCGGTCATGCGCTCGGCAAGGCCGAGGCTGCTGACGAATTCGGTCAGCATCGGTCCCCACAGAGCGCCGCCGGTGACAATGGCAAAGCGGCGGCCGCGCCGGCAGGCTTCCAGGCAGGACGCCTCGGCCATGCCGACCACGGGAATTGTCGCGACCTCGCGCAGCGCCAGCAGGCCGGGATCGCCGAAGCAGGCGAGATAGACCGCGTCGCAGCCGTCGGCATGGGTTGCCAGGGCGTCGAGCGCCGCGTGTCCGGCGATCGCCGCCGACGCCCGGGTCGAGATGTAACGCGCGCCAAAGGCGCCGGTCACCGGTTTGAGGGTCGCGGCGTCGCCCGCGATTGCCGCGACATGCCTGGCCACCAGCGCGGTGACGCTGTCCGTCGTGTTCGGGTTGATCAGCAGGATGCGCAAGCGGCAGGCTCCCGGGTCGTCGTTACGGCCGCGGACCGAAATAGGTGCAGCTTTCATTGCAACTGTCGCGGAACACGCCGACGCGCACCAGCTGGCCGGGATAGGCGACGCGGTCCCAGATGAAGCGCGTCAGGTTTTCCAGCGTCGGCGCGCCCAGCTCCGCGACATTGTTGAGAAATTTGTGGTCGAGCATCTTGCGCAGAGCGTCAAGGCGGACCTCGAGCAGGCCAAGGTCGATCACCATGCCGGTGGCCGGATCGGCGGTGCCGCGGATCGTCACCTCGGCGCGGAACGAATGGCCGTGGATTTCCTCACTGGCCTCGCCGAGTGTGGTGCCGGGCAGTGCATGCGCCGCCTCGAAGCGAAAGGATTTGGTCAATTCCCACATCGTTTATGTCCTACCTGATGCCCAGGGTCTTGTGGGTCTGTACGCTGAGCCGCCATTGCGGATGGCGCAGGCAATAGTCGACCGCCTGCGTGGCGTTGGTGACGACGTCCGGCCCGTCCATCGGCTGCAGCGAGAACCGCTCGAACGGCAGGCCGGCGAACAGCTCCGGCATCGCATCCGGCTGCGGATAGACCAGCTTGATCTCCTGGCCGGCGTGGACCACCAATTCGGCACCGGCCTTCGGGCTGACGCAGAGCCAGTCGATGCCCGCCGGCGGCGCGACGGTGCCATTGGTTTCCACGCCGATGCTGAAACCACGGCCGTGCAGCGCGTCGATCAGCGCCGGGTCGACCTGCAGCAGCGGCTCGCCGCCGGTCAGCACCACGTAGCGATTGTTGGCGGGGCCTACCCATTGCGCGGCGATGGCCTCGGCCAGTTGCTCCGCGCTGGCGTAGCGCCCGCCCAGCGTGCCATCCATGCCGACGAAATCGGTATCACAAAACCGGCACACAGCGGCCGCGCGATCCTGTTCGCGGCCGGTCCACAGATTGCAGCCGGTAAAGCGGCAGAATACCGACGCGCGCCCGACCTGGGCGCCTTCGCCCTGCAGGGTGAGGAAAATTTCTTTAACGGCGTAACTCACGGCATCTACTCGGCGATTGGGCGCACGGTCTACCGCAGCGCAGCGCGCAACGCCATGGCGTCGCCTCCGCTCTCGTTTCCGTGATCACTGACATTTCAATTGCACCGCCGCTCCGGGCGGCTCAAAGCTCAATCTCAATTTTGTCGCAGGCCCCATGTCAACCACGTCGCCGCCGCTCGTCACCTCGCCTGCACCGACCGTCGGTTCCCGAAGCTGCGGCACCTGCACCATGTGCTGCAAGGTCTATCGCATCGACGACCTCGCCAAGCCGGCCGGCAAATGGTGCGCGCATTGCGCGATCGCCTCCGGCTGCAAGATCTATGACGAGCGGCCGCAGCAGTGCCGCGCCTTCGACTGCGTCTGGATCCAGGACGAGGAAATGGCGCCGGTCTGGAAGCCGGAAATCTCCAAGATCGTATTCTCGGTCTATCCGGCGACGCGCTTCATCTATGGCCAGGTCGATCCCGGTACGCCGTTCGCCTGGCAGAAAGAGCCCTATTTGTCGGGGCTGCTGGCGTGGTCGGCCAGGCTGCTGCAAGAGCGCCGCCATTTGCTGATCTTTGTCGGCGGCACCGCCACCCTGATCATGCCCACCGGCCCGGTGCCGATCGGGCCGATGTCGCCGGCCGACGGCTTTGTCATTCGCGAGACGTTTACCGCGCGCGGCAAGGACTATGTGGCGACCCGGGTGCCGAGCGGGCGTTAGCCGGTCTGTGTCAGAAGACGCGGGCCGTGACGTCTGTCGATGATTTATGTCGCCTCCCGGACATAGTCGATGTATGAGTGATTCATCACCGAACGCCTCGGGCAGTTGCCGGTGACAGAGAGATGGTTGTGCTCCCGCCTTACGCAGGAGAGCAGAATGTCTCTGCAGGTCGAGCGGCCATTGCACAAGCATCCCAATTACCTGATTTCCAGCCTGTATTCCGACATCATCGCGCCAGTGCTCGAGCACTCGGCCGTGGTCACCCTGGAGCCGGGCATCGTGCTGTACGAATCCGGCGCGCAGGTCGAACATGTGTATTTTCCACATGGTGGAATGATCTCGCTGTTGGTCGTCATGAAAAATGGCAAGGCGATCGAGACCGCCACCGTCGGCCGGGAGGGCGTGGTTGGCGCGATGGCTGGGCTCGGGCTCTACACCTCGATCGTTCGCGCCGAAGTGCAATTGCCGATGGCCGCCACCAAAATCGCCGCCGCCCGGTTCCGCCAGGCCGTGGCAGCCAGCCCGGAGATCGAGCATCTGTGCATCGCCTATAATGAAGTGCTGCTCAGCCAGGCCCGGGTGACGGCGGCCTGCAATGCCCTGCATCCGGTCGATGCGCGGTTTTGTCGCTGGCTGCTGCAGTCGGCCGATCGCGCCGAAAGCAGCACGGTGGGGCTGACCCAGAAGCTACTGTCGGAGATGCTGGGCGTGCGCCGCACCTCGGTCACGGATGTCTCCGGCAAACTGCAGCGCGACGGGGTGATCGCCGTGACGCGTGGCCTGATCCAGATCCTCGATCGCACGGCGCTCGAGGGCCTGGCCTGCGAGTGCTATCAGAGTCTGATCCATCAGTCCGTCGCCGTGCAGGTCCCGTAAATCTTTGCCATCGTGGTGCATTACACCCGGGGGCGACATCGCTCGTGCAAGCCCGATCGGGTCTGCTGCGTGATTTCGTTTGCACCGTCGGTGTGTGGCGACCCGTTGAAACGGCCCGATTTAAGTCGCTATTCCGACTTTAAAGGTCTACGGTGATCGCATCATCGCCCGGCCCTGGCATCTACCGGTGACAGAGAGTTCAGTGCTCCCGCCTCCTTGCAGGAGAGCACCATGTCCTTCCATGTCCCGCTCGCTTCCCGAACCCACCCCAATCATCTGCTGGCCCGGCTGCCGGCCGACATCTTCGATCTGATCGAACCCCATGTCGCCACGGTCTCGCTGACGCAGGGCACGGTGGTGTACGAAGCGGGCGACGAGGTCGAGCATGTCTATTTCCCTCACAATGGAATGATGTCGCTGCTCTCGGTGATGCAGAACGGCAAGGCGATCGAGACCGCCACGGTCGGCCGCGAAGGGGTTGTGGGGGCGATGGCTGGGCTAGGGCTCTATATGTCGATGGTGCGCGCCGTGGTGCAATTGCCGATGACCGCCAGCAAGATCGCCGCGGCGCGGTTTCGCCAGCTCGCGGCGAGCAACAAGAGCGTCGAGATGGTCTGCATCCGCTACAATGAGGTGCTGTTGACCCAGGCCCGTATCACGGCCGCCTGCAATGCACTGCATCATGTGGAGGCCCGGTTCTGCCGCTGGCTGCTGCAATCCTCGGATCGCGCCGAGAGCGGCACGGTGGCGCTGACGCAGGAACTGCTGTCGGAAATGCTGGGGGTGCGCCGCACCTCGGTAACCGAGGTTGCGGGGAAACTGCAGCGCGACGGCGTCATCTCGTTCTCGCGCGGTGTGATCAAGATCGTGGATCGATCGATGCTGGAGGGCATGACCTGCGAATGCTACCAGTCGCTCCTGGACCAGGCCGCGACGCTGGGGCACCAGCCGGTCCATTGACGCTCACCATGTTTCTGACGGCCTTCAACGGAAACGTGGCGGCCATCAGTCCAGTGCGCGCCGTGGCGCGGTCGGGCTCTTACTCACGAATTCTTGTCCCAGCAACCGCTTCGCCTTGCGCTGCGGGTCGTCGTCGCTCAACGGCTTCTGGACGATGCAGTCCTGGCCGATCTCCTGTAGCGCGGTGATGTCGGCTGCCGAGCAGCTTCGGGTGACGGCGGCTGGCAAATACCGAATAGGCGTCGTTGTAGATCATGAAGCCGTCGCTGCCCCCAGAGCATCAGGATCGGAACAGGCGAGCGCACCATCATGCCGATGGCGGTCTTCAGGCTTTTCGACCACTGCTCGATCGGACCGAGCGACGTCGTGGACCCGTTGAAATCGCGGATCCGCGTGCCGGTCTCGCCGCCGCCCTGCAGGAATTCGGTGGTCGCGGAACTAGCCGGCTGGTGACCGGGGCCGCGCCCATGATTTCGGCAGGTTTGTCGGCTGTAACGCCGTGGGGCGCAGCTGGTTCCATCGCAGCCGGTCGGCGATCCCCCGGTGGGAGCGTAGCCGGAACGCCATGACCGCGCTCGTCAGCTTCGGGTCTGCCGCAGCGCCTCGCCGAGTGCCATCGCCACCGACATCGCCAGATTGAGCGAGCGCAGATCCTTCCGTATCGGAATCACCACTCGCGCGTCCGCCGCCGCGGCCACCTCGTCGGGGACGCCGGCGGATTCCCGGCCGAACATCAGGATGTCGTTCGCCGTGAAGGCGTAATCGAGATATGGCGATGCGCCCTTGGTCGAGAACAGCACCAGCCGATGGCCGCTGTGGGACCGCCACTGCTCGAAATGACTCCATGAATCGTGCCGGACGATGCGGACTTGGTCGAGATAATCCATGCCGGCACGGCGGAAATGCCGGTCGGAGACCGGAAAGCCGGCAGGCTCGATAATATGCGCCTCGACATCGAGGCAGGCGCACAGCCGCAGGATGGTGCCGGTGTTCTGCGGAATGTCCGGCTGGTACAGCGCGATGCGCATCGTAGTTTAGGCCTCCGGAGCGGGCGCGTCACCCCTCGGGGCAGGCGATACCGCCCCGCCGTCGCGGCGGCAAGCGAGGCCGGCGAAGTCGATGCGAAGCCCGCGGTAGCGTTGACGTAGCGAAGCGGCGATCGTGTATTTCGCGATCCCGAACTGGAGCTCCGAAGCCGGTCCACCGCCGCTCGCCGGCGCGGATAAAACGCAGCAGGGGAAGATTACGGGTGTTTAGGTGCGTTGCACCCTGCAGATGGGAGTGCAGACTTGCACTAGCGCGGCAAGGGTGCCAATAGAACGATTCTGGATTATACGTTCTTCCCGGTGGGATAGGGCATGTGGTCGTTCTGCCGCGGCGATCAAGATCGCGAGCGCGGGTAACCTTGTTTGGTCGCACACATAAGCGTGACCGGGCCGGTTTTCGGGCCGCAGAAAAGAAAGGGCTTGGAAGTGTCGACAGCGTCTTCGGCGGAGCACACGCGCCGCGATTTCCTTTTTGTGGCCACGGGTGCCGTTGCTGCGGTGGGGGCCGCCGCCGTTGTCTGGCCGCTGATCTCCCAGATGAACCCGGACGCTTCGACGATCGCAGCGGGTGCGCCGATCGAGGTAGACTTGGCGCCGATCGCCGAAGGACAGGACATCAAGGTGTTCTGGCGCGGCAAGCCGATCTACATCATGAACCGCACCAAGAAGCAGGTCGATGAGGCCCGCTCGGTGCCCACGGCCAGCCTGCCGGATCCGGCATCGGATCAGTCCCGGGTCAAGGAAGGCCACGACCAGTGGCTGGTCGTGATCGGCATCTGCACCCATCTCGGCTGCATCCCGAT
>NZ_JANXTC010000262.1:0-2619 GCF_025356345.1 Tardiphaga sp.
CGGTAACGCGCCAGCACGCCGCCCAGTGCCACGCTCTGGCGTTCCCACTGGCCGATGGCGTGGCCGGCGATGCGGCCGGCGACGCCGCCCGCCCAGACCAGCTCGAACGGAGCGAACTGCCGCCAGCGCTCGTCGCCCGCGATGATGCCGGAGGCGATCAACTGGCCAGCCATCGCCGTGGTGTTGAGGCCCTGTCGGCCAAAGCCGCTGGCGACCCACAGGCCGCGACGCAATTGCCCAATCTGTGGCATGCCGTGCACGGTCTGCCCGATCGCGCCGCTGAAGCTTTCCGCGATGGTAACGCTGCCGAGTTTCGGAAACACGGTGCGGATGCGCCGCGCGATGGCCCCGGCATGACGCGCTGGCCGCCCCGCCCAGGTGGTCTCCGGGCTCGACCACATCAGCCGGTCGCCATCGACAATGCGAAAATGATCGATGCCGTCGGTATCCGTCACCGAGCCCTGGAACGTCATCACTTCGGAAAGACGCGCGCCGAGCGGCTCGGTCACCGCCGCATAACGCCACACCGGCAGCAACGTATCGGACAGCCGCTGCGCGGGGGCGCCGAGATGAATGTTGCCGGCCAGCACGATATGCGAGGCGCGCAAGCTGGCCGACGGCGTCACGATGCGCTTGCGGATGCCGGCGGCATCGAAGCTGACGACCGGCGTGTCCTCGAAGATCCGTACCCCCGCCTGCTTCGCCAGCCCAACCAACCCGGTGAGATAGCGCCGACCGTCAATCTGGAACGCGTTCGGATAATACACGCCGTGAAAATAGCGCTCGGTCCTTAGCACGTCGCGGACGCGGTCGACCTGCCAGCCCTCGACCTCGGTAGCAAAATCCTCGCTGAGCATCTGTAGCCGGGCGATCAGGCGCTCGCCGACATCGACGCAGGACACTTGCAAGGCGCCCTCGCTGAGGCCTATGCCCGGCATCAGCTGCTCGGATGCATTGGCGCGGACATAATCGGCGCCCATTTGCGACAACGCCCACAGTTCGCGCGCGTCCTCGAAGCCGACGCGCGCAATCAGATCCGGCAACGGCAGCCCGAAACCCGGCATCACCGTGCCGAGCTGGTTTCCGGACGCGTTCCAGCCGACATGGCGGCCTTCCAGCACCGCGACGCTGGCGCCCTGCCGGGCGGCTTCCAGCGCCACGGTCAGTCCGGCCAGACCGGCGCCGACGACGCAGACATCGACATCGAGGCTGGAGGTCAGCCGCGCGCGCTCCGCCGGGTCGGTGTCGGGTCCAAATGTCGCATCGGTTGAAGCCGCGCCCGTGGAAGCTGAGGTCATGGCGTTTTCTTACGGACCCGTCAGGCGCTTGTCACCTTGTCCTCACCTGCCATGTCGATTAATCCGCAGGTGTGACCGGCGCAGCCGCGCCGGCCTGCCTCTCGCTGAATCGAGACCGCGCCATGCGCCGTTTGCTGTTGCTGCGTCACGCCAAGACCGAAACCGACGCGCCAAGCGGGCGCGATTTCGACCGCCGGCTCGACGACCGCGGCCAGATCGACGCCGCCACCATGGGCGGCTGGCTGAAGCGACACCCGCCGCTGCCGGATCTGGTCTGTGTTTCCACCGCTATCCGGGCCCGGCAGACCTGGGATCTCGCCGCGGCCGCCATGACCGGCATGGTCCCCGCCGTGGCGCATCTCGAGGAATTGTACGGCGCCGGCCCCGCCGAACTGCTGGCGGTGATCCGCGGCGCCGCCAGCGAAGACCCGCAACATCTGATGATCATCGGCCACAATCCCGGCCTGCATGAGCTGGCGATCGGCCTGATCGGCCGCGGCGACGACGAAGGCCGCGCCGCCCTCGACAACAACCTGCCAACCTCCGGCCTGGTGGTAATCGAGTTTCCGATCGAGGACTGGGACGACATTGCCTTCCGCGGCGGCCGCCTGCTGCATTATGTCAGCCCGAAACTGCTGAAAGGCGCCGAATAGAAGCCAACACCTGCTTTCCTCCGTGCTACGCTAAGGCGCACAGGGAGCCGCAGATGTATCAATCCATTCTGATCCCGATCGATCTCGCCGAAACCGAGATCGCCAAACCCGCCATCGCCCATGCGGCAATACTGTCGAAAACCTTTGGCGGCCGCGTGCGACTGCTCAATGTGCTGCCTATGACGCCGGTGATGCTGGCCGAGTATGTGCCCGCGGATTTCGATACCCAGCAGCGCGGCGCGTCGGAAGAGGCCCTCGCTGCCTTTGCGCGCGATTGCGGCATCGAGACCGACAGGGTCACCCATGTGGTGCGGCAGGGCGGCATCTATCACGAGATCCTCGAAGAGGCCGCGGCGATCAAGGCCGATCTGATCGTGATGACCTCGCACCGCCCTGCGATGCGCACCTATTTCCTTGGCTCCAACGCCGGCCATGTGGTGCGCTACGCCACCTGCTCGGTGCTGGTGGTGCGGCCGTAACAAGCTCCTACCGCAGCAACTCGCCAGGCACCTGATAAAACGTGTAGTCGCGCGGCCGGTTGCGCCGGACAAAGCCGCCGATCTGCCAACCAAACAGCGCGCCGAAGCCAACGATGAACACCACGCCGGCCATCTCGCCCGTGAACAGCGCGCGCAACAGCAGGCCGGTCATCGCGGTGCCGACCAGCG
>NZ_JANXTC010000293.1:0-3633 GCF_025356345.1 Tardiphaga sp.
AGCGCCAGCGTCAGATGCGCCTGCTCGAGGTCGCGGTGGACGACGCGCGAGCCGCCCTTGCCGAACTTCGCCGGCTGCGGCTTTGGCGCGGCGGCGCCGGCGAAGCTGGAGAAACGATCGGAAGCCTCGTCGACGACCTGACGGTGGCTGACCGCGCCGGCGGCGGCGACTACCATCTCCGGGCCGCGATAATGCGTCGAGAGATAGTTCTGCAGCGTGTCGCGGTCGAATTCCTTCAGCGTCTTGGCGGTGCCCAGCAGCGAGCGGCCCATCGGCTGGTCGGGATAGCAGAGCTCGTTGAGGTGCTCGAACACGACATCGTCCGGCGTATCGGCGGCGGCGCCGATCTCTTGCACGATCACGCTCTTCTCCCGCTCCAACTCATCGGGCACGAAGGACGGATTCGCCAGAATGTCGGAGAGGACGTCGAGCGCCAGCGGCACGTCGGCCTTCATGACGCGGGCGTAATAGGCCGTGGTCTCGGTCGAGGTCCCGGCATTGAGATCGCCGCCAACCGCCTCGATCTCCTCGACGATCTCACGCGACGACCGCTTCTTGGTGCCCTTGAACGCCATGTGCTCGAGCAGATGCGAGATGCCGTGCTCATTGGGCTTCTCGTCGCGGCCACCGACGCCGGTCCATACCCCGAGCGCAGCGGTCTCCAGATGCGGCATGGTGTCGGTAATGACCGTCAGGCCCGAAGGCAGCTTGGTAACTTCGACGCTCATCAAATAGCTCCTTGCTTCGCGGCACGGCTGACCGACAGCACGAACCGCTCAATGTCGCTTTGGTCATTGTTCATGACTTTTATGTGCTCGGGCTTTTCCATCAGCCCTTCGAGATACACCGGTAGCGCGGGGCGCACGCCGCAGGCGGCTTCCACAGCATCGGGGAACTTGGCCGCATGCGCGGTCGCCAGCACGATATTGGGAACGTGCAGCTCGGTGGTATCGCGATCGGCGACGGCAAGCGCCACCGCGGTATGCGGGTCGATCAAATCGCCGGTCTCACGCCACGCGGTACGGATCGCCGCGGCGGTTTCATCCTCGTCGGCGCGGCCGGCTTCAAAATCCGCACGGATCGCCGTCAGCACCGCTTCCGGCAGCACGAAGCGACCGGACTGTCTCAGCGACTCCATCAGCCCGCGCACCAGCACGGCGTCGCGGCCGGAGGCCTCGAACAGCAGCCGCTCGAAATTCGACGACACCTGGATGTCCATCGACGGCGATGCCGTCTCATGGACTTCGCGGACTTCGTAAATTCCGGTCCGCAGCGTGCGGGCCAGGATGTCGTTGACGTTGGCGGCGATGCGCAGCTTGCGCACTGGCAGGCCCATTCGCTTGGCGACGTATCCGGCAAAAATGTCACCGAAATTTCCGGTCGGCACGGTGAAATCCACCGCGCGGCCGGGCGCGCCGACCGCGACCGCCGACGTGAAGTAGTAGACCACTTGGGCCACGATGCGCGCCCAGTTGATCGAATTGACACCGGACAGCGACACCGCGTCGCGGAATTTGTGGTGGTTGAACAGACCCTTCACGATCGCCTGGCAATCGTCGAAATTACCTTTCACGGCGAGCGCGTGGACATTCGCAGCACCGGCCGTGGTCATCATCCGGCGCTGCACGTCGGAGATCTTGCCGTGCGGAAACAGCACGATCAAATCGACATTGTCGCGGTTGGCGAAGGCGTCAACCGCCGCCCCGCCGGTATCGCCGGAGGTGGCGACGACGATGGTGGTCCGCTCGGTGCGCTTCGCCAGCACATGGTCCATCAGCCGCGCGATCAGCTGCATCGCGACATCCTTGAACGCCAAGGTCGGGCCGTGAAACAGTTCGAGCACGAACTGATTCGGCGCGGTCTGGTCGAGCGGCGCCACCGCGGGATGGCGGAAGGTGGCATAGGCCTCGTTGGCCATGCGCCCGAGATCCTCGTCGGAGATCTCGCCGGCGACAAACGGGCGGATCACCTCGACGGCGACTTCCCAATAGGGCCGGCCGAACAGAGCGGCGATGGTCTCCGGCGAAAACTGCGGCCAGAGTTGCGGCACATAAAGCCCGCCATCGCGGGCCAGCCCGGTCAGCATCACATCGCAGAAGCCCAGAATCGGGGCCTCGCCCCGCGTCGAAATATAGGTCGTCAAAGCGTCCTCCAAAGGCGGCTCACGGCCAAGCCTCTGATAATGATGGGTTAAAACTTCACGCCGGGCGAAATCATCCGGCACCATAAAGCGTTTTGAGCGACAGGGGAAACCGGGAATCAGCAGGCTATGCCCGCCGCTGCCCCTTGATCCACACCGCAAACGCGATGAGGACCGCCGCCGCCAGGCCAAACCAGGTGATGGCGTATTGCAGATGGTCGTCCTTGAGGTGGACTTCGAGCGGGCCAGGTTTTGGAATGCCGCTGGCCGGCGCCGGGGACTCCAAATCAATATAGAACGGCGCCACCTCGCCCCAGCCGAGCTTTTGCGCCATGTCGCGCTGGTCGCGGGTGAACCACAGGCGTTTCTTGACGTCATCATTCGGCGTCAGCGCACCGGCCGCCTCGGGGAACCGCAGATAGCCGTTCATGGTCACCGGCGCGCCGCTGATCAGGCGCTGCACGGCGCGATCCTGCTGGGCGCGCTCCTGCATGGTGTTCTGCACGAAGCCGGCATTGATGACGAGGGTTTCACCGGACGGCAGAAGCGCCGGCACGAATGCCCAGGTCACGGGACCCGGCACGTCCGGCCGCACGCTGGAACCTGATGAGTAGACCATCGCGTCGGGCACCGGCTGCAGCGTCGCAATGAAGCTGACACGGCGAAATTCATCGGCGGCCGGCGTCAGCGCCGACCATGTCGACGGCGCCGGCAGCGCGCCCGGAGCTCCGGCCAGACGCTCGGTCAGCGCCGCTATCAGCGCGTGCTTCTGGGCGCGGCGCTGCATCTGCCAGCCACCCAGACTAAGCAGCACCGCGACGATGACCAGCGTAACCAGGCCGAGGCCGAACATGCTGCGGCGATTGGCGGACAGCGTAGTCATTTCGGGCGGTCGATCAGCTGGCCTTCGGAGGCCTTGTGGTGAAACTGGAGCGCGATCAACAAGGATTTCATCGAGCGCATCGGCAGGATCGTGGTGGCGAGAATCAACGGCAGCCACAGCGCGGCATGCAGCCAGAACGGCGGCTGATATTTTACTTCCACGACCAGCGCGCAGCCGACCACGATGGCGCCGGCGATCATGATCAAAAACACCGCCGCGCCATCGCCGACATCGATGAAGGCGTAGTCGAGGCCGCATTTTTCGCAAGACGGCCGCAAGTCGATGAAGCCGGCGAACAGCTTGCCTTCGCCACAGCGCGGGCATTTGCAGGCGAGGCCGCGGAGAACAGACTGCGACAGCGGGATGGCAATGGGGACGTTATCGGTCATGGCTGTTCTTTCCGCTCTCCCCTTGCGGGAGAGGGTGCCCTCGCGAAGCGAAGGCGGGAGAGGGTAGCGTCAACAGGGTGCCCTCTGCTGTCGTGCCCTGCGTCCGCGCCCCCCTCCGCGGCGCGCAACTTCGCTGCGCTGGGGGAGAGGGGACGAAGAAGGTCGAGCTCCAACAATAAAGGGCGGCCCTGCGGCCGCCCTCTCCTCTAGCACTTTATTAC
>NZ_JANXTC010000299.1:0-7390 GCF_025356345.1 Tardiphaga sp.
CGGGTCGTAGACGCGGACGGCCGCCCCCATGTCCTGCAGTGCCGTGATCAGCGGAATGGATGGCGCATCGCGCATGTCGTCGGTGTTCGGCTTGAATGTGACGCCGAGCACCGCAATGGATTTGCCTCGAATATTGCCACCGAACGCACCGGCGACCTTGCGTGCCATCGCACGCTTGCGCTGTTCGTTCACCGCAACGACCGTCTCGATGATGCGCAATGGCGCTTCATTGTCTTGCCCGGTCTTGATCAGCGCCAAGGTATCCTTGGGAAAGCACGATCCGCCGAAACCCGGGCCGGCGTGGAGAAACTTCGGACCGATCCGGTTGTCGAGACCAATGCCGCGTGCCACGTCCTGCACGTTGGCCCCCACCTTCTCGGCAAGGTCGGCGATCTCATTGATGAAGGCGACCTTGGTCGCGAGAAAGGAATTTGCCGCGTATTTAGTCAGCTCGGCCGTACGTCGATCCGTAAACATGATCGGCGATTTGTTGATGTGGAGAGGCCGATAGACTTCGGCCATGACGCTGCGTGCACGTGGATCGTTGGTCCCGACCACGATTCGATCGGGATGCTTGAAATCACGGATCGCGGCTCCTTCGCGCAGGAATTCCGGGTTCGACACCACAGCGACATTCTTGTCGGGATTCTCATGACGAATGATCTGCTCCACCTCGTCGCCGGTCCCGACCGGCACGGTCGACTTTGTCACCACGATCGTGGATTCCTTGAGATGGGCCGCGATCTCCCGAGTGGCGGCGTAGACATAGGAAAGATCCGCATGGCCGTCGCCGCGGCGTGACGGCGTGCCGACCGCGATGAAAACGACTTCCGCACTCTCGACCGCCGATTTCATGTCAGTGACGAAGTGTAGCCGGCCCTGCTGGATGTTTGCCGCCACGAGCTCCGCCAGTCCGGGCTCATGGATCGGAATCTTTCCGAGGTTGAGGGCCGCGATCTTTTTCGCGTCATTGTCGACGCAAATGACGTGGTGTCCGAAGTCGGCGAAACACGCGCCCGATACCAGACCGACATAGCCGGCGCCTACGATGGCAATGTGCATTGATATCCTGTCTGATTCTGGTCGGCGTCACCTCGACACCCATTTCATTTCATCGATCCGGCGGACCGCAGGGCTAGCTCGCCAGCATGGATTCGCCATCGAGATGTCGCGGAAAAAAGAAGAAATTATTGACGTAGGATCGTCCGGACTTTCGCCCACCATTCGGCAACAGCGCCGCGACGTCCTGCAACGATTCGGGCCGGAACTGATCGACAGGAATCACCTGCTCATCCTTCAGATAGAATCCCCGATAGGATCTCTTCTGGAAGAATTCGAACACCGATCGTGTCGCCTCCACGCGGTGTCGATCCTCGGCTTCGACCAGAAAGACCGGCTGACAGCGTTCGATCAGGCCGGTGGCGCCCTGCAAAACATTGAGTTCGTGACCTTCCACATCGATTTTCACGAACGCGATGTCACCGGTGACGACGGCATCGAGGCGCGCGGTCTGCACATTAAGAGACGCGATCGATGCCCCCGATTCGCATGCCTGCCGCTCAAGGGATGCAAGGCCATGCACCAACCCCGATTCACCCTGGGGGATGAACAGCTCGCCTTCCCCGTTCTGGTCCGACAGCGCAACCTCGTGAATGGTCACATTAGGCGCCGACGTTTGGCGCAGAAAGTCGGCCATGTCGCGAGATGGTTCAAAAGCGTAGACCTGCTTCGACAGCCGCGCCAGCAGCTGCGTGTAAAGCCCGAGATTGGCGCCGACATCAACCGTGAGTGCCCCCCGAGGCACGATCTTTCCGAGGTAGCGCAACTCCCGTTCGGCCGATTTTGGCCGCCGAGAAAAATGCCATTTCAGCCAGATCGACGGAAATTTCTGTTTTACGAATGCTTTCGCATGCTGTCTGGTGTTCATCCTGGATGCCTGTTTCATGTTGAAAGAGCGCAACAATTTTCGCGCGTGCGCCCGGCGGTGCCGCTTGCCGTCGTCCGACTTCGGCTTCCGGACTATCTTGGCGAGAGGTCGTCAGAACCCGCTGCCGGATAGAAATTCGCGGCGAATGGTGCGCACGATGATGATGATGTCCATGCGCAGGGACCATTGTTCGATATAGTCGAGATCGTAGTCGATCCGCGCGATCGCTTTGGCGGGCTCGACTGTGCTGCCGCGACAGCCGCTGACTTGCGCGAGACCGGTAATTCCTGGGCGCGCGGTGTGCCGTTGAAAGTAATACGGCACGAGTTCTTCATATGGCACGTCCGCCGCAAGCATCCCGGGGACGTGCGGGCGCGGTCCCACCAGTGACATATCGCCCTTGATGACGTTGATGAGCTGGGGAATCTCATCGAGGCTGGTCATGCGCAGGATTCGCCCAACCGCCGTAATTCTTGAATCGCCCTGCACGGTCTGCTTGATTCCAGCCGCATCACCGGCATCGCTTCGCATCGAGCGGAACTTGTAGATCTTGAAGGATCGGTTTCGATACCCGTAGCGATATTGATGGAACAAAACGGGCCCCGGCGAGGTCACCTTGATAGCGATCGCGACGGCAATCCACAGTGGCGCGAAGAACAGCAGCGCCGCGCCAGCCGCGGCTGTGTCGAACACCCGTTTCCCGATTGATGTCGAAGGCTCCGCACGGGTCGGCGCCGGATGACGCCGGACACGGCCACGGATGTAGCCGGTATATTCGAAAGGACGGGCCGATATCGCGGGTCGCTTCTGCCAGCGCGATGAAGCGCCGTTGTGATCGAACTTTGCCAGCGTTAACGTCGGGACCATTGCGCTCGCCTTCTTGTTTAGCTCGGGGATACTTAGAGCTACGGCACATATCCATGCCGACAGGTAGCCATTCACTTGCTGGATGGCCGTGCATTCTCGCAGAGCAGGATTTGCCGATCGCAATCAGCCTCCGGCGCCGATCTCATCTCACCGAACCTTGCTCAACTTGATGAGCGAAATGCGGCGGTGCGGCGATATTAGTCGCGCACCGGCTTGCGTTGCTCACCCACTCTTCGGTGCAATGCGGAATTGGATGTGCGGAATGAGCGGGTTAGAGCGCTGGATTCAAAATCGCACCGCGCCTGACGTGATGCAGCCATGCACAATCACCACGACGTAAGATGCGGTTTCATATCGGGTGTAATCGGCGCAGGAGGATGCGCTAACGCAAATTAGGCGAGCTTTCGCGCGAGTCCATTCACGAAAAAATAAGCGATACGCGGCATTATGCTAAATGATTCAGACCTCTAGCCCTCGGCTGTTCAATGCTGGCCAAGCTTCAACCACGGCTTTCGACGCGGCATACTGATTCGCAAGCGACGGACCGCCTGCTACCCTCAACGAAAATTGACCACCTGCCGTCAAAATTCGAATTGGAGGGACAGTGCGCGGAACTCGCGCTGTCGCGGCGAAAACTGCGAAACATGATCATCCTGGTGAATGCTGTGTTTTGGGTCGTCATTATCGTAGGTGTCCGGATGCTACTTTCCTGACACGACGGAATAGGCTTTGCGTCACGCCTGCATCTCAATGATGCGGAACCAATTTGGCGCGGGGCAATTGACCATCGTGCCAATCGCGTCGACGCTTTATTCCATGCCACAACGACGCGTACCTTCGCTCCCGGCGGATACGCGCATCTATGCCGTCGGCGATATTCACGGACGCGCTGATCTACTCGCCGACATCAATGCGCGAATCGATGACGATCTGTTGCGCCGACCCATCCGATACTCCGCCGAGGTCTATCTCGGCGATTACATCGACCGTGGGCCCGATTCATCGCGCGTTATCAGCCTGCTTGCCACCCGATTGGTTCGCAATCGCGCGGTTTGCCTGCGCGGAAATCACGAGGCTATGCTAGAAGCATTCTTGGCGGAGCCTGCCGCTCTGGCGGATTGGCTTCCACTTGGCGCCCGGCAAACGCTGGCATCTTACGTGATTACCAACACCACAGACTGCACGCCGCGGGACTTGCTCCGCCAGCTGCACGAGCGTCTTCCGCGCACGCACCAACTCTTTCTGCAATGCCTCAGCGATAGCTATTGTTGTGGAGACTTCTTTTTTGTTCACGCAGGTATCCGACCCGGCGTGTCGCTCGAACTGCAGAAAGTCCACGACATGATGTGGATTCGCGAAGAGTTCCTCGACTCGACGCAAGCATTTGAAAGATACATCGTGCACGGCCATACGCCTGTTCCGCATCCCGACATTCGCAATAACCGCATCAATATCGATACAGGAGCGTGGCGATCAGGCGTGCTGACGTGCATTGCGATCGAAGGCAGTGAGATTGTCGTGCTGTGAGCACGAGCGGTCAGCGACGCCTGCGCGGCACATGGTTTTGCCTTTTTTGCGTGACTAGCCTTCATCACATCAATGACCATCACGGTCCATAACCACGCAGGATGTCGTCATGTCGTGTAAATCATTCAGCGTCGCTGGCCTTTGTATGTGCCTCACAATTTCTATCGGCATAAATTCGACCATAGCGGCAGCGCAGAATCCGCCGACCTCGCAGGCAGCAGCGGGAAGCTATACGCTTGCGCCCACCGACCGAATTCGCCTGAAAGTCTACGGCGAGGCCGACATCAGCGGCGAATACGAAATTGACAGCCAGGGATTTGCATCGATCCCGCTGGCCGGTCGAATTCGCGCAGCAGGCCTGACCACCGGTCAACTGGAACGCGCGATTGCGGCGGCCCTTGCCAAGGGAATTGTTCGAGACCCGCGCGTCAATATCGAGATCGCTCTATATCGCCCCTATTATATTCTCGGCGAAGTAAAGAAGAGCGGCGAATATCCGTATCGAGTTGGCATGACTATCCTTGATGCGGTCGCCAGCGCCGGCGGTTTTAGCTACCGCGCCAACGAAAACAAGGTGTTCCTGCGTCGATCCGGTGGAGCTACCGAAGAGGCCTACCCGCTCGACGCGCCGGTGCGCGTGTTCCCTGGCGACAACATTCGAATTCCGGAACGTTACTTCTAGAGGCTCATACCCACAGCCAACATTTAGCTCAGGTTCCACCAACTTCAGGTCAGCCGCCTTAGTCTGGTATCTTTACGATGTGTATGTTGTTGCAGCGCGGAAGTGCAACTCGGTTTAACGTCTGCCACCTACGCAGTTACGTTTATCAATCACGTCAATTCCATTACTCCGTTGAGAGTCGACATTAGCGCAGGCTGGCGATCTTGCTGGTGGCGCCGTGATGTTTGGAAGCCGATCAGACCGTCAACATTGATCGACTTCTCACAGGGACAACTGGATGAATCGTGCGTTGCCATGCCCCAACGCTTCCGGTGATCGCGAGAGCGCTGCTATTCCGACAGCGCCACGCCGAAGCAGATTCCGAATTGCAACCGGATCGACATTCGTCATCCTAGCGCTTGCTACACCGGTTAATGCTCAGGTAATTCCATCCACTTTTGAAATTGTTACCGCACCCTGGAATGCCCAGAAGGTATTCGAGCCATCCGGGCTGCAGAATCTGAACCCGCCAGACGCCAGGGATGAAATCGCACCGGAAGACATGCCGGTAAAGCAACGACAACAGCCCGGCTATGAGCCGGTCGGCATTCGCTACGGTTCGTGGATGTTCAACCCGCAGCTGATGTCTGGCACCTTCTACGATAGCAACGTGTTTTCGTCGAACAGCGACAAGCGCGCCGACATTGCCGCTGTGGTCGCCCCGGCCCTACGGGCGCATACGCTGTGGGAACGACACGGCATCGACATCAAGCTGGACACCGCCTCGACGATCTACCGTGGCAATTCCAGTCTCGACCAGACGGATGCAAGCCTCAAGGGCAACGCCTGGTACGACGTCTCGCATGATCTTGCTGTCCTGACCAAGTTCCAGATTGCGCATCTGAACGAGGGCGTCGGCACGCTGAGTTCGCCCGCCAATGCAATCTCGCCAACGCCCTACAATCTATTCTCTGGCGACGTCAGCGTTCGAAAGGAGTTCAACCGGCTGGCAGCCTCGATTGGAATCAGCGTCGATTCCTACGACTACGGCCAGACCCGGGCTCAGGACGGAACGATCATCAATCAGGATGGCCGTGATGGCCAAGTCTACGCCCTGCATGGACGGATTGACTATGCATTCTCGCCGATCCTTGGCTGGTTCGCCGGCGTCGAAGGCAACCAGCGAAAAATTAGGGGCACCGAGGCGCAATCGCTGGATTCGCAGGGCTATCGCGCACTCTCCGGTGTCACGATCGGACTGACAAATCTGCTGAGCGGTGAAATTGGCGCCGGCTATGCCCGACAACAATTCAGCGACGCCACCATTGGCGTGATTGAAGGGCCGTCTTATCGCGCCCAGCTGACGTGGCGACCAACCAGACTGCTCGATCTTCACTTCAGGGCTGAGCAGATCGTGACCGAAACCTCAGCCACCAGTTCGAATGGCGTACAGGCGAACGCCATCCAGCTCGGTGCAGATTATGAGCTGCGCCGGAACGTCATTCTGTCGCTTGCAGGCACCTACGAAAACGACCGGTTTTTCGGGCAGGTCCGCAACGACACCGTCATCACCTCCGATGCGCGCGTCAAATATCTGATGAACCGGTTCGCCACGATGTCCGTTTACCATCGGTACACCGACCGCAACAGCGATGTTTCAGCCTTCAGCTATGACAAACATCAGGTGGGGATCAATGTTACAGCGCAGTTCTGACTATTCAAATCGGGCGTCCGACGAAGCCGTTGTGATCGATCCAGCTCAGACGCAAATGGTCGACCTGCGGGAAATGGCCCGTATCCTGCGTCGTCGCTGGATGGCGGTTGCGGCACCACCCCTAATTCTGATGACGCTGGCCATGGCCTATCTGATGAGCGTCGACACGCTCTACACCGCAACGTCCACCGTGCTGGTCGACCCGCGGCGCGCCAATGTTGTCGAGACCAATCAGGCGGTGCTGTCGAATTTCGGGACTGATGACGCCACGATCGAGAGCCAGACATTGCTGATCCAGTCGGTCTCGATTCTGCAGCGGGTCGTCGACAAGCTCAAATTGACCGAGGATGCCGAATTCACGCCGCATCCGGGCCTGCTCGACCCGATCAAGCGCCTATTCAGCAGAAGCACGCCCGCGGTCGACACGAACGCGGCGGATACGGCGCGGTCACGATCCGTAGAAGTCCTGCAGCGTCGCATGAAGGTCACCCGGCAGGGCACAACGTTCCTCGTTGATATCAATGTCAGCTCTGAGGAGCCGCGGAAGTCCGCGGCGATCGCCAATGCCATTGCTGAAGGCTACTTCGAGGAGCAGGTCCGCGCCAAATATGACGCGACCCGGATCGCGGCAAACTGGCTCAGCAGCCAGATCGACTCGCTGAAATCGCGCGTCGGGGCCTCTGAGCAGGCCGTC
>NZ_JANXTC010000332.1:0-8579 GCF_025356345.1 Tardiphaga sp.
CGCCGAAAACGCCGCCGCCAAACTCGGCTCCGAAGGTACCGAAGAAGCGCGCGACCAGAAGCTGGGATGATCGGACGACGCAGGGGTAGCCCGCATGAGCGCAGCGAGATGCGGGAATCCTGGAACTCCGAGGGCCCCGCATATCGCTACGCTCATGCGGGCTACATCGGCTGGTACTTGATAGGTTTCGCTTCGCTCCACCCACCGAACAGTCTGCAGCCTACTCTTCGCCCTGCCCCATGCGCTTCTCGCCGACGATGCCCCTGAACCCGGTCGCCACCACGTAGCGCTCCGAGGAATCCTTGCGGCTGGAGGCCGGCTTGACGTGCTTCACCGCGGTGAAGTCGCGCTTGAGCTGCGTCATCAGCGTGGCGTCGGCACCGCTCTGGAAAACCTTGGCGACAAAGGTGCCGCCGGGTTTCAGCACGTCCGCGGCAAACGCCGCGGCGTCCTCGACGAGACCGACAATGCGCAACTGGTCGGTCTTGCGGTGGCCGGTGGTATTGGCGGCCATGTCGGACAGCACCACATCGGCCTTGCCGCCCATCATCTCGAACAGCTTGGCGGGCACACCTTCGTCCAGAAAGTTCATCTGCGCGAAGGTGACGCCCGGGATGTTCGGCATTTCCAGCAGATCGATGGCGATCACCTGGCCGCGGCCTTCGGCCGATCCGATCCGCTTGGCGGCGATCTGGCTCCAGCCGCCGGGGGCGGCGCCGAGGTCGACCAGCGAGATGCCCGGCTTCAGAAAGCGGTATTTGTCGTCGATCTCGATGATCTTGTAGGCCGCGCGCGAGCGCAGGCCGTCGCGCTTGGCCTGCTGCACATAGGGATCGTTGAGCTGGCGCTCGAGCCAGAGTTTGGACGAGTGCTTGAGCCTGCCGGCGCTTTTGACGGTGACGTGCAGCCGCCCGGTAGTGTCTTTAGCCATATCGAGGTGCTTTTGTTCGGGTTGACGCGATCTCTAGCACACCGTGCCGGAAAAGGCGCACCCCATCAGGCGAGCCGGATCGCGCCATCCGCGCGCATCATTTCCACCAGCATGCCCTCACGCAGGCCGCGGTCGGCCACCCGCAGCCGCGGCAGCGGAAAGGCGGCGCGGATCGCGTCCAGGATGGCGCAGCCGGCCAGCACCAGATCGGCGCGTTCGGGGCCGACGCAATTATTGGCGGCGCGCTCCTGGAAATTCATTGCCATCAGCCCGGCGATGGTCGAATCGAGCTCCGCATGGCTCATCCAGACGCCGTCGACGCGGCGGCGGTCATAGCGCATCAGGCTGAGATGGACGCCGGCCAGTGTCGTCACCGTGCCCGAAGTGCCGAGCAGATGCATGCCGCCGAGGTCGCCGGCATGCTCGGCTGCGAACGGTGCCACATGCCGCGCCACCTCCTCGACCATCCCGGCGTAGCACTCCGGGCTGACCGACTGGCCGCCAAATTTCTCCGCCAGCGTCACCACGCCGAGCGGGATCGACATCCAGGCCTTGATGCGCGGCTTGGCGTCGGGATCGGCGGGGTCGCGTTCGATCCGCACCAGCTCGCTGGAGCCGCCGCCAATATCGAACAAGATCGCGCCGCGGCCGCCGGGATCGAGCAGCGGCGAACAGCCGATCACCGCCAGCGCGGCCTCGGTCTCGCGGTCGATGATCTCCAGCGTGATGCCGGTGTCGCGCGCGACCTGGGCCAGAAAGGCGTCGGCATTCGACGCCGCGCGGCAGGCTTCGGTGGCGATCAGGCGCAGCCGCTGCGCGCCGCGCAGCTCGATCTTGTCGCGGCAGACGCCGAGCGCGGCGATCGTCCGCGCGATCGCCGCCTCGCTGATCATTCCGGTGGTGGAGATGCCCTCGCCGAGCCGGACGATCCGGGAAAACGAATCGATCACCCGAAAGTTGTCGCCGCTCGGCGCGGCGATCAGCAGGCGGCAATTATTGGTGCCGAGGTCGAGCGCGGCATACACGTCCGGCGCATGACTTTTCGCGCCGCGCCCGGCAGCCGCCGCCAATCCCTGCACACCCCCGCGCGCCGCGGGGGCGTCGCGAAGCCGCGTGTCATCGTCCATTCCGTCTGCTTTCCGCGGCCCGCGGGCCGACATGGAAATATCCATTCACGGAAAGTTTAGCAGGCACGGGGGGCAGCGCAACAGCCCGCCGCACGGGGCCATGCCCAAACATGCGTTGTCGGCGCCGCCGCGCTGGCCTATCTGGGGTGGGCTACCGGGGCGCCACAACGGGCGAAACCGCGGGAAAACCGATATTTGATGGATTTGGCAATGCAAGATCATACCGGCTCGACCGTCGACAACGCGATCGCCATGCAGAAATACGGCGTCGGCCAGCCCGTGCGGCGCAAGGAAGACGACACCCTGGTCCGCGGCAAGGGCAAATATACCGACGATTTCAACCTGCCCGGCCAGCTTCATGCCTGGATCGTGCGCAGCCCGCATGCCCATGGCCACATCCGCAACATCGACACCACCGCCGCCCGGGCGATGCCCGGCGTGCACGGCGTCTGGACCGGCCGCGATCTCGAGGCCGCCAATTACGGTCCGTTCACCTGCGGCCTGCCGCTGAAGAACCGCGACGGCTCAGCGCTGCTGCAGACCAACCGCACCGCGCTGATGACCGACAAGGTCCGCTTCGTCGGCGACCCCGTCGCCTTCGTGGTGGCCGACAGCGTGGCGCAGGCCCGCGACGCCGCCGAGGCGGTCGAGCTCGACATCGAGGCGCTGCCCGCGGTGACCGATTGCGAGGCCGCCACCCGGCCCGGCGCCCCGGTGCTGTGGGATCACATCCCCGACAATGTGGCGCTGGACTATCATTATGGCGACACCGACAAGGTCGAAGCCGCCTTCGCCGCCGCCGCCCATGTCACCAGACTGGACATCAACAACACCCGCGTCGCGGTGGTGACGATGGAGCCGCGCTGCGCGCTGGCATCCTACGACAAGGCCGGCGGCCGCTATGTGATCCAGGTGCCGACCCAGGGCGTCGCCGGCAACCGCAACACGCTGGCCAAGACCCTGAATGTCGCGCCCGACAAGGTGCGGATCCTGACCGCCAATGTCGGCGGATCGTTCGGCATGAAGAACATCAGCTATCCCGAATATATCTGCCTGCTGCACGCGGCGAAGGAACTTGGCCGGCCGGTGAAGTGGCTGGACGAGCGCTCCGGCAGTTTTCTGTCGGACAGCCAGGGCCGCTCGCAGGACATCCATGCCGAGCTGGCGCTCGACAGCGACGGCAAGTTCCTCGCGGTGCGCCTCACCGGCTACGGCAATCTCGGCGCCTATATCAGCGGCGTCGCCCCCGGGCCGCTGTCGCTCAACACCGCCAAGAACCTCGCCAGCGTCTACAAGACCCCGCTGCTGTCGGTCGACATCAAATGCGTGCTGACCAACATGACGCTGATGGGCGCCTATCGCGGCGCCGGCCGCCCCGAGGCGAACTATTACATGGAACGGCTGATCGATCGCGCCGCCGACGAGATCGGCATCGATCGCCTCGCTTTGCGCAAGCGCAACTTCATCCATTCGTCGCAGATGCCGTTCGCGGCGGCCTCGGGCGTGACCTATGACAGCGGCGATTTCCAGGGCGTGTTCGCCAAGGCGCTCGACATGTCCGACCATGCCGGCTTCGCCAGGCGCAAGAAGGAAAGCCGCAAGGCCGGCAAGCTGCGCGGCATCGCGGTCGGCTGCTATCTCGAAGTCACCGCGCCGCCGTCGGGCGAGCTCGGCAAGGTGGTGTTCAACGCCGACGGCACGGTGACGCTGACCACCGGCACGCTGGATTACGGCCAGGGCCACGCGACCCCGTTCGCGCAGGTGCTGTCATCTCAGCTTGGCGTGCCGTTCGACGCCATCCAGCTGGTGCAGGGCGACAGCGATCTGGTGCGCATGGGCAACGGCACCGGCGGCTCGCGCTCGATCACCGCGACCGGCCAGGCGGTGGTGGAAGCCTCCGAGCTGATCATCGCCAAGGGCAAGGCCGCCGCCGCGCATCTGATGGAAGCCTCCGAGGCCGACATCGAATTCCGCGCCGGCCGCTTCACCATCGCCGGCACCGACCGCAGCATCGATATCATGGAGCTGTCACAGCGGCTGCGCGAAGGCCGCACGCCGGAGGGCGTGCCGTCCTCGCTCGATGTCGACCACACCGGATCCGACGTCGCCTCGACCTTCCCGAATGGCTGCCACGTCGCCGAGGTCGAGATCGAACCCGAGACCGGCGTGATCAAGATCGTCGGCTACACCGGGATCAGCGACTTCGGCACCATCGTCAATCCGCTGCTGGTCGCCGGCCAGCTCCATGGCGGGGTGGCGCAGGGCATCGGCCAGGCCTTGATGGAGGAAGTCAGCTATGATTCCTCCGGCCAGCCGATCACCGGTTCGTTCATGGATTATGCGCTGCCGCGCGCCGGCGACATTCCGCTGATGAAGGTCGGCAACCATCCCTCGCCGGCGAAGTCGAATCCGCTCGGCACCAAGGGCTGCGGCGAGGCCGGCTGCGCCGGCAGCCTCGCCACCGTCGTCAACGCGGTGATCGATGCGCTGCGCGACTACGGCGTCGAGCACCTCGACATGCCGCTCACCCCCGAGCGGGTCTGGCGCGCCATCGAGGACGGCAAGAAAACCAGGGCGGCGTAGTCCGCGGCCGCGCAGCGCGCGGCCATGCAGGGTGGGCAAAGCGAAGCGTGCCCACCCGTTCTACATTTCGCATGAATGCGTGGGCACGGCGCAACAGCGCCTTTGCCCACCCTACCCTTCGGCAAAATACGAAATGCCCGGCACGAGGCCGGGCATTTCGAACTACACTTCAATTGAATAAAACGCTTGCCTCAGAGCCCGGTAAATCCGGCCTTCACCGGATCATTGCTGCCGTCGAGCTCGCGCAGATAGGTCAGGCCATAGACGGTCAGCCGATGCGGATCCTTCTCGCCGCCGTCGAACAGCGACGTGATGTAGTCCGTGACCTTGCCGCGGGCTTCCGAGCTGGCGGCCTGGGTGCGGTTCACCATCATGTCATAGGTGTGCATGATGCGATCGATCGCGGTCTGCATGGGGCTGTCTTCCTCGTTGGACATCAGGAGATGCGGGTCGACTGGAATTTCGTGATCGCTCTGTTGCCGAGGCGCAGACGGTTGCCTTCGCCGCCATTGAACATCCGCACGATGATCTCCAGCAGCCGGTCATTGGTGACGGAGGTGTCGGAGATGGCTCCGGACCGGCGCAGATAATTGGAAGCAATGGCATAGGCGTCGCCGACCGCCTCGACGTTCAGCACCTGCAACCCGCGCTCGACCAGCATGCTCACTCCCTCCGGTTGCGGGAATAAAGCGCGGGACATGGAACAAGTTCCATCGCGTCGGAATATTTTAAAGCTGGGTGATACAGCGTTGGCCGCTCGGATATTCACAAGCGACGGGTCGGCTCTGGCAGGTCGCGTGTCACCCGGGATGCACGGCAGCGGCGGGGGCGAATGAGCCGGCTGTTCTCATTGAACATCGGAATCTCCTCGTCGCGCCCGCGACCATGCGGCATCGGCTCCGCGATGGTGACATTCGCAGCCCCCTTGCAGGTGCCACGAATGTCAACTCGCCGAAGTTTCAGCGATCACGCGGTGGGGGACGTCGTTGTCAGACGGCGTCCTTGGCAACCTTCAGCGGCGAGGCCTTGACCGACTTGCTGGCCGGCTTGGCGGCGAATTCCATCGGCTCTTTGGTGAAGGGATTGACGCCGGTGCGGGCCTCGGTGGCCGGCTTGTTGACGACGGTGATCTTGGCGAAACCGGGAATCACGAACTCGCCGGACTCGTTGAGTTCCTTGTAACCCACGGTCGCCATCTGCTCGATGACGGCCTTGACGTCGCTCTTGGAAATCTGGGTACCTTCAGCGATCGCATCGATCAGCTGGTTCTTGGTCATCTTGGCCATCTTAAATACCTTTATGGGTGGGGGTAGACCGGGTCTGAGCGCGAGCTATGCGAGGTGCACCTCGGCCTGACATGCGGTGAAACCACGCAGCGCACTGCTCTTTCAGGCCTGCGGTGATGGAAGTCATCGGGCTTAAAACCCATCGCCGCCGGAAATGCAAGACGCAGTTATGCGTGTACACGGTACTTCGGGTGCCATTTCGATGGCGGGTATGGGTGTCCACGGCGCGGGCAGCGGCTTTGAGTGGTGGCAGGCCACGGAACGGGTCGGATGGGTTGAAGGTCTTGATGTGTAAGACTTGGCTCTCCCCCGTGACAAAGTTAACCGGGAACCGCTTACGCTTCTCCCCGGTGCCATACAGGTAAGCCAACGGCACGGCTGAACCCGATCCATTATCTCTATGACTTCGGCGACAGTTGGGACCATGTGATCAAGCTTGAAAAATGGTTCGACAACACGACAACGGAGGGACTTCCCCTGTTGCTTGAGGCCGCCGGTCGTTGTCCTCCGGAAGACGTCGGCGGTGCGCCAGGCTATGCGGAATACCTCGATGCCATCGGCGACCCTACTCATCCAGAACATGAAAATATGCGCCTCTGGGGCCCGGAGCGGTTCGATCCTAACGTCATCGACCGGAAGGCGCTCGAAGCCGCAGTCAACGCATTGGCTGGAATTTGGAAGCCGCGCCCGCACAAGCTGCGATCAAAATAGCGTCAAGCGGCAATCTGAGGGGCCACAGAGCTACGCTTACGCTTCACCACTGATTTTCCGCTGTTCATCCGCTGATTATGCACACAGCTCCGCAGATGTTGGCAAGCCGTCTCACAAGCTAGGACTTAGGACAGGTCCAGGCTTTGGTGAAGGACGTGTTGAACAGAGCGGCCGAGGGCTTGTGGCGTTCCGCAGGGTTGTCGCCCAGATATTTGCAGTAAACGTCCGCCATTTGCGCGCGAGACACGCCGTCAGGAATGCAATAGCTGCTTATCCTGGCCATCGCGTGATCAACTTCTTTGCTGTTTTGTGAGGCAAACTCTCCTCGGATAACCGTTATGCCCATGCTGAATGCAGCAATGGCATCTTCACGCGCTTTGTCGTTGAGACCTTGGACGTAGGCGCGAACAAATGAGCTGCACCCGGTTCTGTTGACACCGGCTTAGACTAATCCCGCTCTTTGCTCGAACTCCATAGGGCTCAGATATCCAATGGTCGAGTGACGCCGCTTCGGATTATAGAAGCGTTCGATGTAGTCGAACACATCTGCCTTGGCTTCGTTCCTTGTTCGGTAGATCTTGCGCGCGGTCCGCTCCGTCTTCAACGACGAGAAGAAGCTCTCCATCGCCGCGTTGTCCCAGACATTCCCGGACCGGCTCATTGAACAGACGACGCCGTGGTCGGCCATCAATCGCTGGAACTGCTCGCTGGTGTATTGGCTGCCACGGTCGGAATGGTGTAGCAGCGCATCAGGCTTGCCTCGTCGCCAGATTGCCATGACGAGGGCGTCGGTCACAAGTTGCGCCGTCATTTCGGTTTGCATCGACCAGCCGACTACCCGCCGAGAGAACAGGTCGATGACGGCCGCCACATAGATCCAGCCTTCCGCCGTCCAGATATAGGTGAAGTCAGCAATCCACTTGCGGTTGGGAGTCGCCGCTTCGAAGGCGCGGTCGAGCACGTTGGCAGCGACGGCGTTCGCCTGACGTTCACCCACATCAGGAGGAAGGCGACGCCGTCGTGGCCGCGCTCTGAGAGCTTGTAGCCGCATCAATCGTTCGACCCGGTGCAGTCCGCACGACACACCTTCTGCAAGCAGGTCGTGCCACACACGCCTGGCGCCGTAGGTGCGGTCGCTCGCAAGGAAGCTGGCTCGAACCTTCGCACCCAGTTCCTCATCGCTTCGGCTACGCCGACTGCGTGAACGCGTCAGCCAGGCATAGAACCCACCTCGCGAGACACCGAGCGCCTCGCACAACCAAACCGCCGGCCAGAGCCCCCGGTGCTTCGAAATGAAACCGAACTTCACATCGATTCCTTCGCGAAGTAGGCCGCGGCTTTTTTTAGGATGTCGCGCTCAGCCTTCAGCTTGGTAACCTCACGCCTGAGACGCGTGATCTCCTGCTGCTCCGGCTTCATCTGACCCTGGCCGGGAAACGCATGTTGCGGGTCGTCGGCAAACTTCTTCACCCATTCACGCAGCTGCGTCGGATGAACGCCGAGGTCGTCGGCAGCCTGAGCGTAGGACACGCCCCGATCCTTGATCAGCTTGACCGCCTCAAGCTTGTACTCTCGCGTAAACTTCCGTCTCTCCATGAAACACCTCCAGCTCCATAAAACACCTAACTTGGTGTCTTCGGAACCGGGTGCAGCTCATATCGACCAAGTGCTGAACGGATCATTGCTGCCAAACACGGTTAAAATCCATCCGTGAACGCCGCGCGAACACCACGCGCTTTTCCTAGACAAATCCTAGACGATTTTCGTGCCGTCCTAAATGATTTCGGTGTCGCCTGAATTAGAACCTCGATGGCAGAGCGCGTGGAGTGCGTTTGACATCTCCTCCAGCAATCTAGCGAGCCCCGCGATCACAAGGGAAAGCGGTTTTCGCGACAACATCTGTGAACGGACAGAGATCAAATTCCCCACGATTTAATGCGC
>NZ_JANXTC010000352.1:0-18744 GCF_025356345.1 Tardiphaga sp.
TAGGCCCGCATCTTGTTGGCAAGGCCGAGCCCGCGGCCTTCCTGCGCCAGATAGAGAATGACGCCGCCTCCGAGATCCTCCAGCCGCTGCAGTGCGAGCCGAAGCTGGTCACCGCAATCGCAGCGTCGTGAACCGAACACGTCGCCCGTCAGGCATGCCGAATGCATGCGCACCGGAACGACGTCCGCGAAATCCGGCTTTCCGATAATGACGGCGACGGGACTGCCACCCATCGCATCACTGAAAACGATGAACCGCGTGGGCAAGCCCGAGCTGAGCGGCACCGAGGCCTCACTCGCGATGACGAGCCGACGAATGGCATTTTCTGCGAAGCGGGCGATCGCTTCCGCCTCGACGCTGACGAGGCACTCATCGCAGAAGAGAGGGCGGCCAGAGACGTCTGCCGCCAGTACCGCCGGCAGGCTTTGCGACAGCTTGACGAGTTGAATAGCGGCTGTGGCGAGGCCCGCCGCTGGCCGGGCGTCCGGGATGCGATCGTGTGTCGGATCGGTGACGAGAGCGAGTATCGCTCTTGCATCGGCCTCGGCTGACAGCGGTAATTCCATCGGCGTTGACGCCGCGATGCCGAGCGCACGCGCGCGGCGATCGGTGACGACAAGCCGGGGCGCGGCCTGTCCGCAAAGCGCCAGGAATTCAGCAAGGCGCTTCTGGTCGAGACCTTCAACCGGCAGCGCGAGCAGCGCGCGGTCGCTCGTGGTGATCAGTACGGGCCGGCGCCCGTGGAATTCGCCGAGACCGCGGCTGACACTGGTATGTCCACAGCCGCCAAATAGAGCGGAGTTCGCCCCCGTCTGTGCCTCACGCATTCCGCCACTTTCCATCGTCATTCCAGTGTTCGTGCAACCCCGCGCGCGTGAAATCATTCCGCTCGCCAACAAATAGTTTTTCAAGCATGGTAGTCTGCGGATGTTGGGTCTATGCACCCACAGAGCCTATAACTGCGGCGTGTCGATGACCGATGTTCTCTCAACCCGATCTGTTTCCTCCGACCTGTGGGAGGAATTCAATAATACTTTTCGTAATGGGCCGGCGCCCCTTCCGCAAGGCTGGGCCGAAGTGTTCGGTCCACTGCATAAGGGCGCCGTGGATGATCTGGTGATCGTCGGCCAGACCGGCCAGTCACTCGATGGTCGGCTAGCGACAGAAACCGGACATTCAAAATATATCAACGGGCCTGAAGGGCTGACGCATTTGCATCGGCTACGTTCGCTCGTGGACGTGGTGGTTGTCGGCGTGGGGACTGCGATCGCCGACGATCCGCTATTGACCGTGCGCCGGGTTTGCGGGCCGCAGCCGGCGCGCGTGGTGATTGACCCCGGCGGTCGCCTCGGTGCCGGCGCCAAGATGTTCGCTGACGACGGCGTGCCGCGTCTGCTGATCACGGCGCAAGGCACGCATGTGTCACCGCCGCCTGGCGTGGAAGTCGTGGTGTTGCCGGCGGTCGACGGAAGAATCTCACCCGCGGCGATTGTTGGCGCGCTCGCCGACCGCGGCATGCGCCGTATGCTGATCGAAGGCGGCGCCAATACGATTTCGCGTTTTCTCGTCGCCGGATATCTCGACCGACTGCACATCATGGTGGCCCCCGTCATCCTCGGCGGCGGCGGTCCCGGCCTGATCCTGCCGCCGCGGGCACGTGCCGACGAAGCGCCGCGTATGTCGATGGCCGTACACAGGATGGGCGAGGATGTGCTGTTCGATTGCGATCTGTCGGATCAGCGCGTGGCGCTTGGCGTTGCGAAAAAGTCGGCATGACCGACACGGAGCACGGAGCGGCCGGCTGCCACTAAATCGCGCCGGCGCCTGAGCCAGGCGCTGATCTCGGCGCGCGGAAGGGCATCTACTTCCCGCGCCGCGTTGGCCCATCCGGCGAGCAACTCGCTTTGCATCGCAGGGGCATCCGGGCCGATCACCCAGTCCGATGTACCGCGCACGACGGAATAGCCGAGCGCTTCGAAGCGCGCGATCGCCAGCGCCGCCGCCGCCGGGCCGAGCGCGGGTCCAAAGCCCTTGTCAGTGCGCTGGTGCGCATTGACGGCGGCGATGATGGCCACGTCGAGCGGGTCGTGCGGCGTGAGCGCGATCCGTCCGTCATAGCTCAGCGCGGCATAAAGCGGAATTGCGCGCGTGACCATCTCAACCACGAGCCGGTCCAGCCAGGTTTCGGAGACCAGATCGAGCAGGGCGGAGGTCGCGACCAGATCGACGACGCCATCGAGCATGGCTTCGAGATCGCGGTTGAGATCGAGCGGGACCGCGGACAGCGTCGCATTGTTGTCGCGCGGGCTCGCTGTGGCGCGGGCGAGCAGGCTGAGATCATTATCGACCAGTTTCCAGTTCTGCCGCATCGGCAGAAACGGGTTGAGCGCACGCAAGGTCGACCCGGTTCCGCAGGCGAGATCGACGATCTGCACCGAGCTACAAAGTTCGAGAAAGGTGGCCACCGCCTCGATCACGGTGGAATTGCGCGCGCGCAAATCATGAGGCTCGCGCAGGGTCAGCCATTCCGCCGAGAAGCCGGTCATGCCAGTCGCTCCAGCGCGCGTGCAAAGATGGCGGCGGAGTGCGGCCATGTGGGAAGCTGTTCGGCTGCGGTTCGTGCGGCGCCAGCCAAGCGCTGTCGCAAGGCGGCGTCGCCGATGACCCGGCGCAACGCCTCGGCAAGTCCGGCGATGTCACCTGGTTCAACCAGCAGACCTGCATCCGATGGCACGGTGTCCGGTATCGCGCCGCCATTTGTGCCGACCACCGGCAGCCCATGCGCGAGCGCCTCGGCATAGGCCATCCCATAGCCTTCGAAATAAGAGGCGAGGGCGAAAATGTCGGCTTCGGCATACAGCTTCGCGAGGTGAGACGGCGACACCACGCCGGGGGTGACCACGCGATCGGTCAGCCCGTAACGCGCGATGTCGGCATCGAGCCGCATGACGGCATGGTTGTCTCGCGTGCGGTCGCCGACAATCATCAGCTGCCAGGGCAGCTCGGTCAGGGTCGCCAGCGCGGCAATCAGCACGTCAAATCCTTTGCGCGGCACCACCGCGCCGACCGATAGCAGCCGAACGATACCGTCCTGGCTGCCTGGCGCCGGCGCCACGGGATCGCTTCCTGGCCTGGCGACGGCAATGCGCGCGGCCGGTACGCCATAGTCGGCCGTCAGCAACCGCGCGGTTTCCGCGCTGGTGACGATGACGCCGTGAACCGTCGCCAATGCGGCCCGTTCGCTGGCGCGGAGTTGGCCAGCCCGCGCGACGGACAGGCCGGATTCCATGGCAAGCGGATGATGCACGAGCGCAAGCAGCGGATGATGGCCTGCAAGCTGCGCGGCGGCCTCGGGCAAGACGCCGAGGGCCAGCCCGTCGACGACGACCGGGCGGCCGGCCGGGATCGCCCGCAACTGGTTCGATGCCGTCTCGCGCGTCGCCGGGCTGGGCCAGGGAAAGCCCTCGCCCAGATTGAGGACGTCGACTTGCCAGCCGAGGTCGCCGAGCTCGGCGATCATGCGCCGGTCATAGGCGTAGCCGCCTGTCGGCGTGGCAAGATCGCCCGGCACGGCGAACACGACAGGCTTCACCACAAATCGGCTTCGTACCAGGCGCGCGCCACATGCGACTCGGAGAGGGTGACGCGGATCGCCTTCAGCTCATGGCCGTCGCGGCCAAATTCACCGGCGCGCGCGCCCTTGGCCAACTGGTCGAAGATGTACTTGGTCAGAAATTCGGTGGTCGTATTGCTGCCCTTGAATTCGGGCACCTCGTCGAGGTTGCGATAATTCAGCGCCGCCGCTACCGCCTTGAGGGCGTCGAGGGCGCGGCCGATATCGATGACGATGCCATTGCTGTCGAGCGTTTCGGCGATGAAGGACGCGTCGATGACAAAGGTCGCGCCGTGCAACGCCTGCGCCGGTCCGAACACCGCGCCTTTGAACGAATGGGCGATCATGATGTGATCGCGAACTTCAACTGCGAACAAGGGAGCTCCTTAAGGATAGGCAATGAGCTGGCATAACACGCCGCTGCCGGGGGCGAGAATGTCGGGTAGCCTGCGTGGCAGATCCTTAAACATAACCGGCGACGTCAGCAATGCGTCGAGCCGCGAGTCCGCCAGCATGGCGAGCGCGGCGGCAAGCCGTCGGCGATAGGTCCAGCGTGGCCGGTGCGATGGTGCGATCTGGCCGACCTGGCTTGAAATCAACCGCAGCCGGCGGCTGTGGAAGGCACCACCGAGCGCCAGCGTCACGGGAGCGTCGCCATACCAACTCAGTTCAAGCACAGTTGCCTCCTGACCGGCGAGCCCGATGGCGGTGTCGAGTCCGGCCGGATTGCCGCTGGCGTGAACGACGACGTCACAGTCACGGTCCGCGGTCCCGGGCGTTGCGAAATGAACCCCGAGCGTCCGTGCCAATTCCGCTCGTGCCGGATTGATATCGACCAGCGTCACCTCGGCGCCGGGAAGCCGCCCGCACAAATACGCGACCAGCGCGCCGACCACGCCGGCGCCGACGATGGCGATGCGGTCGCCCGGACCCGGTGCCGCATCCCACACCGCGTTGAGCGCTGTCTCCATGTTGGCTGCCAGCACCGCGCGTTGCGGCGGCAAGTTTTCCGGCAGCACCAGCGCGGCGCTGGCCGGGATGTTGAAATAACTCTGGTGCGGATACAGTGAAAAAACCGTCCGCCCGATCAGGTCGTCCGCTCCGTTTTCAACCCGGCCGACAGTGGCGTAGCCGTACTTGACCGGAAATGGAAAATGGCCGGCCATGAAAGGCGCCCGCATCCGCTCGAATTCGCTCGGCGGCACGCGCCCGGCAAGCACCAAGGCCTCGGTGCCGCGGCTGACGGCACCAAAAAGCGCCCGTATCCGCACATCACCCTCGCCGGGGGGCGGCAGCGATTCTTCGCGGAGGTCGGCTGCTCCGGGGGCGCTGTACCAAAGTGCTTCGACAATATCTTCGGACTGGCTGATCGCCACGTTTGTTTTTCCCTGTTGGACTTTATGACGGTTCGCGGTGTTATATCATTCGCATTTCCGTCGAGAGATAAGAAGTCCAGCCGCGTGTCCAAGCATTTTCCCCCGCAAGCCATAACAGTCCCCGCAGCCGGAAATGAATTATTCGGCCGGCGCCTGCTGTTTGCCGTCCTTTTCTTGAGCACCATGGCCGGATTGCTGGCGCTCGCCGCGCTGGCACTGGAGCCGGGCGGCTTCGGCGCGGTCGATATCGCGCTGCTGGCATTGTTCGCCGTTACGCTTCCCTGGACGGTGGCGGGCTTCTGGAATGCCGTGATCGGGCTGCTGATCGTGCGGTGCTGCGACGATCCGGTGGCAGCGGTGATGCCGATGGCCGCGCTGGTTGGCGGCGACGCGCAGGTGACGGCATCAACGGCGATCCTGTTGTGCGTTCGCAACGAGGCGCCAGAGCGAATGATCCGCAATCTTGAGCCGATGCTCGCCGGCCTTGATGCCTCCGGTTGCGGCGGACGCTTCAGCCTCTACGTGCTGAGCGACAGCGGCGATGCCGCGATCGCCAGTTCCGAGGAAGCCCTGTTTGCCGAGCTGGCCGCGCGCTGGCGCGACCGGATCGCGATCATCTACCGGCGACGCGCCGTCAATACGGGCTACAAGGCCGGCAACATCCGCGATTTTTGCGAGCGCTGGGGCAGCAGCCATGATTTCGCGCTGACGCTCGACGCCGACAGCCTTATGACCGCTGATGCCGTGCTGCGTCTCGTCCGCATCATGCAGGCCAATCCGCGGCTCGGCATTCTACAGGGGCTGATCGTGGGGCTTCCATCCCGCAGTGCCTTCGCTCGCATTTTTCAATTCGGCATGCGGCTCGGCATGCGATCCTATACTTTGGGCAGCGCCTGGTGGCAGGGCGATTGTGGACCCTATTGGGGACATAATGCGGTGTTGCGGCTCGCGCCATTTACCGAACATTGCGGCCTTCCGGTGCTGTCCAAGGACGGCGCGGATGATCGTCACATTCTCAGCCACGACCAGATCGAAGCGGTGTTGATGCGCGCGGCAGGCTACGAGGTGCGCGTGCTGCCGCGGGAAGATCTCGGGTGGGAGGAAAACCCGCCCACGCTGATCGAGTTTGTCGGACGCGATCTTCGCTGGTGTCAGGGCAACATGCAGTACCGCTCCTTCCTGACATTGCCTGGCCTGAAGCCGGTGAGCCGCTATCAACTGGCGCTGGCGATCATGATGTTCATTGGCTCGCCGGCCTGGATCGGCTTGCTGCTGCTCGGCACGCTTGCTGTTGCTTTCTCCGATACGCCAGCGAATTTCATCGACGCTGGTCCCGGCATGGCGCTATTCATGTGCGTGTTGATAATGTGGTTCGCGCCAAAAATTGCCAGCGCCATCGAGGTCCTGTTGGACGCCGATCTTCGCCGCGGCTTTGGCAGCGCTGGGCTCTTCATCGTCAATTTGATGATCGAGACCTTGTTCTCGATTTTGCTGTGTCCGATCCTGTGGTTCGGCCACACCATCTTCCTCGTTAAGTCGCTGTTCGGCCGCGAGATCGGCTGGAACGGACAGGTTCGTGACGGGTATGCCGTGCCGTTCACGCTGGCGCTGCGTCATTTCTGGCCTCACACGCTGTTCGGGTCGGCCGTGCTGGGCCTGTTGCTGGCGACACAGCCAGGCGCGATTCCCGTCGCGCTGTTTCTGGCGGCGGGGCCGGCGCTGGCCGTTCCCTTCGCGATGATCACCGCCTCGCCGAGGCTCGGCAGGCTTGCCACCCGTCTCGGCATCGGTCGGCTTCCAGAAGAGACCGTCGCGCCGGCGATGCTGTCGGCGTTGGCGCCGCCCGCAGCGGAGGCCGCGGCGCCAGTGCCGCGACCCATTTCGGTTTGAAGGCGATGTTCGAACGTCTCAGGATCGCACGCGGCATTCTCCGGTCGCTGTGGATTTATTATGGAGACCGGCCGCGTGCCGTGGCGATGGACAGGCTCCATGCCGGCTTTGCGCGGCGCGGCGACCTGGTATTCGATGTCGGCGCCCATGTCGGCGACCGCGTGGCCTCGTTCCGCAGGCTCGGCGCGCGGGTCGTCGCGGTTGAACCGCAGCCGGCGCTGGTCGCGGTGCTCAAGCTGCTCTATCGGCGCGGTGGGGATGTCGTCATCGAGCCGGTAGCGGTCGGCCGTCGCGCGGGCGAGACCAGCCTGATGGTCAATATCGACAACCCCACGGTTTCGACGGCGTCGTCTGCCTTCGTGACGGCCGCAAGTGGTGCGCCCGGCTGGGATGCGCAGCGCTGGACCCGAACGCTGACGGCGTCGGTGACGACGCTGGATGCGCTGATCGACAAACACGGAACTCCCGCCTTCATCAAGATCGACGTCGAAGGTTTCGAGCATGAGGCCCTGGAGGGCCTGTCACGCGCCGTCAAGGCACTGTCATTCGAGTTCACGACCATCCAGCGCGATGTCGCGCTGGCCTGCATCGCGCGCTGCGCCGCGCTGGGTTACACGCGTTTCAACGCCGCGCTCGGCGAGAGCCAGTCCCTGGTCAACCCCGCCTGGATCGACGGCGAGCAGATCGCCTGCTGGCTCGTAGCGCTGCCGCATGCGGCGAATTCCGGGGACATCTATGCCGCGCTCGCCTGATCGAGCTACGCCATCGCGGCTGCCGCTGCGCCTGTCCGTGGCAGCGGCCGCGCTGATCGCCGCTGGCTACGCCCTGACGCTGGCAATCTTCTATCCGGGCGTGATGACCTACGACGCCAAATTCGTTTATGGGGATATCGGCAAAAGCGTGCTCGGCGACTGGCAGTCCCCCGTCATGACGGTGCTATGGGGTCTGATCGATCCGATCGCTCCCGGCGCCGCCAGCCTGTTCCTGCTGATCGTGACCTCGTACTGGCTGGGCTTCGCGCTGCTGACCTTTACGCTGGCTTACCGATCGAGCCGGCTGGCCTTGTTGGTGCCGCTGCTGGCGCTGGCTCCGCCAGCCTTCGTGCTTGTCGGGATCCTGTGGCGGGATGTGCTGTTCGCCTCGATCTGGCTGGTCGCTGCCACGACCGTGTTCGCCGCCGCGGGCTGTCGCGCCCGCTTTCGCCTGCCCGTGCAGGCGCTGGCGCTCGTGCTGTGTGCCCTCGGCGTGCTGCTGCGCCCGAACGCGCTGATCGCCGCACCTGTGCTTGCTGCCTACCTCCTCTGGCCTGCACAGCTATCCCTGAAGCGGAGCGCCATCCTGTTCGTGCCGGCCGTGGCGGGTTTGTTCGCGCTGGTACAACTGGTCTATTACAACGCGCTTGGCGCGACGCGACAGCATCCGTTGCACTCGATCATCGTGTTCGACCTCGGCGGCATCAGCCATTTCAGCCAGCACAACCAGTTTCCCGTTACCTGGAACGCGGCGGAGCAGGCGCTTCTGCTGAACGGTTGCTACCAGCCGACCCAATGGGACATTTACTGGCGGATCGAGCCGTGCGAGTTCGTGATGCGCAAGCTGGAACGTGAAGAGAAGCTGTTCGGGACACCGGCGATGGCGGATGCCTGGGTGCGGGCGGTGATGAATTATCCCGTAGCCTATCTGCGACATCGCACGGCCTTCATGTGGAATTTCCTGGCCGGCGACAATCTGGTGATGTGGCTGGCGGACGTCGAACGCCCGACGGAGATGGTGTTCGCCGACAGGCCAGCCTTTGTCGCGCTGGTCGGGCTGCACGACCGGCTCAAGGCGACGCCGTTGTTCCGAACCGGCTCATGGTTGCTGGCTTGCCTTGTCGTCTGCGCGGTGTCGTGGCGACGAAGAGAGACCGCCGAGGGCGCTTTCGCAATCGGCGTGTGCGGATCGGCCGCGGTCTACGTCATGACTTTCCTCGTGATCGGCGTCGCGTCGGATTTCCGCTACGGATACTGGGCTGTTCTGGCGGCTCTCGCAGGTGGTAGCGTGGTGATGCTCGGCCCGCCCCGTCCCCGGACCGGCTGACCAGTTAGAGAACGCTCGCCGCCATGCTGCGAGCCGCGGCGCCGCCAAGGAGATAAAAATGCAGCTTGATACCAATCGTTTCCTGCGGGATCTGCGGTCGCTCCGCGATATCGGCCGATACCGCACCGGCGTGCACCGGCCGACCTACGGCGCCGAGGACATGGCGAGCCGGCACTGGCTGTGTGAGCGGCTTGTTGAAGTGGGTCTCGAGCCGTCGATCGACGGCATCGGCAATGTGTTTGGCCGCGGCCCGGCAACGGGAACGCGCCTGCTGGCGGGAAGTCATCTGGAGACGCAAAATCACGCCGGCTGGCTGGATGGCGCGCTGGGAGTCGTCGGCGCGCTGGCGCTGGCCCGCGCCGGCCTTCCCGTCGATGTCTGCACCTATGCGGATGAGGAGGGGCATTACGGCAATATGATCGGAAGCCGCAGCCTGATCGGTGATTTGTCCGAGCAACAGATCGATCTGGCGCGCAACAAGAATGACGGCACCAGCCTGCGGGACGCGCTGGCGTCCGCCGGCCTTGCCGGGCGACCGCGGCTGATGCCGGATCTGAGCCGCTACAAGGCGGCGATCGAGATGCATATCGAGCAGGGCACGCAACTGGAAAGCGCCAATCACCGCGTCGGTGTGATCACCGGGATCGTCGCCATCCAGCATTGGCGGATCACATTCGAGGGTCAGCAGGACCACACCGGCGGTACGACGATGGGGGAACGACGCGATGCCGGGCTGTCGGCCGTGCGCTTTCTCTCCCAGATCGACCAGGAATTTCCGCGCATCTGCGGCGAGCGCACCGTATGGACGACGGGACGAATTGTGCTGGAGCCCAATTCGACCGCGATCATTCCAGGGCGCGCCGAGATCGATTTTTCGTTCCGGGATCTGTCCTCGGAAGTGATGGAACGGCTGCGGGCCTGCCTTCGCCGGCTGCTGCAGGAAAGCAACCGGCGCGAGCGTTGCACAGCGACCATGCAGCAGATCAGCGAATTGCAACCAACATTGTGCGATCCGGCGATTCTCGATGCGTTTTCCTTAGCGGCGGGCGAATTGTGCCCGGATCACTGGCAAAAGATGCCCAGCGGCGCGATCCACGATTCCAACGTGCTGGGCCGACGGCTGCCGGTCGGCATGCTGTTCGTCCCCTCCATCAACGGCATCAGCCACCACTGGAGCGAAGACACCAAGGAAGAAGACCTCGTGATGGGAATGCAGGTGTTCGCGCGCGGCGCCGAGGCCTATCTCGCGAACGGGTGATGGCTTCTCAGTCACAGATGCGATTCGAGTTTGTGTGCTGTCGCGGTACCGCGTCGGTCGCGCGGGAAGCCTCCTCACGAGTCGTCGTCCAAATCTGCTGCTCGCGTTGTAGTCCACGCAATGTGAACCTACCGACAGGCTCGAGCTTGCGGCTGCACCTTTGCGCAAAACTGTCTGAAGCCAACAGGGAGCGGCCGGTTTCGTCGCACAGTTCTTCGATGCGGCTCGCTTCGTTGACGGCGCGCCCGATCACGGTGAAATCCAGCCGTCTGTTGGTGCCGACATTGCCGTAGACCACTTCGCCAAAATGCAGCGCCAGATCGACATCCAGTCCCGGCAGTCCACGGGCGCGCCGTCTTGCGTTCAGGTCGCGGTTAGCGGCCTGTGCCTGCATGGCCGCATCGAGAGCACCGGCACATGTCACGCAACAGCCGCTGCCGTGGTCCGGCACCGGAAAGATTGCAAGAAAGCCATCGCCTGTGAATTTCAGTATTTCGCCGCTATGCCGCCCGACAGGCTCCCCGACGGCATCGAGATGTTCGTTCAGCCAACCCACCACGGTGACTGGATTCTCTCGCTCGGTCAGCGCGGTGAACGCACGGAAATCTGCGATCAGGATCGCAGCGGAAACGGTCTGGCCTTCGCCGCGCCGGATATGGCCCTCGAGGACGCGCGCGCCGGTAGCCTTCCCTAGGTAGACGGCAAGGGTTTCCTGCAAGGTGCGCGACAGGCCGAGCTTGCAGATGGCAAGACCAAGCGTCGGAATAACCTCGGCGAGGACGGCGAGATTATTCGCGCTGAACCCCTCGTTGACGTCGGTTGCAAACGAAACCGAGACGCCCTTGAGGGCCGTGCCAGGTGCGAACCAGATGATGTGCTGGACAAAATCAGTCCCGCCGTCGGCCCGCAGTTGATGTAGCGCCGGAATCGTGGTGATGCGATCCATGTCATCGTGCAGCCGCCACCTAGCGAAAACGCGGCCGTTTCTCACGAGCGATTGCGCGGGATGCTCCGCGGGGCCGGCGACGCCGGCGTCGTCATGCGATGCGGTGATCAGCGAGGCGCCGCCATCCCGGCGCCACTCGAGGCGTACCGAGTGGATGGAAGGGTCGATGGTCGGCGCAATGACGCTGACCCGCCACAGTGGCATCCCCTGTTCGCACAGCGCCGCACAGAGTCCGTTCACAAGAGCGACCCCGTCATCAAGGGCGGTTGCCTGTCCGGCCAACCATTGGGTGATGCGGGACACCGCCGGCACCCTCGCATTCACCTGCATGACATCAATTGCGTGGTTCGCAGCGCGTGACGCGGAAAGCCTGGTGGTGAAAGGTACCGAGCGCGAACTCGCAAAAACGGTTTGCCCGATCATCGGCCGGCCTTTGCCGAGGTCTGTGACTTGACCACCAGCGGTCGTGCCCATTCCTTTTCCGGCTTCGGTCCTGACGGGTCACCGGTCGCGCCCACCAACTGGCCCGGAAGTGCGTCATTGGTTACGAGCCAGACCTGGGTCGAGCAAAATACCGAGAACATGCAGCCCCGGACCTTCAATGAACTGGCGGTCTCGCGCCAAATCGAGATCGAATAAGATTTGCCGTCATCCGCATTGTAGATTTCGCCGAGGAAGTGCCGCTCCCAGCTGGGCTTCAGACCGGCGAGCAACTGGTGACCGAGCAGCAACCGCGATCGCGCCGTAGGATCCGGATTGAGCTTGTCTTTGATCGGCTGCCCCTTGGCATCGATTGCCTCTTTCATCCAGACGACGTAGCCGCAAACCAGTTCCATTGACGTGCCGCATCGCTCGATACGGATGCGGGCGCGACCATCCTCAGTCGCCCAAGTGCCGCTCGGATCGATCGCGGTCGCGGCGCGGCTTGGGCTGGTTGCCGACAGCAGCAAAATCGCGGCGAACGCGCTGCGCAAGCTCACGCGAACAAAGTTCATCATCGTCAATGCCTTTCGTTTTGCCGGACGATACGGGCCCGGTCGGTGTTGCGAAAAAGTAGTCATCTCAATTGTGCGAGCAGCGCATCGGCACCGGCGTCGATGCCGGCTTCGGCCGCGCTGAGCGCGCCGACGCTGGCCTGGATGTTGTAGGGGCTCGGATACTGCTTGGAGACGAAGGCGCTCAGCAGCCGGCCGTTGGCCGCATCGAAAATCTCGACCGCGTAGATGACGGAGCCAGTCATCGATCCCTCGCCATCGCGCGCGGCCTGCACGCCGTTATAGACGGCGCCAGCAAGATCGAATCGAGACATGGTGCCGAGCAGGGGCGTGTTGGGGACGGCGCCGGTCAAAGTCAGTCGCACGCGCAACGTGTTTGGTCCGCGAGTGCCCACCACGGAAAAACGGGTACGCAGCTTGTCGACAAAACGTGTTTGCAGCATCGTTGCGAGCAGCGACTTGTCCTGTTCGGACATCTCTCCGAACTGTTGGTCGGCACCTCGGTAGACAGCGACCGGATCGAGCATGACCTTGTCGTAGGTGCGCCAATCCACCTGCGTTTGATAGCGATAGGGGATGCGACCGGATCGATCGGACGGGTTTGGAGCCATGTGTCGCGAAGTTGCGATCTCTGTGTAGGCCACCGGCGTGAGGCCCGCGCAGCCACCGGTGGCGACGCAAAGCGCCAGCACGGCGAGCCTGCGGTGGTCGCTGAATTGCCTCATCTCGATCTCCAATGCTGGCCAGTCGGATTGCCGGCGCCGGTGGGTTATAAACCGACCAGGCGGTTTGTAAACAGGAATTTTGCGGCACGGCATCCCGGGCCATTTCGCGGCAATGCCTCGCGCTTCGGATCGCGGCCGCCGCGTCGCGGCACCCGGGTGCCGGGGCTGGCTGGTCTTCGATGTCGCTGGTGGGGGGCGCTAACTTGACATCAACAGCGCGCTGTTACTTTTACAGCGGACGCTGTTCTTCCTGGCCGCCATCAACCGGCCTTAAACGCCGGTCACCCGCAGCAGGGAAGCCAGGCGCAAAGAGTGACACGATGGACAACCCCTCTCGTTCGGAACGATCCCGCAATGCCGCGCTGGAGGCCGCGCTCGCCATCATCGCGCGCGATGGCCCCGGCCGCTTGACCCTTGATGCCATCGCGCGTGAGAGCGGGCTCAGCAAGGGTGGGCTGATGCATCAGTTCCGCACCAAGGACGCTGTGTTGAAAGCGTTGCTGGACCGGCAAGTAGCCTATTTTCAGAATTTTTCCCGAAGCTACATGGAAGAACATGGTGCTGAGTCATCGCAACCGGAACTTGCTTCGCAAATTGCGACATCGCGCGAGACGCTCTCCAGGCCACATTCCGCAGCTTTTGCCATCCTTGCGGCATTGGGCCAGGACCCGGAGCTATTGATCGGCACGCGCGAGATTGATGCCGGGAAAGTAAAGGCGATCAAGGCCGAGGCCGCGGACCCGCAGTTGGCCTTGCTACGCTGGTCAGCAGCGCGAGGACTGGCGCTCACGGCGATGTTCGGTCTTTGCCCGTTGAGCGACAAGGAGCGCGAGCAACTTTTTCATAGGCTGCTCGACGATAGCCAGTGGACGGTGCTCGCAAAACCGGCAACGCCGGCCAAATCCGCGAAACCGCCGAAGCTGGCAAAGCCGCGGGCGTCCCGGGCCATGGCCGTAACCGCCAAGCGCCGATGAAGACGATCACGCTTGCACGGTCATCGACCTGTTCGGTGGCGGGCTACTTTCGCAAACCTGAAAGCGAAATCGCGCGGAGTGCGAGGCGATTGCGCGTCAGAGTCGCAGACGGCACTCGTCGCTCGTAAGGCTGCACAGACCGCGTACAGAGATGATGAACCGGTTCCGCGAAAGGTTTGCGGACATTGCGGCCCACCGAACCTGTGCCTATGCTGATCGCATGTCCCGCCCAGGCCACTTTCTGTGGACCGGTTCTCTTTAACCTGTAGTTCGCGAAGTGCCTGCGTGGCAGACGCGGTCACCTGGCAGGCCAATCGTCTTTCATCGCGTTCTGCAACGGCCGCGTCCAACGGCTTCCTTCACAGTGCTTTCAGGAGACACCATGACCTTCGACACCATCCTGCGCGGCGGCCGAGTCATCGATCCCTCGCAAAAACTCGACGCCGTGACGGATGTGGCCTTCGCCGGCGGCAAGGTGGTCGCCGTCGGCAATGACCTCAAGGCCGGTCCCGCCACCGATGTGCGCGAGGTGTCGGGCTATATCGTCTCGCCGGGCCTGATCGACCTGCACATCCATGTCTATTGGGGCGGCACCTCGATCGGCATCGACGCCGAGGAATTCTGCCGCACCTCCGGCGTCACCACCGCCGTCGACACCGGCAGCGCCGGTCCGGGCAATTTCGCCGGCTTCCGCAAGCATGTGATCGAGCCGAGCCAGGTCCGTATCCTGGCCTATCTGCATGTCTCGCATGCCGGCATTTTCGGCTTTTCGCAGCGGGTGATGGTGGGCGAGAGCGAGGAAATGCGGCTGATGAATCCGCTCGACGCCGTCACGGTGGCCGAGGCCAACCGCGACCTGATCGTCGGCATCAAGGTGCGCGTCGGCCTGCATGCCTCGGGCGCGTCGGGGATCGCGCCGCTCGACATCGCGCTGCAGGTGGCGGAGCAGGTCGGCATGCCGCTGATGGCGCATATCGATCATCCGCCGCCGAGCTACGAAGAAGTGCTGGCGCGGCTGCGTCCGGGCGACGTGCTGACGCATTCGTTCCGTCCGTTTCCCAACACCGCGGTCACCGCCCAGGGCACGGTGAAGCGCGCGGTTCTGGAGGCGCGGGAACGCGGCGTCATCTTCGACATCGGTCACGGCAAGGGCTCGTTCGCCTTCAAGACCGCCCGCGCGATGCTGGCCAACGGCTTTTATCCCGACACCATCTCGTCCGACGTCCATACCTTGTGCATCGACGGCCCGGCCTTTGATCAGGTGACGACCATGTCGAAATTCCTGTGCATGGGGATGCCGCTGCCGGATGTGATCGCAGCCTCGACCGTCAACGCGGCGATGGCGATGCGGCGTCCGGAACTCGGCAGCCTGAAGCCGGGCAGCGTCGGCGACGCCACCATTATCGCGATCAAAGAGGGCCCGTTCGATTATGTCGACGTCGTCGGCGAGCATCTGATCGGCGACCGCAAGATCGCCTCCGAGGGCGTCGTCATCGCCGGCCGCTGGTGGCACCCGCAGGAAAACTCAAAATTCAAGGTGCTAGCGGGGTAGGGCCTGGCGCGATGACCTTGTGTCCCGGACGCGCCGCAGCGTTCTTCACGCTGCTGCGCCGATCCGGGATCCCGGTCGCTCCTTGAATAACCGGGGCCCCGGATGCGCGGCGCACCACGCCGCGTCCGGGGAACGAAATTGCGCGAAATACCTGGCTGCAATCCTGACGCCTCACGCGCTCTGGCATACCGATTGCAAGCAAAACAGGCAGATCGCCATCGATCTGACTGGACCGCATCCCGCATTGGCGCCGAAGCTTCGGCCGAGCACATGGGGAAGGCTGCGGCAGCAATTTGAGACCTGGAGAATTTCATGGATCGCAGGAACGTATTGAAGGGATTGGCCGGGGTCGGCACCCTGGCGGCGACGGGTGGATTTGCCATGCCGGCGCTTTCGCAAGGTGCGTCCGCCAAAACCCTGCGCTTCGTGCCGCAGGCCAATCTCGCCAATTTCGATCCGATCTGGGGCACGCAATATGTCGTGCGCAATGCCGCGGCTTTGGTGTGGGACACGCTGTACGGCCTCGACGAAAAACTGGTGCCGCAGCGCCAGATGATCGAATCCGAGCAGGTCTCCGATGATGGGCTGGTGTGGACCTTCAAGCTCCGGCCGGGGCTGAAATTCCACGACGGCGAGCCGGTGCTGAGCAAGGACGTGGTGGCCAGCCTGACGCGCTGGTCGGCGCGCGACACCATGGGCCTGATGATCAAGGCGATCCAGAACGACCTCGTCGCGGTCGACGACCGGACCTTCAAATGGTCGCTGAAGCTGCCTTACCCGAAAATGTTGCTGGCGCTGGGCAAGAACAATGCGCCCTGCGCATTTATTATGCCGGAGCGCCTGGCCCAGACCGACCCGTTCAAGCAGATCGCCGATTATGTCGGCTCGGGCCCGATGAAATTCGCGAAGGCCGAATGGGTGCCCGGCGCCAAGGCGGTGTTCGAGAAATTCGGCGATTACGTGCCGCGGCAGGAGAAGGCGTCGTGGCTCGCCGGCGGCAAGCAGATGCTGGTCGACCGCATCGAATGGCTGGTGATCCCGGATCCGGCGACCGCCGCGGCCGCGTTGCAGAATGGCGAGGTGGATTGGTGGGAGTCGCCGATTCCCGATCTGGTGCCGCTGCTCAAGAAAAACCGCAATATCAGCGTCGATATCGGCGACGCCCTTGGTAATGTCGGCGCGTTCCGGATGAACCATCTGTTCGCCCCCTTCAACAATGTGAAGGCACGGCGCGCCGTGTTGATGGCGCTGAGCCAGGAAGATTACATGCGGGCGCTGGTAGGCGACGATCCGGCGCTGTGGAAGCCGCTGCCGGGTTTCTTCACCCCGGACACGCCGCTCTACACCGAGACCGGCGGCGAGATCCTGAAGGGCAAGCGCGATCTGACGGCGGCCAAGAAGCTGCTGGCCGAGAGCGGCTATAATGGCGAGCCGGTCACCTGCGTGGTGGCGCAGGATCAGCCGATCACTAAGGCGCAGGGCGATGTCACCGCGGATTTGCTGAAACAGTTGGGCATGAATGTCGACTTCGTCGCCACCGATTGGGGGACGGTCGGTTCGCGCCGCTCGCTGAAGACGCCGCCGGCGCAGGGGGGCTGGAACATGTTCCACACCTGGCATGCCGGCGCCGACTGCCTCAGCCCGGCCGGCTACAACGCCATTCGCGCCAATGGCGACAAGGCGTGGTTCGGCTGGCCCGACAGCCCGGCCGCGGAAAAGGAAATCACCTCCTGGTACGAAGCCAAGAATCTCGATGAGGAGAAAGCCGCGATCTCGCGCCTCAACAAGGCGGCCCTCGAAGACGTGGTCTATGCGCCGACCGGCTTCTTCCTCGGCTACACGGCGTGGCGCAAGAACGTCTCCGGTATCGTGAAGGGTCCGTTGCCGTTCTTCTGGGGCGTTTCGAAGACCGCATGACAGAGCGGTAATTCAAGATGCTCTCTTACATCCTGCGGCGTATTCTTTCGACGTTGCCCGTCATGGGCATCGTCGCGATGTTTGTCTTCAGCCTGCTTTACCTGACGCCGGGCGATCCGGCGGCGGTGATCGCCGGCGACCAGGCCAGCGCCGCCGACATTGAAAAGATCCGGCAAGGCCTCGGCCTTGACCGGCCGTTTCTGGTGCAGTTCGGGGCGTGGTCCTGGGGCATCCTGCACGGCGATCTCGGCACCTCGATCTTTACCAACCTGCCGGTCGCCTCCTTGATCGGGCAGCGCATCGAGCCGACGCTGTCGCTGATGGCGATCACTTTGGTGCTGACCATTCTGATTGCCGTGCCGCTCGGCGTGATGGCGGCGTGGAAGGCGGGGACCTGGATCGACCGCGGCATCATGGCCTTTGCCGTGTTCGCGTTCTCGCTTCCGGTCTTCGTGGTCGGCTATGTGCTGGCCTATGTGTTCGCGCTTGAACTCGAATGGCTGCCGGTGCAGGGCTATACGCCGCTGGCCCAGGGCGTCTGGCCATGGCTGCAGAATCTGATCCTGCCGTCGATCGCGCTCGGCAGCGTCTATATCGCGCTGATCGCGCGCATCACCCGGGCGTCGATGCTCGAAGTGCTGCAGCAGGACTACATCCGCACCGCGCGCGCCAAGGGGCTCGATCAGCGCAGCATCCTGTTCGTTCACGCGCTGAAGAACGCCGCCGTGCCGATCGTCACCGTGATCGGTATCGGTATCGCGCTGCTGATCGGCGGCGCGGTGGTGACCGAGAGCGTGTTCGCGATCCCCGGCCTCGGCCGATTGACCATCGACGCCATCCTGCGCCGCGACTATCCGGTGATCCAGGGCATCGTGCTGCTGTTCAGCTTCGTCTATGTGCTGGTCAATCTGATGGTCGATATCACCTACACGTTGGTCGACCCGAGGATCCGCTATTGACCCTTCCGAGCACCAGCCAGGTTGCGATCCCGCCGGGTCTCGTCATTGCGCCGCCACTTCCGGATCTGCTTCGGCCGGTCAAGATCCGGCGCGGCTTTTTCGGCTTCCTGCGCAATCATCCGACGGTGGCGATCGGCGGCGGCTTGCTGCTGTGCCTCGTACTGATGGCGGTGTTCGCGCCCTATCTCTGGACCGTCGATCCGACCGCGTTGGCGCCGGCGCGGCGCACCCGCCCGCCATCGGCGGCGTTCTGGTTCGGTAGCGACATGCTGGGCCGCGACATCTATTCGCGCGTGCTGTACGGCGCGCGGGTTTCGCTCACCGTCGGCCTGTCGGTGGCTGCTTTGGCCACGCTCGCGGGTCTCGCCATTGGTCTGGTCGCGGGCTTCGTGCGCTGGTCGGACGGCATCATCATGCGCTTCGTCGACGGGCTGATGTCGATCCCGCCGATCCTGCTGGC
>NZ_JANXTC010000009.1:0-11478 GCF_025356345.1 Tardiphaga sp.
CACGGGCGCTGCCCAGGATCGAGGCGGCGGTGCCGGCGGCAACCGTGTTCAGCGAACTCTGCGCTTCGCGTGCACTGCCGAGAATGGCCGCGGCGGTATCGGCGCCAACGGCGGTCAGCGTGCGTTCGACGTCGATCGCCAGCGACTTGACGTGGTTGGCGGCGTCCGAGGAGGCCGCGACGAGGGTCGTATGGGCCTCGCGGGCACCGGACACCATGGTCGCGGCGCTGGTGTTTCCAGCAGTGGTCAGGCTGCGCTCGATGTCGATCGCCAGCGACCTGACGTGGTTGGCGGCATCCGAGGACGCGGTGACGAGGGTCGACTGGGCCTCGCGGGCGCCGGTCACCATCGATTCGGCGCTGGCATTGCCGGCCGCCATCAGGCTCTGTTCGATATCCATCGCCAGTGACTTGACCTGGCTGGCGGCATCGGCGGATGCGTTGACCAGAGTGGAGTGCGCTTCGCGGGCACCGCTCACCATCGACTCCGCGGTGGCGGTACCGGCGGCGATCAGGCTGCGTTCGATATCGGCCGCGAGACCGCGGGCCTGGTTGGACGCTTCCGAGGACGCATCGATCAGCGAGGCCTGGACGTTGCGGGTGCTGGCGAGGATGGATTCGGCGCTGGCGGTGCCGGCGGCGATCAACGAGCGCTCCACATCCGCGGCCAGCGACCGCACCTGCTGCGAGGCGTCGGTCGAGGCGCTGACCAGCGTGGTCTGCGCGGCGCGGGCGCCGGACAACACCGATTCGGCGGTCGCCGCGCCGGCGGCGGTGAGCGTGCGCTCGATGTCGGCGGATAGCTCCTTGATCTGCGTCGAGGTTTCGCTCGACACATTGACCAGCGTGGTCTGCGCGGCGCGGGCGCCGGACAGCACCGATTCCGCGGTCGCGGCGCCGACGGTGGTGAGTGTCCGCTCCATGTCGGCGGACAGCTCCTTCATCTGCAGCGAGGTTTCGCTCGACGCCGTGACCAGCGCCGTCTGCGCGTCGCGGGCGCTGTTGAGGATCGAGCTCGCGGCGTTGCTGCTGACGGCGGTGAGGGCGGTCTCGACTTCGGCGGAGGTCAGCTTGAGCTGCGCGCCGACGTCGGTCGATACCGTCAGCAGGGATTCCTGCGCGGCACGGGCGCCGGCCTGGATGGTCTCGCTGGTATTGACCGCGAGGTAGGTCAGCGAGCGCTCGGCGTCTTCCACATGGGACTTGATGCCATGCGACAGCTCCTCGGCGCGGGCCATCAGCGAATCGCTGGCGATGCGACCCGAGGTCTCGATGCGGCCGGCGACCGCCTCGATGCGCGAACCGAGCAGTTCCTCGAACTGGCCGACCCTGGTTTCGATGTCATTGGCGACCAGGCCGACGCGGCTCTCGAGGCCCTCATGGATGATCTGGAAGCGCGCGGTGACGGTGTCAGCCAGATGGTTGCTGCGCGAGTCGATGGTCTCGGTGACATTGGCGATGCGGCGATCGATCGCCTCGATGGCCTGCGCGGTACCGTCGGTGAGCGACGAGGTGAAGTAGGTGAGGCGGGCGTCGATCGAATGGATCGCCTGCACCGCGCCGTCGGTCAGCGACGAGGTGAGATGGGTCAGGCGGGAATCGACGGAAGTGACCGCCTGGTTGGCGCCATCGGACAGCGTGGTGGCAAGGTTTTCCAACCGGGTATCAATCGTGGCGGTGACCGACAGAGCGCGGGAATCGAAGGCTTCCTCGAGGCTCTTGAGCCGGCCGTCGACGGAGACGTCGAACGACTGGATGCGGGTATCCAGCGCGGCGTCGAGATTGTTGACGCGCGACTCGAAGGTGTTCTCGAACTGCGCCAGGCGGTTGTCGAGGGTGGTGGCGATCTCGCCGCTGTTGGCGGTGAAGCGGGTGTCGAAATTGTCGACATAGGTCTTCAGCGTGTCGGTGATGTCCTGGGTGCGCTGCCCCATGCGATCGACGACTTCGCCGCCGAAGGTCTTCACGGTGCGGTCGAATTCCGAGATGTGACGGGTGATCAGCGCGCCGAGCGTGCCGGAATCGCGCGAGAACTTCTCGGCCAGTTCGGAACCCTGTTCCTTCACCAGTTCGTCGAACGCGCTCATCTGCAGGCTGATGGTGTCGTGCGCGGTCTCGGTCTGGCTGGCGACCTTGGCAACCAACGCGTTGACGGTGACGTCGAGCGCCTCGGAGGCCTTGTCGCCGCTTTCGATGATGCGGGTCGCGAGCCGGTTGCCAGCATCGTCGATCTTGCTGACCAGATCGCCGCTGCGCAGCTCGAGTTCGAGCAGCAGTGAGTCGCTGGAGTTCTTCAGGCTGTCATGGACCTGCTCGGTGCGGTCGGAGACGCGATCGACGATGGTCGACGAGCGCTGCTCGAATTCGGTGGTGATGCGGTCGATGCGCTCGTTCAGCATCTCGTGAACGCGGTCGGCGAGGTCGACGAACTCGTCATGGACGTGGCCGGTCTTGAAGTTCAGGCTGGTGGTCAGGCGCTCGCTGGCGTCGAGCACCGCGCGGGTGGTTTCCGCGCTGGCTTCCTCGAGACGGTCGAGCAGGTCGCCGCCGCGCTCGCCGAGCGCCAGGATCATGTTGTCGCCGGCATTGCCGAGCGCCCGTGTGATGTGTTCGCCACGCTCCTCGAGCGCGCCGGTGATGCTCTTGGCGACTTCATCGACGCGCGAGGCGATGGCGTCGGAGATCAGCGCGATGTCGTGGCGCAGATCGATCTGCACGCCGGAAATCGCGGACCGCACCTGCTCGGCCTGGCCGACCAGATTGTCGCGCTGATGCGCGATGTCCTGCAGCAGCGCGCGAATCCGCACTTCGTTGTCGGAATAGGCGCGCTCCAGCGCGGAGACTTCGTTGGCCACCAGGGTTTCGAGTTCGCCGGCGCGCGCGATCGCGCGTTCGACGCCGTCGCCCATGGCGGCGACTTCACGTCGGATCGCCTGGCCGACAGTGACCATGGAGTCGCTGGCAGCGCCTTCTGGCTCGGAAAAACGGATTGCGACCTGCGCCATCGACTGCGCGATCATGGCGAGTTCCTGGCCGCGCCAGGCCAAGCTGGCGAGGAAATAGAACAGCAGGATCGGCGCGAAAAATACCACTGCGAGGCCGGCGAGCGCCAGGGTTCCGCCGGCGCCCTGGCCGATGAAAGCCTGCAGCGAGGGCAGGAAGCTGATGGTGAGCAGGCCGGCGCCGACCGCCCACGCCGCGGCGAACAGCGAGGCCAGCGTGTAGACGTTGCGGGCCGGGCGGCCCTTCTGGATCGCCTGCAGGATCTGGCCGATAGTCTCGCGGTCGTCATTGGCTGGACGGCGCGTGAAACGCGTCTCGTCCATCTGGTCGAACGACGGACGGTCATTGGCCATGCGCGTGTCGAACGCGTTGTCGTCAAAGGATGAATTGGGCGCCGCATTGTCGTGGCGGATCGTCGGCTGGTCGCGATCGACCATCGGCGCATCGCTGATATTCAGGGCTTCCTGGATAGCGGAAAGGGCGACTTCGGTTGGATCCTTGGACTTTTTGGTGTTGTTTGCCATGTTTGGTCCACGCCCCTTGTTCACGCTTCTGGAAGTCCCACACGCTCGCCCGCTACATCTGGGATCGCCCAAATGTACCCCGCGGGCGATCGCGCAACAGCCGGTCGCTCGGCTTGTCCGCTACTTCCAAGAACATCCTATTGGCTTGGTGCGTCGAATGAAATGGACTCCGTTAAGACACTCTTAATCATCGTTAACAACGATGAAGATAGCGGCCTTGCATACGGCAAAAATACCGCTTCAGGGCTGATTACCGGCCGATTTCTGTCAAAGTGGCGGCAAAAATACGACAAAGGCGCGATACGTTTCGTTAACCAGTTCCATGGTTGGCTGCGCAAATCCGTCGCCGGATAATCCCGCGGCCGGAAAATCGGGCCTTGATCATGTCGCTTCATCTGGAACAGGTTCACTGGATGCCATCGCCGCCGCTCGCCCCTGTTGATGGTCCGATCGACCTCGCGCATCTGCATCGAATGACGCTGGGCGACGCCAGCCTTGAGCAGGAGGTGCTGGCGATGTTTGCCGGACAGGCCATCGGCCTGATGGAGGCGCTGGCCCGGTTCCCGGCGGACGCTGCCGAACTGGCGCACAAGTTAAAGGGCTCCGCCCAGGCGATCGGCGCCTGTCAGGTCGCCGAGGCCGCCGAATGGCTGGAATCCGCCCTGCGCGATGACAGCGACGCCGCCGAGGCGATGATGACGCTGAATGACGCGGTGGTGGAAGCTCGACAGGCGATCGACAGCATACTCAACCGGACCTGAGCCGACCGTCCCGCCATGGTTTTCCCATGGGCCCGCTGGCGTGATCGGGAACGACCCGGTATAGGACAGCCGGTATCTCCCTTCCGGTAGCGCGAGCATCATGGCCAAGATAAACTTTGTCGATCATTCCGGCGAAACCCGCAGCATCGAGGCCGAGGTCGGCTCGACCGTGATGGAAGCGGCGATCCGCAATTCCATCCCCGGGATCGAAGCCGAATGCGGCGGCGCTTGCGCCTGCGCCACCTGTCACGTCTACGTCGATGAAGCCTGGCAGGAAAGCGTCGGCGCGCCGACCCCGATGGAAGAGGACATGCTGGACTTCGGCTACGACATCAAGCCGAACTCGCGGCTGTCGTGCCAGATCAAGATCACCGACGCGCTTGACGGCCTGGTGGTCATCACCCCGGAACGGCAGGCCTGATCAGCGCGGACGCGGCTCGGCGGTGACCGCCAGCCGGTCGTCCACCGCATAGATCGCGCAGTCGCCGGCATATTTGGCGCAGGCGGCGAGGGTCTTCTCCTCCGCCTCTGCCACCGAGCGTTCGCCGGTGCGAAACGCAAACGCGCCTTTCGGTGACGCCGCGAACGCCCGGTGCGGACCACTTGCCAGATAGGTGTCGAACGCGGCCCGGCCGGTGCCGCGCAATTGCGGCGGCGGCGCCAGCGTGACGCCGGGCGCGGCGATCAGATCGCGGACGCCGAGACCTTGCTCGCGCAGAAAACCATTCACCATTGGGGTCCACGCCGGTACGCCCGCCGCGGAAAACAGCGCATGGCCATCGCTGCCGAACGCCGGCGCGTCGATCAACCGCGCGCGGCCTCCGGCAGCTGTGAATGCCCCGTGCAGCCGATGTGCGAGATCCGGCCCGAAGAACTTGTCGTTGGCGGCATAGACCCACAGCATTGGCAGCCGCGCGGTCCTGCCGTAGCCAGCAAAGGCCGCGACCAGCGCGGCTTCATCGCAGACGTCGTCGTCGGCGCGCGAGCCGCGGCCGCCGGCAAAACTGATGATGGCGGCCAGTCCGGGCGGCGGATCGGCGGCCAGCGCCACGCTGGCAAAACCGCCGGCTGAAACGCCGACCGCGATCATGCCCTCGGTGGTGACGTCGGCGCGGCCTCGCATGGCGTCGATCGCCGCGCGCAGATCGGTGGCTGAAGCCTGGCCGGCCATCCGATAGTCGCGGTGATCGCAGGGGCCGCTGCTCTCGGCATAGCCGCCGTCCGAGGTACCGTAGCCGCGCCGCATCACCACCAGGCTGGCAAAGCCGCGGCGCGCGAATTCCGTCGCCTGGGCATAGAGCCGATAGGGATTCATGGCGGGGCGGTCGGCGGCGGCGCGTGGCGATCCGTGGCTGATCAGCGCCAGCGGATAGCGGCGCGCGCCGGGCGGGCGCAGCAACATCGCCTCGAGGCCGCGTGGCCCGGCGGCGGCCATCGGAATCCGCAGATCCTCGCGCCGCCAGTCGTCCGCGGCCGCGGCCTGCATCACGCCGCACAGGGCGGCTAAGCCGAGCAGCGCGGCGCGAATCATGGCGCGGCGTGGCCGCGCAGCATCCAGGGCTGGAACCGCTCGACGACCTCGGCGGGGATCGGCGTCGGTTCGCGGCTTTGCAGCCCGACCATCACGGTGGTCGAGGTCGCCGAGGCCACGCATTTGTCGCCCGAAAAGACCACCTGTGAGAATGTCGCCGAGGTGCGGCCCAGCCGGGCAACGCCGAGCCCCAGTTCGATGGTGCCAGGCCAGTGCAGTTCGGCGCGGTAGTGGATGTCGAGGCGCACCAGCACCCAGCTTAGTCCCGTTGGCATCAGGCCATTCTTGAGATCCTTCACCAGCATCACCCGGCTGGTTTCGAAATAGCTGGCATAGACGGCGTTGTTGACGTGCTGGTTCGGATCGAGGTCGGCGAAGCGCACATTGTCGGACAGGTGATAGGGGAAGTCCTCCAGTAGCGGGGACGCTGCGCGGGCGGGTGCGTTCACAAATGTATCTCCAGTCATGCGGCCCTCGTTACAGCGCAGTTGCCGCGACCGGGCAAGGGCTGCGCGGCCACTGCCGGGCTTCCATATCGAGCCGCGGGGGTGCGCGTCGCAGGTTCCGCGGGTGGTCTCGGCTGTGGCAAAGCTGTGGCGGACGTCACATCGGGACATACATCGCCGCGCTGGCGATCTTGCAAAAGCCATCAAGCGACGCCACTCTTGTGATCGCGGAAGATTGATTAAACCAAAGTTCGATTAAACAATGCAGTTGCAGAATGGCACTGCCTCACATGCCGGGGATGACCATGGTCCGAGTTCGACCCCCATCACCATTGGCGATCGCCTTCGCTGCGACCAGCCTCACAGCCCTCGCTCTATTCACGGCTCCGCTTCGCGCGGCTGAACCAAGCGCGGCAGGCCTTTGGCAAAAGGTCGAAAAGGGCAAGCCGGTGGTCTGGGTGCTGATGCTGGATCGCGGTGGTGTTTTCGAAGGCGCTATCGCCAAGACCTTTGTCGATGTCGACGACAAGCCGGGCGACGACTACTGCACCAAATGCGTCGATGACCGCAAAGGTGCCGCGGTACTCGGCCTCTCTTTCATCCGTGACATGAAGCAGGACGGTCTGAAATATGAAAACGGCAACATCCTCGATCCGCGCGACGGCAAGATCTACAAGGCGAAGATGAGCATTAGTCCGGATGGCCAGACGCTGACCGTGCGCGGCTATTGGGGGATCGCACTGCTGGGCAAGGATGAAACCTGGTTCCGGTTACCTGATACCAATTTGGCAGTCTTGGATGCGACGGTGGTTTCGAAATATCTTCCGACCCAGGCCGCGGCCATGAAGCTGCCGACCGTCGGGGCGGCGAAGCCTCCGGTAAAGAAGGCCAACGCCGCCGTTCATTGATGTCGATGCTGTGATGACGGGCCTGTGCCAGGTGTCATCGCCCGGTGTTCGAGAACTATCTGAGCGACGGCTGACCGAGCGGCTCGCTGGTCACTTCGGCCTCGGCGCCGAGCCGCAACACGGTGGCCGCGGCGGGCAGCGCGGCATCGGCCATCGCCGCATGGCCTTCGGCGGTTGGGTGTATCGCGCCGCCATAGACCGCCGATAGAATCCCCCAGGTGGCATCGTGAATATCCGACGGCTGCACCGCCGCGGACATTCCCTGCGGATAGGTCATGGCCGAGAAATAGCTGTCATTGGCGTCGCGGATCCAGCGGGCGCGCGGCGCATAGGCACGGAACTCGCTGGCGCCGCGGCCGCAGGTCATGGGCTGCGCCGCGGCCTCGACGAGGCCCGCCTCAAAGCTGTCGCCCCTGGCCGAAAAGCAGGCCCGGTCGAATTCCGGATCGGCCGACCCGCGCGCGCAAAAACCGTGATTGGCAAACGTCGCCTGATGCGCATCGACATAGGTCATGCGATCAGCGTCGGGATTGCGACAGATCACGCCGCCCTGGCACAGGGCGATGGCCTTGAGCTGCGGCAGGAATTCGGTTTCGACGAAGTTGGCGACATTGGCGAGGCGGCCTGGATCGGCGTTGAAGGATGGATGCACGTCGAAGCCGGCGGGGCCGCCGGGGCAGGGCGCCCCATTGGCGAAGGTCGGATTGGCATAGGCGGTGAAGATCACATGCGACAGGTCGCCGGCGAGCAGCGGCTTCAGCGCCTCGCGCAGTCGGCCGAAGCCGGCTGGCAGGTCGCGCGCCAGCGCGGCGCGCGAATCCTCCACCGAGCCCAGGATGCCGCCACGCTTGAACAGCGCGCGCTCGGTCGGGTTATCGACGATCACGTCGGCGACGAGGCCGGAGAAGTTGATGTCATTGGCGCCAATCGACAGCAGCACGAGGTCGAGGCGGCGATCCGGCTGGCGGCGCTTCGCGGCGACCATTGCCTCGCGCAGCTCGCCGAGCTGGGCGTTGACGCTGCCGGCGCAGCTGGTCGCGGTCTTGGTGGTCAGGCATTCGCGCGCCTGCTGCTTGCCGAACAGGCCGTCGGCAATGGTCGCGCCCGAGCACGCCAGCGGCAGATAGGTCACGGCGATATGCGGATACTGCACCGCCAACGCCAGCGCGGTGCGGGTCTGGTAGCTGTACAGCGAGCGGTGGCAGGCCGAATTCAGCCACAGCGCGCCCTGGCGCTGCCAGGACTGCAGCGAATCGTAGGATTCGCAGGCGCGGCCGCCCTTGAAGCCGGCGCGGCTCGGCCGATAGAACATGCCGCCGGTGACGCCGCCCAGCAGCGAGCGGAAGCAGAAGCCGTCATCGGATAGCGCCACCGGCCGGTCCGGGTTGCCTTCGCCGGACGCGATGGAATCGCCGAGGCCGGCGATCAGGACGTCGCGCACCCTGATGTCGGTGGTGACGCGCTGCGGCGCCTCGCCGCCGCTGGTGACATCGACGATCGCCACTGTCCGCTTGCCATAGACCGCGCGAAAATCCACCGGCTCGGCGCAGTCGAAATTGGATTGCCGCGGACCGTCGCCATCATCCAGCGTCCATGCGCAGACCGCGCCGACTGGAACATCGCCGGTCAGGCGCAGCGTCACCGGATGGTCCACCGGGGTCAGATAGCTCTCCTTGACGGTGTCGCGGGTGCAGGGCTCGCTGAGCTTACCGGCCAGATCGACGCATAGCCGGCTGAGCGTATTGCGCGCCCAGCCGCGGCCGTCGCTCTGCACCGCCAGCGCCTGCTCGGAAGCCAGGATGCCGCGGTTGCGCAGCGCTTCCGCATGAAGCTGGAAGTCGCGCTCCTCGCGGAATAGCCGGAACCGGTTGCGCACCTCCCAGGAGATCTGCATCGGTCCGGAAGACTGCGCCGCCGCGCGCTCGATCGGCAGGGCGCCGAGCAAGCCGAGCAGCAGAGCGAGCAGGGTGAACGAACGTCGCAAATGGGATGAGGTCATGGCGATCATCAATGTCAGCTATGGGGCGGAAATAAGAGGAAGGCAGCCGGAAGCCAACGGGCCGCGCTGTCCTAGCCCTGAGCCTGACGCTTGACCGGCCGCGGCGCCACCGCGGAAGACGCGGCGAGACGTTGAGCCTCTCCCGCCGCGCGCCCGCGTTGCCAGGGGATCACGACGCTGAGCCACAGCTCGCGGCTACCCATGATGGCAATGGCGACGGCGAAGGGGATCAGAAAATACAGGATCCGGAACATCACCAGCGTCGCCACCAGCTGCTCGCGGCCGAATTGCGGCAGCGCTACCAGCATCGCGGCGTCGAATACGCCGAGGCTGCCCGGCGCGTGGCTGGCAAAGCCGAGCAAAGTGGCGAGGATGAACACCACGGCCAGCGACACGAAATCGATGCCGGGGTCGTTCGGCACCAGCAGATACATCGCCAGCGCGCAGAAGCCGAGATCGACCACGCCGATCAGGATCTGCAGCAGGGTCAGCCGGGCGGAGGGGAGCGTTACCTTCCAGCCGTTCTGGCCTAGCTCGCGGCGTCCCTTGCCGACCGACAGCCACGCCAGATAGGCGGCGATGCCGGCCAGGCCGGCGCATCCGATCATCCGGTTCACCGCGTCAGGCAGCAGGTCCATCGCCGAGGCGGCCTGCGGATGCCAGATCATGCCGATGCCGAGCACGAAGGTGTTGCCGAGCCAGAAGGTCAGGCCGGAGATGAAGCAGATCTTGGCGACGTCGATGGCCGAGAGGCCATAGTCGGAATAGATCCGGAACCGGATCGCGCCACCGGTGAAGACGGTTGCGCCGATATTGTGGCCGATCGTGTAGCTGGTGAAGCTCGACAGCGCCGCGATGCGGTAGGGCACATGGGTCTTGCCGATCGTTTTCAGCGCGAAGTAATCGTAGAAGGTGAGCGTGCCGAACGCGCCCAGCACACACAGCGCGGCCAGCGCGATCTGCATCGGTGACTTCTCGGCGATCGCCGACAGGATCACGGCCGCGTCCACGCCCTTCAGGGTGCGGACCAGATGGGTGATGGCAAGGCCAATCACAACCAGGCTTACCGCGACACCAAGCCGTTTCCAGCCGATGTATCGCTTGAAGCCGCGCCCGAGCGCGGTCAGCATGCGTTGCATGCGCCCTCCCGGCGGAACGCGAACAGGGGGAAAGTCGATGGGGGCGTGAGACAGCAAGCGGCGACCAATTCACTCATACGCGAAGTTCACTCATCAGCCAGAACCCTTACGGCAAAAACGACGCGTTGTGCAGTCCTTGACAAGGCTAGCGTTAACAGCGGCGAAGGTTGCCAAATACCCGCCGACATCTTGCCAACATTACCCCGAAAACCGTTAGCAGGATTGCGCGATCCGCGCACTGCTACGTTTCATATAGGGCGGAGCGAGCCGATGTTCCATGCTGAAAGCGGCTTTCTGGAGGAACAAGGTTCACCGGCGCCGGTTACTGAAATATCGAAACCGAGCGAGACGAAGTGCCGCGGGCGCGGGTTCGCTCCAGCCGCAGGATAGCAGCAATGGGACTGTTCACCAAAGACATCAAGACCATGGACGATCTGTTCGTGCACCAGCTGCAGGATATCTATTATGCCGAAAAGCAGTTGGTGAAGGCGCTGCCGAAGATGGCCGACAAGGCCACCGATCCGCAGCTCAAGCAGGGTTTTATGACTCACCTGGAAGAGACCGAGGTGCATGTGCAGCGGCTTGAACAGGTGTTCAAGATGCATGGCGCCGAGGTCAAGGCGGTGAACTGCCCGGCGATCGACGGCATCATCAAGGAGGCCGACGAGACCGCCGGCGAGGTCGATGACAAGGCCGTGCTCGACGCGGCTCTGATCAACGCCGCGCAGGCCGCCGAGCATTACGAGATCGTTCGCTATGGCAGCCTGATCGCCTGGGCGCGCCAGCTCGGCCGCAACGACTGCGCCGACGTGCTGCAGAAGACGCTCGACGAAGAGAAGGCCACCGACAAGAAGCTGACCTCGCTGGCCGAAGGCAAGATCAACATGCGCGCCGCGAGCTGATCCCCGCCGTACTGCATCACAAGGACATCGCGCGGGGAAACCCGCGCGATTTTCATGTCGGACGATCAGGCCTTCCGCAGTGCAAAATGGGCGCCGCAAAAGGCCATCATGCCGCCCAGGCCAAGCGCTGCGAGGCTGGCGACGACGCCGCTGGCGGTGGGGATCGAGCTTGGCGCCGACGCGGCCTGTCCAGCCCCGGCCAGTACCAGCACGCCGACCGCGATCAGGAACTGGCGCATGCGCGGCGGAATATGGCCGGAAGCGGC
>NZ_JANXTC010000426.1:0-4913 GCF_025356345.1 Tardiphaga sp.
GCCGGCCGAGTTCGCCGGACATGGCGTGCCACCACTGTAGCTCGATGGCGGCCTGCGCCGGTGATACCAGCGGCACGGCCAGGGCGAGCAACGCGACGCAACGCAACAGCGACTTCCGCATCCGCAACTGTCCTTCAGGACGGCACCCGGCTTCGGACGCCGTCAATAAATCAAGGATTTTCGCCGTGCAACAGCCGCCAGATCGGCCATTCTGCTAGGTTGGCGCATCCGGCCTTCCTGGAATACCCTGTCGGTTAGCGTGCAGGACAGGGCAAAGGTTCAGCCGGACGGCGTTTGATCCGATGAACCTTTCGCGAGGCCGGATGACACATCCGTGGTGACAAGCGAGTATAACGGAGTTTCCGGGCAGGAGGGGCTGGCGGCGCAGGGCCGTACCGGCATCGTTGGACTTGTGCGCGCGATTCCGATCCGCTGGCGCATCCTGTCGATCGCGGCGCTGAATTCCGCCGTGGTGCTGGTGCTGGCCGGTCTGATCTGGAGCGGTTCGCAGGTGCTTTCCTCGGCCTGGGACGACGTCCGCCAGGTCCGGCAGTCCGACCAGATCCTCGCCCTGCTGGAAAGCGAGACCGGACGGCTGCAGAATCTGATTCACCGCTACATCAACCAGCCCAGCCCCGATTTGTTCGCCGAGATTCTGCTGCTGCGCGAGGCGGTGCTCGGCACGCTGAACAGCCGTGCCTCCAACGACCCGATCCTGTCCGGCTCGGTGGCCGAGCTGGAGCGCGTGACAGAACGCTTCCTGTCAGGCTTTGGCGAACTGCGCGCGCTGCAGACCACGATTGCCAGGACCTATGAGGACCAGGTGCTCAGCCCCGCCAAGGACATGGCCGGGCTATATTCGATCATCGAGGGCGCCACCGGACAGCGCGACGCCCTGATCTGGCCGGCGCTCGGCAAATCGCGCGAGGCCTTCACCGCGATGCTGGTGGCCGCCAACGCCTATTATTTGTCACTGGCCTCGGCCTCGGCCGAGGAAGCCCGCCGCAATACCGAGACCATCGAGCGCACCATTCCGGTCATGACCGACCTTGCCGACAACGACCTGCAGCGGATCGCGCTGCAGCGGCTGAAGGACCGCGCCGTGGCGCTGCGCCGCGGCCTTGCCAAATTGTCAGAGCAGCTCACCGGCCGCACCGACCTGCTGCGCAATTCGATCGACGCCAGCCAGGCCGATACCATCGGCGTCATCGATGGCCTGTCGGTGAAGATGCGGCAGCGCGAACAGAACGCGCAGGCGACCTTCGACCACACGCTGGCGGCGATCTCGCGCAATGTGATGGTGATCGCCGCCGGCTTTCTCGCGGTCATCATCATCGCCGGCATCGTCATCGCCCTCAGCATCCGGCTGCCGCTGCAACAGATCATGATAGCGATGCGGGCCATCACCTCCGGCGACTACGGTCGCCGGGTGCAGGGCACCAATGCCCGCGACGAGGTCGGCGCGATGGCCCGCGCGGTCGATATCTTCCGCGAGAACGCGATTGCTAAGCGGGAGACCGAGAACGAACTGCGGGCATCCAAGGAGAGGGCCGAGAGCGCGCTGCTGGAATTGAATGCCGCGCAGCAGAATTTGATCGATGCCGAACGCCTCGCCGCGCTCGGCGGGCTGGTCGCCGGCGTGGCCCATGAGGTCAACAACCCGATCGGCATCAGCCTGACGGTGGCGTCGAGCTTTTCACGGCGCAGCGACATGTTCGCGGCCGAACTGCGCTCCGGCACCCCGCTGAAGCGCTCGCAGCTGGAAGAATTTGTCCGCACCTCGCGTGACGCGGCTCAGCAACTGGTCGCCAATTTGCACCGCGCTGCCGAGCTGATCCAGTCCTTCAAGCAGGTCGCGGTCGACCGCTCGCATGCCGAGCGCCGGCAGTTCAGCCTAGCCGAGGCGACCGAGCAGATCGTCGCCAGCCTGCGTCCGGTACTGAAGAAGTCGCCTATCGCGCTGGCGATCGACGTGCCGGACGGGCTGCTGATCGACGGCTATCCCGGCTCCTACGGCCAGATTCTGACCAATCTGTTCCTCAACGCCGTCAACCACGCTTTTCCCGACGGCCGCGCCGGCACCATTACCATCGCCGCCCGGCTGCGCGGCGACGACATCGAGATCAGCTTTGCCGACAATGGCGCCGGCATGACGCCGGACGTGCAGCGTCAGGCATTCGACCCATTTTTCACGACGCGCCGCAACGAAGGCGGCACCGGGCTCGGACTCCACATCGTCTACAATCTGGTGACCCAGCAGCTTGGCGGGCGCATGATGCTGGAGTCGAGACTGGGACAAGGCACGACTTTTCGCATTATCATGCCGCGCGCCCTCACCGGCGCCGCGGGTTCACTTGACGGGGCAGCACCGCAATGGCCGACCAGGACGATCTCCTCTATCTGATTGAAGATTCCGGCGACGTGGCGGAACCGTCCACGGCGCGGAAATGGAAGATCGCGGTGATCGATGACGATCACGCGGTGCACGAGGGCACCCGCTTCGCGCTCAGCGACTACACGCTGAACGGCCAGTCGCTGGAAATCCTGTCGGCCTATTCCGCGGCCGAGGGCCAGACCCTGATGCGGGACAATCCGGACATCGCGGCGGTGCTGCTCGACGTCATCATGGAGACCGATGCCGCCGGCCTCGACCTCGTCGAATTCATCCGCCACCAGCTGCACAACGAGACCGTCCGCATCATCCTGCGCACCGGCCAACCCGGCCAGGCGCCGGAACGACGCGTCATCGTCGACTATGACATCAACGACTACAAGGCGAAGACCGAACTAACCGCCGACAAACTGTTCACCTCGCTGACCGCGGCGCTGCGCAGCTACCAGCAGCTCGAGCGCATGGTACAGACAAGGCGCGGGCTCGAGATCATCATCGATGCCGCCTCGACCTTGTACGACTTCAAGTCGATGCAGCGCCTTGCCGAAGGCGTGCTGACGCAAATCGCGTCGCTGCTCAATGTGGATTGCGCGGGGATCCTGGTGCTGCGCGACGGCGGCGTGATCAGCGATGACTTCGCGGTGCTGGCCGGCTCCGGCTGCTACAGCCGCTTCATCGGTTGCCCGACGCCACACTCGCTCGATCCCGACCTGCGGCAGATGGTGGAGGACGCATTCCGCCGCCGCCGTCATGATTTCGACGACCAGCGCACGGTGCTGTATGTCCGCACCGGCTCCGGCCGCGAGGTGGTGGTGCTGCTGCAGGCCGAGCGGCAATTGTCGGAGACCGACCGCTCACTGGTCGAGATTTTCGGCAGCCGACTGTCGATCGCCTTTGACAATGTCATTTTGTACCAGCAGCTGCATGAGGCCAACTCCCAGCTTGAGGACCGTGTCGCGCAACGCACCCGCGCGCTGATCCAGGCCAACCGCCGACTGTCGGCGCAATGGCTGCGGCTGCAACGCGCCAACGGCTTCAAGAACGAGATTCTTGGCACCGTCGCTCACGATTTGAAGAACCCGCTCGGCGTCATACTCGGTCGCACAGAGATGCTGACCGAATTGATCTCGGCCGGCTCGCCCAAGGACAATATCGTCGCCCAGGTCGAGCATATCCGCGACGCCACACGTCGGCTGACCTCGATGGTCGATCATCTGATCAACGACGCCATGGCCGATGCCTTCGATATTACCATCCGCCGCGAGCCGGTCGACATCTCGGCGCTGGTCAGCGACGTCGCCGAGGCCAACAAGCCGTCGGCGATCAGCAAGCAGCAGGAGATCCTGGTGTCGGCGCTGAGCCACCACGACCTCACGATGTGCGATTCCGACCGCATGCGCGAGGCGATCGACAACCTCGTCAGCAACGCCATCAAATACAGCCCGATCGGCGGCAAGATCGCGCTGCTGGTCACCGGCGACGCCGACAGCGTCAAGGTCAGTGTCAGCGACGAGGGCGCCGGCCTGTCGCCGGAGGATCTCGACCGCCTGTTCGGCCGCTTCCAGCGGCTGTCGGCCAAACCCACCGCCGGCGAAAGCTCGACCGGCCTCGGCCTCTCGATCGTCAAGCGCATCGTCGACATGCATGGCGGCGAGGTCGCCGCGCACAGCCCCGGCCCCGGCCGGGGCGCCACCTTCACCATCCTGCTTCCCGCGACAACCGATGCCCAGCCATGAGCCAGAGCCCGCATATCATCATCGTCGATGACGAAGCCCCGGCCCGCGAGATGGTCGGCGACTATCTCAAGATGCACGGTTTCACCGTGACCTTGTGCGACGGCGGCCGGAGCCTGCGCGCCGCGATCGAGAGCGGCGTCCCCGATCTGGTGGTGCTTGACCTCAACATGCCCGAGGAAGACGGACTGTCGATCATCCGCGACCTCAAGAGCCGCACCAACGTGCCGGTGATCATGCTGACCGCTACCGCCAGCCCGATCGACCGGGTCGTCGGCCTCGAACTCGGCGCCGACGACTACATCGCCAAGCCCTGCGAATTGCGCGAACTGATGGCGCGGATTCGCTCGGTGCTGCGGCGAAGCGCGCCGAAGGGCGCGACGATAGCCGAAGCCTTGCCGGCGAAGGCGGCGAAGGATCATCTGGTGCGGTTCGGCACCAAATGGCTCGACCTCGAGGCGCAGGCGCTGCGCGACGATGACGGCAACGAGCATCCTCTGACAGCGTCCGAGTTCGGACTATTAAAGGTGTTCGCCGCCAATCCGAAGCGGGTGCTGTCGCGCGAACGGCTGCTGGAGCTCGCCAATGCCCGCGACGCCGAAGCCTTCGACCGCGCCGTCGATCTGCGCATCATGCGGATCCGCCGCAAGATCGAGCCGGACCCGGCCCACCCGGCGGTGATCCGAACCATCCGCGGCGGCGGCTATCTGTTCTCGCCGGTCGGCGAGCGGGGGTAACTCACTATCATTCCGGGGCGGGAGCGGCGCCAGCCGCGAACGAACCCGGAA
>NZ_JANXTC010000010.1:0-4395 GCF_025356345.1 Tardiphaga sp.
GAGGTCTGCTGTCGACGCTATTCGGCATGCGTGGCCGGTAGCTATCGTGTACGCGCTGGCCTGACTATCCGTTGCGCTGGTCGGGTCGGCCGCCGCTGACCGGGATCGGGCATTCGATACATCAGGCGCAGCCCGCCAAAATCATCCGATTGATCCTGTTTTGATCGTCTCATTGCTTTTGATGTGGTGATTACGCCCGCTTAACTCGCAATTAACGCTAATGAAATACTAACAGTGAGGTTACCACGAAGACCATTTTCCGGTTTTTGAATTTCGCGTTTTTTAGTGCTGTAATTCATTTTGTAAGTGCTGTTTGCATGAGAGTAATTGCATCAACTTCTTTTGAAGTCGCCCGCAGCTCGCAAAAGAGCGGTGCATTGCGTTCCATTCGGCAGCGTGAACGAGCCGCCTTTCAGATTGTATTTCGCCAAAAAAAAATCAGTCGTGTTGTCGTTCGAGTTCTGATCGCTATGCTGCCGGCGGTTGGCCTGGCGGGTTGTGTGACCGCCGCGCGCGTCCCGAACAGCCCGTTTCTGACGGCCGTCGCCGGTCTTGCCTCTGATCCCGCAACCACGCTGGCCAGTGCGTCGCCGCGGGTCATGAACGCGCAGGCGGCGATGACCGACCAGATCACGACCGCCGCGATCGTGACACCGGATGCGGCTGACGCAGCTAGTCTGGATACGCTTGCCTTGCGCGGCACGGTCCGGTCGGTGAGCAGCGGAGCAGCGAAGCCCGAAGCGGACCGCAAGGCGGTCTATCCGCAGATCGCAGGCGCGTCGTCGAGCATGGTTGGCCTGTTCGCCGCGGCAAGGATCCCGGCGCCGCCATCCGGTGATGGCAATGCCACGTCGACCGCGCTCCGCTCTCAGGGCAAAACAGTATCGTTGCGCGATGCCGTCAGCGCCGCCGTGCTCAGCCATCCGCTGATGGGAGCCCAGGCGGCCCGGGTGACCGGTTCACTGGCGGACGTCAGGACCGCGCAAGGGGCGACCAAACCGCAATTGCAGGTATTCGCGGGATCGGGCGGCTCCTATCTTGGCTCCTATGCCAATGCGCCGGACTTGTTTGGCTCAATAGCCATTCCAGGCAGCTCGCGTTCGGACGCCGGCTTCACATTGCGACAGCTCGTCTATGATTTCGGCGCGGCGAAGGCCGACATCACCCGCAGCAAGTCGGTGGTTTCGGCCGAGCGGCTACGTCTCGCGGATCAGGCCGAGGACATCGCGCTGCGCACTGTCAATGCCTACCTCAACTTGCTGGAGCAGAATGAACTGATCGCGATAATCGACAAGGTGGTCGTCGATGAGAACAACTTTGCCAATCTGGTGAAGCTGAATGAAAATCAGGGCAACGGAACCGCGGCCGACGTCAATCGAATTAGGTCCAAGGTGATCGAAGTGGAAGCGCTCCGGACGGATATCTCGACGGCGTACAAGACCGCGCAGGATGAATTCTTCCGTCTGACCAAGCTTGAATCGAGTCCAACTCGCCGGCCGACGACCATTCTTTCCGAGGTGCCACCATCGCTTGAAGTCGCGCTCAGGACCGCGCAGCAACAGAATCCATTGCTTCTCGCGCTGAACGCCGTCGGAACGTCACTGGATCAGCAATTGGCATCACAGCGCGCGCAGGGATTGCCGCGGATCGATCTTCAGGGTGATGGACTGGTCAAGCATTATGTAGGCACCACGCCCGCCAGCCAGGGGGTCGTCGACTCCCGCCTGATGGTGATGGTGTCCTACAAATTACTCGACGGTGGCATTGTCGCGGCACAGTCGGACCGCATCCGGGAAGATCGTAAGGCAAATGATTTCAGGGCGCTGGATGAGCGTGAAAGCATCGAGCTGAACCTGCGCCGATTTTATCAGTCGCTATCGGCCAACCGTACCAAGGAGACCGCGGCCATCCAGGGCACCGGCACGGCAAACAGGGCCAACACGCTTTATCTGGAGCAATTCAAGGCTGGCAAGCGAACCGTGTTCGAAGTGCTGGACAGCCGGATGGTCGTTTTCACGATGCAGAAGACCGTCATCAACAGTCGGTACGAGCAATTGCGCGCCGGCTACGGAATTTTGCGAAATATGGGCCGGCTGGTTGAAACGGCGATCCGGAACTGACGTCGAGGTGGTGCAAGCCTGGCTACTTCCGCGACAAGCGAGCGGTTAACGGCGGGTAAAGGGCACATCGCGAGTTACCCTCGACCTCGCGAAAGCGACGCCGACCATCAAACGCTAATGATTGGTTAGCAAAGCGCGATGATAATACCCACGACATATTGGTCGACGTTGTATTCGTATATTTATTTCGTTCCGGTGATTGCATTACATGGATGTTGTTGAAACCACCTCGAGTGGCAGCAAGGGCGATGCCTCGGCGCGTTCGCCGGCCGACAAGCCAACCGCTATAGCGTCCGCTGCCGTTGGCGAAACCATTGTCACTTCCGTTCATCGCCCAGCCGCGGGCGCGATCAGCGTCGTCGAGGTTCCTCCGGGCGCGCAGCTCAAGCTGGATTTCGCAAGCGGCGAGGCCAAGTTCGCGATTCTGGACGTCGACCTGGTTTTGCTGTTCCCGGACGGCGCCAAGGTTATCCTGCCCGGCTATGCCTTCAACCTTGTCGGCGCTGATAGTTCGGAGGCTTCGTTTTCCGACAAGACGGTCTCCGCCCAGCAGATGCTGTCACTGGTCGATGATCTGCATTTGCTCAATGAAAATAATTCACCGATCATCGGCTCCGGCGTTAAGGCGCAGCAAAGCGACAATGTTGCGAAGGACCAGGGGGACGCCAAGGACCAGGCGGCGTCCGAGACCCCGCCGTCACCGCCACCGCAGCCAGCGGCGCCGACCTCGCGTTTTACAGGCGTCGCTGATTTCGACAAACCGCCGGAGCCGCAGGTCGATCGTTCGATCAAGAAGCCGGCCGATGACGCCATCCCGGCTTCGTCCGGCTCACCGCCGGGCTCGCGGCACACAGCGGATAACGTCGCGGCCGCGGCCGGCACCACTGTGGACGCGACCGCGGGAGGCAGCGGTACTGGCAACGTCAGCGCGGCCCACCTCGATGTGGTGCTGCTCGGAGTTTCCGGCGACCAGACCACCACGCTCGCCTCGGGCGGCGTGCAGATCCTGGGTGCCGCCTCCGACATCACCGCGACCACCGACCCGGCCTTCGCGGTGCAGCAGCAGGCACGCACCTTCATCGGTACCGCACAGAACGATATTATCTACGCGGCCAATCCGGACCGGATGCCCTCGGGGACGACCGAGCGTCTACTCGACGTCCATGTGACCTTCCCGGATGCCGGCGTGGTGGCGAAGACGGCGACCGTCACCAACCTTCCCACCGGCTACGCCATCAACAACGGCACGCAGGTCGGCGCGAACTGGGTGGTACAGCTCGACGTCGCCGATCCAAGCCATCTTCAGCTCGAGCTGCGCTACACGTTGCCGACCGACGGCACCCGTCCCGATGCCAACGGCTTTCTCGGAAGCTTCAATCTTAATATTCTGTTCGGTACGACCGACGCGACCGGCGCCGCCCATCTGTATTCGGGTAGCCAGACGTTCGTCATCCGCGACATTGCGACCGCGTCCGATGTTGCGATCGTGTCGGCGGATGGAAAGTCGACAATCTACGGGCTCAATGCGACGCCTCCGGGCGCGATCATCTCCGCGGGCGGTGGCGACGATCTGGTCTATGCCGGAGCCGGGCGCGATACCATCGATGGTGGTGTGGGCAACAATACGCTGTCGTACAAATATTCGAATGCCGGCGTTACCGTGGATCTGGCGGCAGGGACCGGCAGCGGTGGATACGCCACCGGCGACGTTATCCAGAATTTCACAAATATCGAAGGGTCCCATTTTTCCGACCGTTTGACCGGCAGCAGCGCGAACAACACCTTTCTTGGCAGCGGCGGTGGCGATGTCATCATCGGCAATGGCGGCATCGACACGGTCGATTACAGCGGCTCCGCCGATGGTGTCAGTGCCAATCTGACGACAGGCCTCGGTACCGCGGGATTAGCCAGCGGCGATACGCTGGTCGGGATCAGCAACCTGACCGGTTCGGCGACCGGGGCCAACATGCTGGTCGGCAGCAGCGCCGCCAATGTGATCACCGGCGGCTCCGGCAATGATTTCATCGACGGTGCTGGCGGCGCCGATACTATCGTCGCCGGGGCAGGGGACGATATCGCGGTCTATCGGGGCACCGAATCCACGATAGATGGCGGCACCGGCACCAACACGCTGCAATTGGCAACGGCTGTGGTCGTCGACCTCGCCAACGCCGATCAGACCACAGGCGACGCGGTCGCGGTGACGAATTTCCAGAATGTCGATGCGTCGGCGCTGGGCGTCGCGGTCACGATAACCGGCTCCGCCGCGGCGAAT
>NZ_JANXTC010000049.1:0-7692 GCF_025356345.1 Tardiphaga sp.
CGCGCCCGCCACCAGCCCGAGCGAGGGCAGCGCCACCCTGGCCGATGCGCAGGCCGCTGACCTTGTCGCCGGCAAGTACTATGTCAACGTCCACACCGAAGCCAACAAGGCCGGCGAAATTCGCGGTCAGGTGACGAAGTAACAATCAACCGCCGGATTTTTGAAGTATCAAAGGCGAACGCATCGCGTTCGCCCTTATCGATGGTGCTTTTGTCGGATCGACAAAGCCGGACCCATTGGTCCGCAATGAGGAACGGCCTCAGATTTTCAGGCGAAACGTCTCGTGGCAGCTGCCGCATTCCTTGCCGATGCCGCCGACATTGGCCTTGAGGCTGTCGAGATCCTTGATCTTGGCCTTGGCGTCGGTGACGACCTTGGCGAAGCTGGCAATCTTGGCGTCGAAGCCGGCCTTGTCTTCCCAGATTTTCGGCGAGGAGCTGTAGTCACCTTCCGGCTTCAGGCCCTTGGTGCTTTCGGGGAACAGGGTCGGCAGCTTCCTGGCGGTGTCATCGAGCTGGGCCAGCGCCGCGTCGACGGCGGCCTGGTCGTAGGGTTTGTCACCCTTGGCCATCGCGCTGAGCACGCCACCGAGATTCCGGCCATTCGCCTTCATGATGTTCTGGGCCTCCTTCACGACGTCCTGCTGCGCGGCCACGGCACCCAAGCCGAGCATCAACACTCCCGCGACAACCACCATCTTCATCATCATCGGCCAACATCCCCTGTTTTGATTGAACGCCCAGCCGACGACAGGTGTCCCCGGACCTCGAAGGCGCGACGATCTAACGCCTCATTTCCATAACCCCGCGGCCGGCGGTCTATTCCGGCCGCGGCTGCGACATTACAGCCGATGCAGCCGCTCCTGCTCGCGGATCGCCATCCACACCCGTTCCGGGGTCGCAGGCATGTCGATATGGTCGATGCCGTATTCGCGATTCAGGCCCTCGATGATGGCATTGACGACCGCGGGACAGGACCCGATCGCGCCGGCCTCGCCCGCCCCCTTCACGCCCAGCGGATTGGTGGTGCAGGGAATGTTGCGGGTCTCGAAGCTGATCGGCGCGGCGTCGGCGGCGCGCGGCAGCGCATAGTCCATGAAGGTGCCGGTAACGAGCTGGCCGTCCGCCGGATCATACACCGCCTGCTCCATCAGCGCCTGGCCGATGCCCTGCACGGTGCCGCCATGGACCTGGCCGGCCAGCAGCAGCGGATTCAGCGTCACGCCGAAATCATCGACGATGACGTAATTGACGATCGCGATCTTGCCGGTGGCGGGGTCGATCTCGACCTCGACCGAATGGGTGCCGTTGGGAAAGGTGCCGTCGGCACTGGAGAAAGTCTCGGCGGCATTGAGTTTGGACGGATCGGCCTTCTTCGCCAGATCGGCGAAGCTGATCGATCGATCGGTGCCGGCGATCCGGATCACGCCATTGTCGATCTCAAGATCGGACGCGCTGGTTTCAAGCGCATCCGCGGCGAGTTCCTTCAACGCCAGCCCGAGTTTTCGGGTGGCGCGCTGCACGCTCACGCCGCCGGTGGGGATCGAGGCCGAGCCGCCGGTGCCGAGGCCGGTGGCGACCTTGTCGGTGTCGCCCTGGATGATGTGGACCCGCTCGGGTGCGACGCCGAACTGTTCGGCCACGATCTGCGCATAGGCGGTGTGATGGCCCTGCCCTGTCGACTGGGTGCCGATCAGGATGGTGATGTCGCCATCAGCCCCGAGCGCCACATTGGCGGTCTCGTCGCCCATGGTGCCGCAGACCTCGACATAGGTGGCCATGCCGATGCCGCGCACCAGGCCGAACTTCTTCGCAGCCCTCGCGCGCTTCGGAAATTCCTTCCAGTCCGCGACATCCATCGCCCGATTCATGTGCGCGGTGAAATCGCCGGAATCATAGACTTTGCCGGTGGCGGTCTTGTACGGCATCGCCTTCGGCGGGATGAAATTCTTGCGGCGGATCGCATCCGGCGAAAGCCCGGTCTTTCGCGCGCAGGCATCGACCAGCCGCTCGACCACATAGGCCGCCTCCGGGCGGCCGGCGCCGCGATAGGCATCGACCGGCACCGAGTTGGAGAACACGGTGCGGACCCGGCAATGAAACGCCTGGATATCGTAAAGCCCCGGCAGCATGCCGGCGCCGCCATGCGGGATATAGGGCCCGAAGGTCGATAGATAGGCGCCCATATCGGCCATCAGGTCGACATCCATCGCCAGGAACTTGCCATCCTTGTCCATCGCCATGCGGGCATGGGTGACGTTGTCGCGACCCTGCGAGTCGCCGAGAAAGTGATCGGTGCGATCCGCGGCCCATTTGACGTTTTTGCGCAGCTTTTTCGCGGCTACGGCCACCAGCGCATATTCACGGTACGGAAACAGCCGCGTACCAAAACCGCCGCCGACATCGGGGCAGATCACCCGCATCTTGTCCTTGGAAATCTTGAGAACATTATCGCAAAGAATATCGCGCAGCCGGTGGCTGCCCTGGCTGCCGATCGTCAGCGTCATATGATCGCGCGCGGCGTCATATTCGCAGATCGCGGCACGGGTCTCCATGTAGTTGATGATGACGCGCGGATTGACGATTTTGACTTCGGCGATCACCGGCGCGGAGGCGAATACCGCGTCGACCGCCTTCTTGTCGCCGATCGGCACGTCGAACAGCAAATTGCCGGCATGCTGGGGCCAGACCTGTGGCGCATCGGACTTCACGGCGTTGACGAGGCCGTTGACGGATGGCAGCGGCGACCATTCGACCTCGATGGCCTCGACAGCGTCGCGCGCCTGATCGATGGTCTCGGCCACCACGAAGGCCACCGCGTCGCCGACGTGGCGCACGGTGCCGGACGCGAGAATGGCGTAGTCCGGACCGGTGAAGGGCGTGTCCGGGAGATTGAACAGGCATGGCAGGCCGCCAAGATCCTTGACGTCCTCCGCGGTGAGGATGGCGCCGACACCTGGCAAGGTTCGCGCGCGCGCGGCATCGAGCTTGAAGGTGGCGTGGGCATGCGGTGAGCGCAGCACCAGCGCGTGCAGCGTCCGCGGCGCGTGGTCGTCGGTGTAGCGGCCCTTGCCGCGGATCAGAGCGTCGTCTTCCTTGCGCAGGACGCTTTGTCCGACGCCGAATTTGATGGGGGCCATGGTGTCTCCGCCGACAATTTAGATTTTATCCATTGTGCAGCGGAACGGCAGCCAGCGCAAATGTGACCTAACTGCGCACCAGCGCGCGCAGCCAGCGGCGGCCGAACAACAGCAGCACCAGCGCGGCGTAGACCACCACAGTAACGCCGATCAGCACGCCGAGCGCGGCTTCGTCGCGCAGCGTGCTCATCGCGGCGAAGTGCACCGCGGCAAAGCGCGCGGCGAGCCACAAGGCTGCGGCCAGCACGACGCCGATCATGAAGAATTTCAGCAGCGAGATGACAAAACCGCGGTCGAACCGCAGATAGCCGGCCCGCACCGCGAAACCGATCACCAGCAGCAGATTGACCCAGGCGCCCGCCGCCGTGGCCAGCGCCAGTCCGACCTGCGCCAGCGAGCCCATCAGCAGGATTTTCAGCAGCACGTTGACGGCGATGCCGGTCAGCGCCGCCTTCATCGGCGTCGTGGTATCCTTGCGGGCGTTGAAGGTCGCAATCGCGCTACGGATCAGCACGAACGGAATCAGCGCGATCGCGTAGGCCGCGAGCGTGGCGGCGGCGACCGCGGCGTCGGCCTTGGTGAACGCGCCGCGGGCGAACATCGCGCGCATGATGACGTCGGGCACCATGAGAAACGCGGCCACGAACGGCACCGAGAACAGCAGCGTGAATTCGAAGGCGCGGCGCTGCGAGGCCATCGCGCCGGCATCATCCCCCGCGGTGATGCGCCGCGACATTTCCGGCAGCAGCACGGTGCCGATCGCGATGCCGATCACACCGATCGGCAACTGATTGAGGCGATCGGCGTAATACAGCGCCGACAGCGCGCCGACCGGCAGGAAGGTGGCGATGATGGTGTCGGCGAACAGCGCGACCTGGGTGCCCATCGAGCCCAGGGTTGCCGGCCCCAGCGCGCGGAAGAAGGCGCGGACGTCCTCGTCGAGCCGCAACGGCGCGAAGCGCGGCAGGCCGCCATGGCGGGCGAGATCACCGGCGAGCAGGAAATATTGCAGGAAACCGGAGATCAGCACGCCCCAGGCGGCGGCGTGGCCAGCGGTGGGAAACAGCACCGCCAGCGCCAAGGTCGCCATCATCGAGATATTGAGGAAGATCGACGCCGCGGCGGCGCTGGCAAAACGGTTGATGACGTTGAGCATGCCGCCATACAGCGTCACCAGCGTGATCAGCAGCAGATAGGGAAAAGTGATGCGCGTCAGATCGATGGCGAGGCGGCGCTGCTCGGGATCGTCGGTGAAACCGGGTGCCAGCAGGCTCATCGCTTGCGGCATGAACAGCAAAGCCACGATCAGCAGCACGACCTGCGACACGAACAGCAGCGTGAAGATCCGGTTGGCGAATAGCCGCGCCGAGATCTCGCCGCCGCGGCCATGAACATGGGCATAGGCCGGCACGAAAGCGGCATTGAAGGCCCCTTCGGCAAAGATGGCGCGGAAATGATTGGGCAGCCGCAACGCGACGAAGAAGGCGTCGGCGATCGGCCCGGCCCCCAAAATCGCGGCGAGCAGGATGTCGCGCGCAAATCCGGTGATCCGCGACAGCAGCGTGTAACCACCGACGGTGAAAATACGTCCAAGCATGCGCGGCTTTTACAGCATGCGGCGATAAGGCCAAATGGGGATTGCGGAGAAATCGCAGCGACGTTCTCATGTCCCGGACGCGCCGCGGCGTTCTTCACGCTGCTGCGCGGATCAGGAATCCCGGTGGCATCTTCGAAAATAACCGGGACCCCGGATCAGCAGCGCACCACGCCCAAAGCGAGGCGCAGTGCGCGGCGTCCGGGGAACGAACGCTACGCCAGCGCATCGCGCACCGCCTGGATGACGCGGTCCTGGGTCGGCTCGTCCAGATAGGCATGCACCGGCAGGCTGATGACGTCGGCGGACAGCGCCTCGCACACCGGCAGCCCGGCATCGCTGACCGGATAGGCCTGATAGGCGGTCTGCATGTGCATCGACTTGACGTAATAGATCGCGGTCGGCACGCCCTGCGCCTGCAACGAGGCGGCGAAGGCGGCGCGGTCCGTGCCCTTGGGCAGCCGAATGGTGTAGCAGGCCCAGATCGACTCATTGCCGGCGGTGACCCGCGGCACGGTGACGATATTGCCGAGGCTGCGCGCATAACGCTCCGCCACCTTGTTGCGGGCGGCGATCTCGTCGTCAAAAATCTTCAGCTTTTCGAGCAGCACCGCCGCCTGGATGGTGTCGAGCCGGCCGGTCAGGCCGAGGCGGACATTGTCGTATTTGTCCGAGCCCTGGCCGTGGACGCGGATGCTGCGCAGCACATCGGCGAGTTCATCATCATCGGTGAAGATGGCGCCGCCGTCGCCATAGCAGCCGAGCGGCTTGGCGGGGAAGAAGCTGGTGGCGGTGGCGAGCGCCGCGGTGCCGAGACGCTTGCCCTTGTATTTCGCACCGAACGCCTGCGCGGCATCGTCGAGCACGAACAGGCCCTCGGCCCTGGCGATCGCCGCGACGGCATCGTGATCGGCCGGCTGGCCGAACAGGTCGACCGGAATGATCGCCTTTGGCGTCAGGCCAAGTTTTTTGGCCGTGGCAATCGCGCGCCGCAGCGAGGCGATATCGATATTGAACGTTGTCTCGTCGACATCGACGAACACCGGCGTCGCGCCGGTCAGCGCCACGGCCTCGCCGGTGGCGCAATAGGTGAAGGACGGACAGAACACGGCGTCGCCGGGGCCGACCTTCCTGGCCATCAGCACCATCAAGAGCGCATCGGTGCCGCTGGCGCAGCCGATCACATGTTTGGCGCCGCTATAGGCGGCCAAAGCGGCCTCGAGCTGGGTGACTTCGGGGCCGTTGATGAACTGGCAATGGGTGAGCACGCGGCCGACCGCCGCGTCGATCGACGCGCCAAGACGACGGCGCTGCGCGCCGATATCGATGAAGGGAACCGGGTCGATGCGGGTGTGCTGGTTCATTCTGGGCCTGCAAATGAATGTTGAACGACGCCGCGCAAGCGCGACGAACGGATAGCCTAGCCGACCACCTTGCGCGGCAGCGGACGCGCGGCGGTCGCCGCCGGCTTCTTCGGCGCTCCCAGGCACTCGATCGCGATTTCGAGCGAGGCGACGCCCTGCTCGCCGGTGACCGCCGGCGTGTCGCCGGTGCGGACCGCGGACAGGAACGCCAGCAATTCCGCCCGCAGCGGCTCGTCCTGGCCGACCGGCAGATGCCGCATCGAATAGCTGCCGTCGGTCTTGAAGCCGAAACATTCGGTGACCTGGCGGGTCAGCAGATCGCCCATCACATATTTGCCGCGGGTTGCCACCGTGACGGTGCGCGCCTTGAACGGCGTCAGCCAGTTGGTGTTGATATGCGCCAGCACGCCGGAGGCGGTGCGGAACTGCAGCAGCGCGATGTCCTCGCGCTCGGCGATGGCATTGGCGAGCTGCGACTGCACCTCGACAATGTCGGATTCGGTGAACCAGCGGATCAGGTCGATGTCATGCACCGCGAGATCGATGACCACGCCGACATCGGACATCCGCGGCGGGAACGGGCCGACCCGGGTGATGGCGATCGAGAGAATGTCCTCATCCTTGATCGCCTGTTTGATGGCGGCGACGGCGGGATTGAAGCGTTCGACATGGCCGATCATCAGCGTGACGCCGGCGCGCTGGGCCGCCTCGACGATGTCGCGGCCCTCCGCCACCGTGGAGGCGATCGGCTTCTCGACCAGAACGTGGATGCCCTTGGCGATGCAGGCCAGCGCCACCTGGTGGTGCAGATGGGTCGGCGCGGCGATGGTGACGGCGTCGACGCCGGCGGCGATCAGCGCATCCAGCTCCGCGAACGTGGTGCAGCCGATCAGCTTCTCGGCGCGGGCGCGGTGTTCGGGCAAGGGATCGACGATGCCGACCAGTTCGATGCCCGGCAGCCCGGCCATCACCCGGCCGTGGTTGGTGCCCATCACGCCGGCGCCGACCACGCCGACCCGGATCATGCGGTCAGCACCCGGACTTGTCGATTCCCTGGAAACCATCAAAAACCCCGAAATTCACCCGACACGTCCCGATCAGCGGGAGGTCTGCCGTGCCATTCTCCTAACATGCCGTCACAAATGTGGCGAATGGCCGGGCGGGTTACCCAAACACGTTTTGATTCAAAGAATTACACCGCGATGGCGGGTGCGGCCCAGCGCGGGAGAGAAGTGCTACAGAACGGCGACCAATTGAAATTGCTGGCCTTTTACGACATCCTGCTTGCGCGGCAGGTGCATGGATCAGACCGACGACGAGAGCGATGGCATGGGCCGACAATGGGTGGTGGTGGCTTGTTTGCTGGGCGGCTTGGTGGCCGTCGCCAGTTCCATTTTACCAGCGGGTGCTGAAGAAGCAGCTCCTGCCCCCGCCCCTATCGTCGAACGAACCGCCAGGGGCGCGACCGGGAAGAGCTTTCAGGTCGGAGTCTATCTCAATGTTCAGCCCGACTGCACCTCCGGCGCGTTGCCTACCATTCGGATGATCACCCCGCCGGCGAACGGCGTTGTCAGCATCAAGCGCGGCAAGATCAG
>NZ_JANXTC010000324.1:0-14821 GCF_025356345.1 Tardiphaga sp.
ATCATGGCCGCCGTCGAAGCCAGCCTGACCCGGCTCAAGACCGACTGGATCGACCTCTACCAGCAGCACGACTTCGATCCGCTGACGCCGATCGAGGAGACGCTGCGCGCGTTGGAGGACCTCGTCCGCCAGGGCAAGATCCGCTATATCGGCAATTCGAATTTCCCGGCCTGGCGCATCGCCGAGGCCGAATTCACCGCGCGCGGCCTCGGCACCGGCCGCTTCGTGTCGTGCCAGGATGAATACAGCCTGCTGGTGCGCGAGCACGAGAAGGAGCTGATCCCCGCCGCGCAGCAATATAATCTCGGCCTGTTGCCGTTCTTCCCGCTCGCCGGCGGCATGCTGACCGGCAAATATGTGGGCGCCAAGATCATTGCCGCCGACACCCGCTTCGGCAAGACGCCGTCGATGCAGCAGCGCTACCTCAACCCGCGCAACGAGGCGATCGTCGAGAAACTCGCCGCCTTCGCCAAGGCCCACGACCACACCATGCTCGAACTGGCATTTTCCTGGCTCGCTGCCCGCCCGCAAGTCTCCAGCGTCATCGCCGGCGCCTCGACACCGGAGCAGATCGAACAGAACGTCAAGGCCATCGAGTGGAAGCTCAGCGCCGAGGAAATGGCGGAGATCGATACGATCACGCTGGCGTAAAGCGATTTCTGTTCGAGCCGGTTCAACTCATCCGCCGCCGTCCCGCGGGTAGCGCTACTCCGAGCGCTGCATCGCCGGCTTGGCGGCGGTATGCTTCGCAGCGCACAAATTGTGCGCGGTGTTGACCAGCGCGATATGGGTCAGCGCCTGCGGGAAATTGCCGGTCTGGCGCCCGGCGATGGAATCATATTCCTCCGCCAGCAGACCGACATCATTGGCGATGCCGACGACGCGCTCGAACAGCGCCTCCGCTTTGGCGATTTCGCCAGCCAGCAGATAGGCATCCGCCAGCCACAGGCTGCACGCCAGAAAGGCGCCCTCGATCGGCTGCTCCTCGCCGGTCTGTTCGCGCGGATCGTGGCGCAGCACGAAACCGTCGCGCATCAGGTATTTTTCGGTGGCGGCGAGGGTCCCCTGTACGCGCGGATCGGACGACGGCAGGAAGCCCACCGCCGGCAACAGCAACACGCTGGCATCGAGCACATCGGCGCCGTAATACTCGACAAAAGCGTTCATCTTGACATTGAAGCCCTTGTCGCACACCTCGCGATGGATGGTGTCGCGCAGCGTTCGCCAGCGCGCGAGCGGCGCATTGAAGCCGAATTTTTCCGCGCTCTTGATGCCGCGATCGAACGCCACCCAGCACATCACTTTCGAGAACACATAATGCGCGCCGTCGCCGCGGCGCTCCCAGATGCCGTGATCGGGCTGGTCCCAGACCGAGGCGAGATGCTCCAGCACCTGATGCTCGACGGCCCAGGTCTCGCCGTCGAGTTCGAGCTTGGCGATCCGCGACTGGTGGAAGGCATCGACCAGTTCGCCATAGACGTCGAGCTGCAACTGCGCATGCGCGGCATTGCCGATCCGCACCGGCTGCGCGCCCTCATAGCCCGGCAGCCAATCGGCTTCCCATTCCAGCAGCCGACGCTGGCCCATGATGCCATACATGATCTGCATGTCGGCCGGCGCCCCGGCGGCGGCGCGCAACAGCCAGTGATACCAGTCCAGCGCCTCCTCGGTGTAGCCACTGTTGATCAGCACGACCAGCGTGAAGGTGGCGTCGCGCAGCCAGCAATAGCGGTAGTCCCAGTTGCGGCTACCGCCGAGCTTTTCCGGCAGCGACGTCGTGGGCGCCGCGACGATGCCGCCGGACGGCGCATAGGTCAGCGCCTTCAGCGTGATCAGCGAGCGCATCACCAGATCGCGATGCTCGCCGCGATAGGTGCAACGCGCGCTCCATTCCAGCCAATACTGCTCGGTGTCCTGCAAGGCGCCGGCGCAATCGATCGGCGCCGGCACCTTGAGATGCGACGGACCATAGGTCAGCACGAACGGCATGCTGTCCCCGGCCTCGACGACAAAGTCCGCGACCGTCGTGAGGTTTTCGCCGCGGCTTTCGACCGGCGTCCGCAACACCACCATGTCCGGCCCGCAGATGCCGAGCAGCGCGCCGTCCTCGGTGCGCTTCATCCAGGGAATGTTGACGCCAAATCCGAACCGGATCACCAGCTCCATCCGCATCGGCACGCGGCCCCGATCACCGCGAACGATCCGCACCACGTCGGAGGCTGCGCCGCGCGGCGGCATGAAATCGATCAGCGTCACCGCGCCGTCGGCCGTCTCCAGCGTGGTTTCCAGAATCAGCGTGTCGCCGCGATATTGTCGCGAGCATTTCGTAATCTCGCCCGCCGGCGCGATCTGCCAATAGCCATGCTTGCGATCACCAAGCAGCGCCGTGAAGCAGGCGTCGGAATCGAATGCCGGCCAGCACAACCAGTCGATCGAGCCGTCGCGGTTGACCAGCGCGGCGGTTTCGCAGTCGCCGATCAGGGCGTAGTCTTCAATCAGAGCAGCCAATGAGTTTCCATCAGGTCAGGGGATCAGGCGACCATCACCGGCTGCCGGTCGGCAGTGGCCATGTTCAACGAATCGCGATCGATGGCGTCGACGATGTGATCAACCGATACCGGCAAGCGCTGCCGCCAGTTCGGATGCTCGTCGATGGTGCCCGGGATATTGGGCTGGTCCACCACCCCGAGCAGATCTTCCAGCGCGATCGCCAACAGCCGAGTCCGCGTCCGCGACAGAAATTGCGCCACGCCGTAAAAATCCTCGCGGAAGATGTCCTGGTCACGCAGCGCCTGGTTCAGCATGTCGATGGCGTGGTGACGCGATTCGTCGCTCTCGCCCGGGTCGATGCCGAGTCCGCGCTTCATCACCAGATCGGCGAAGCTGCGCCAGCCGGCAAAGGTCGGCAGATCGTGGGTGTTGAAGGTCACCAGCGCGTGCGGCGCGTAATGGCCAATGCCGCGAAACCCGCCGCGATCGTCGCGCTCGAACATCATCACCAGATAGGACCACAGGCCCCAGGCCGCGAGCTGGTCGCGAAACCCTTCCGGCACGGTGCCAAGATCCTCGCCGATCACCACGCAGCGATTGGCGATGCTTTCTTGCGCGGTCGCCGCCAGCAGCGCCTGCAGCGGCATTTTGACATAGGCGCCGTTGTCGGCAGCATAGCCGTGCGGCACCACGTAGAGACGGTTCAGTCCGAGCACGTGGTCGAGACGGATCGCACCGGCATAGCGCATCGCGGCGCGCAGCATCTCGCGGAACGGCGCGAAGGACTGCACCTCGAGACCGGCACCGTTGAAGCCGGCGAGGCCCCAGTTCTGCCCGGCCGGCTGCAGCGCGTCCGGCGGTGCGCCGATCGACAGATGCCGCGAGATCGCGATTTGCTCGTTCCAGGCGTCAAAGCCGCCGCTCTGCACGCCGACGGCGACGTCGAGATACAGCCCGACGCTCATTCCCAGCTCGGCCGTCAGGTCGAAACATTGCTTGAGCTGCAGGTCGGCATTCCACTGCACATATTCGATGAAGGCGACTTCGCGGCCATCCGGTCCGGCGCGCAGTCTCTCGCATTGGCCGTCGTCGGGATGCTGCCACTCCTCCGGCCAATCCCACCATGCGGTCTGGAATTTGTGGCGCAGCACCTCGAAACAGGCGAAGCGCGTCAGCAACGGCGCGCGCTCGACGCGGAACGACGCAAACGCCGCCTGCCGCGCGCTGTCAGGGTTGCCGCAGAATTCCTCGAATGCCGCGCGGAGCGCAACCGCCTTCAGCCTGGCGACCTCCACATAATCGACTACCGGCGTGGCGCGCAGATTGGCCAGCACATCGCCACTGTCATGGGCCGCGAATTCCGGCAGCGCCTCGATGTCAATATATAACGGGTTGAGAAACAGCCGGCTGTTCGGCGAATACGGGCTGCACTCCGCCGGGCGGTCGTCGAACAATGCATGCAGCGGATTGAGGCCGACGCCGCCGGCACCCAGACGCGCCGCCAAATGAAGAAGCGATTGCAGATCGGTAAAATCGCCGATGCCCCAATTACGCTCTGATCGCACGCCATATAACTGCACCGCGAGAATCCACGAACGATCGAACTCGCCGGCAAACGCTTTCGCGGGAGCGACGATGAACGGTGCCTCTTCGGAAAACAGCGACGCATCGGTCAGTTCGACGCGATGGAAGCCGGACGGAAGCTGCTCCGGCCAATCAATATTGCGGTCGGCGGTCGTGCCCTCCGCGATGGTTTTCCCGGCCGAACTGATTTTCCATTGCAGCGGGAAACTTGCCGCTTCGGTCAGTATTGTGCGGCACGCCTCGCCGGCGCGCAGGACCACCGAGCTGTCGAGAAAGCGGTGCGCGGTTCGCACCGGCATGGCATCCAGAATGATCTTGAGGGCTTCGGCATCGGTGGTGTGCCATTCCCCCTGTCCGTCATGAAAACCGGTTTGAATTCCGAGTTCGGCAGCTTTGGTAAAAAGGTCCATACGGCACGCTGTTTGCATCGCAACAAACCGAGATCGCTGCGAAATTTGTTAATTTCAGGAAGAGGATAGCCGTTTTCAACGCGTCGATCTAAGCTCAGTTCCAGTTGGAACCAAACGCCTGTCACGGGGCTTTGTATATGATCGCACCGTCTCTTTTCCGCAACTCGAAACGGGACGACATCTCCATGTCGCTGGCAGCACTGTGAACAAAAATACCCAAATCGTTGAAAGCGTCGCCGCCGGCGCGTTTCATGTTGAAAATATCTACCCGATCATCGACGGCGGCCGTTTTCCGATCAAACGGATCGTCGGCGAGCCGATCGAGGTGTTCGCGGATCTCTACCGCGACGGCCACGAGATCATCGCGGCCGCTATTGTCTGGCGCCGCGAGCAGGACCGCGACTGGAATCGGGTGCCGATGGCGCTGGTGGTCAACGACCGTTGGAGTGGCTCGTTCATCCCGGCGGCAATCGGCCGCTACGTCTATGCCGTGGAGGCATGGACCGACGAGTTCGCCACCTGGCGGCACGGCTTCGAATTGAAGCTGCACGCCGGACAGGATGTCACGCTGGATGCGCTGGAAGGCGCCGCCCTGATGACCAAGGCGCAGGCCGGTGGTCCGGATGCGTCGGCGCTGATCGTGCGGCATTGCGAAGCCTATCTGCAGAGCGGCGACACCGCGCCGCTGCTGGCGTCTGAACTGGCCGCGGCGATGGCCGAGGCCCAGACGCGGCCCGATCTGACGCGCTCTGCCCTGCTGCCGCTGATGATCGATCGCGAACGCGCCCGCAATGGCGCCTGGTACGAAATGGTGCCGCGCAGCCAGAGCACGGTGCCCGGGCAGCATGGCACCTTCCGCGACTGTATCGCGCGGCTGCCCGATGTCGCGGCGATGGGCTTTGACGTCGTCTATTTCACGCCGATCCACCCGATCGGCGTCAAGAACCGCAAGGGCAAGAACAATTCGCTGATGGCCGGCCCCGACGATGTCGGCAGCCCCTATGCGATTGGCGGCATTGAAGGCGGCCACGACGCGTTGCATCCGCAGCTCGGCACCATGGAAGATTTTCACGCCTTCATCGCGGCGTGCAAAGAATTAGACATGGAAGTCGCGATCGATGTCGCGGTGCAGTGCTCGCCGGACCATCCCTGGGTCACCGAACACCCGGACTGGTTCAAGCGTCGCCCCGACGGCAGCATGAAATATGCCGAAAATCCGCCGAAGAAGTATGAGGATATCCATAATCCCGACTTCACCTGCGATGACGCGGGATCGCTGTGGAACGCGCTGCGCGACGTGATCCTGTTCTGGGTCGACCAGGGCGTGAAGATCTTCCGGATCGACAATCCGCACACCAAGCCGCTGCGGTTCTGGGAGTGGATGATCCGCGAGGTGCAGCTGAAGCATCCCGACGTGTTGTTCCTGGCCGAGGCCTTCACCAAGCCGAAGCTGATGAAGGGACTGGCGAAGCTCGGCTTTTCGCAGTCGTATACCTATTTCACCTGGCGCACGCAGAAGTGGGAAATCGAGCAATATCTCAACGAATTGTGCGGCTATCCGGAGCGCGATTTCTACCGGCCGAACTTTTTCGTCAATACGCCGGACATCCTGCCGTTTCACCTGCAATCGGGTGAAGCCTGGATGTTCAAGGCGCGGGTGGCGCTGGCGGCGGCGCTGTCCAGCACCTACGGCATCTACAGCGGCTTCGAGCTGCTCGAGCACGAGCCAATCCCGGGCAAGGAAGAATATCTGAACTCGGAAAAATACGAGATCAGGACCCGCGATTGGGACCAGCCGGGCAACATCAAGCCCTATATTCGCGACCTCAACATGGCGCGCCGCGCCAACACGGCGCTGCAGCAGACCAGCAATCTGCGCTTCATGGCGGTCAACGACGTCAATGTCATCGGATTCGTCAAGGAATCGGTCGACCTAACCAATCTGGTGGCCGGTGCGATCTCGCTGTCCCGCGATCCGCACGAAGTATGGCTGCCGATCAACAGCCAGGTCATGGTGGACGGCCAGCGTCGCGATGTCGCGGCGGTCGAGAACATCGTCACCGGCGAACGCCACGCTGTCGAATGGGGCGGGCTCCGCGTCCGCATCGATCCGATGCGCGACCCTGCCATCTTCTTCCGCTGCCTCGCCTGAAAGCGCTCCCATGAACGTCATGCCGACCATCCACTCGACAGTCTCGCCGGGCGCCACCAATGATCATCTGTGGTACAAGGACGCGATCATCTACCAACTGCATGTCAAGGCGTTCGCCGACAGCAACAATGACGGTATCGGCGATTTCGCGGGACTGACCGAGAAGCTCGATTATCTGCAGGAGCTCGGCGTCACGGCGCTGTGGCTGATGCCATTCTACCCGTCGCCGGGTCGCGACGATGGCTATGACATCGCCGACTACGGCTCGATCCATCCCGACTTCGGGACCATGAAGGATTTCCGCCGCTTCATCAGTGAGGCGAAGCGGCGCGGCCTGCGGGTTATTACCGAGCTGGTGATCAACCACACCTCCGACCAGCACGACTGGTTCAAGCGCGCCCGCCGCAGCCCCGCCGGCTCCAGCGCCCGCGACTGGTATGTCTGGAGCGATACCGACAAGAAATATGACGGCACCCGGATCATCTTCACCGACACCGAGAAATCCAACTGGACCTGGGACCCCGAGGCCAAGGCCTATTACTGGCATCGCTTTTTTTCGCATCAGCCGGACCTGAATTTCGACAATCCCCGCGTGGTCAGCGCGGTGGTGCAGGTGATGAAGCGCTGGCTCGACGCCGGTGTGGATGGATTCCGTCTTGACGCGATTCCCTATCTGGTGGAGCGCGACGGCACCAATAACGAGAACCTGCCGGAGACCCACTCGGTCATCAAGCACCTGCGCGCCGAACTCGACGCCTATGCGCCGGGCAAGCTGTTGCTCGCCGAGGCCAACCAGTGGCCCGAGGACGTGCAGCAATATTTCGGCGACAGCGACGAATGCCACATGGCGTATCACTTTCCGCTGATGCCGCGCATGTACATGGCGATCGCCCAGGAAGACCGTTTCCCGATCACCGACATCATGCGCCAGACCCCGGATATTCCGCAGGACTGCCAGTGGGCCATGTTCCTGCGCAATCATGACGAGCTGACGCTGGAAATGGTCACCGACGTCGAGCGCGACTATCTGTGGTCGACCTACGCCAACGATCCCCGCGCCCGCATCAATGTCGGCATCCGCCGCCGTCTCGCGCCGCTGATGGACAATGACCGCCGCAAGATCGAGCTGATGAACTCGATGCTGATGTCGTTCCCGGGCACGCCGATCATCTATTATGGCGACGAGATCGGCATGGGTGACAACATCTATCTCGGCGACCGCAATGGCGTGCGCACGCCGATGCAGTGGACGCCGGACCGCAATGGCGGTTTCTCCCGCGCCGACCCCGCGCGGCTCTATGCCCCGACCATCATGGACCCGGTTTACGGCTATGAATCCGTCAATGTGGAAGCGCAGTCGCGCAGCCTGTCGTCACAGCTCTCGGCCACCAAGCGGCTGATGCAGGTGCGCAAATCGACGCTGGCATTCGGCCGCGGCACCATGCTGTTCATCCGCCCGAGCAACCGTTCGGTGCTGTGCTATGTCCGGCAGTTTGGCGACGAGGTGATCCTCTGCGTCGCCAACCTGTCGCGCTCGGCGCAAGCCACCGAACTCGACCTGTCGCCGTGGAAGGACCGCATCCCGCTGGAGATGCTCGGCCGCACCAAGTTTCCGCCGATCGGTGACCTGCCCTACATGATCACGCTGGCACCGTATGGCTTCTACTGGTTCCTGCTCGACGAACGCGATCCTACCGAGCACGTGCTGCCAACCGCGGTCCCGGAATTCGAGACGCTGGTGGTGCCCCTCGGCTCGTCCTGGATGACGCTGGAGCGGACCCGCGGCGTGTTCGAGCGCGACGTGCTGCCCGCGCATCTGGCGCGCACGCGCTGGTACCCGGAGCGCTCGCCCAAGGCGATCGAGGCCAAGCTGACCTCGGCGATCCCGTTCTGCGACATTGGCGACAACCGGCCATGGCTGGCGTTCTTTGCCACCACCCAGCGCAATGTGACGACGCGCTACGTGCTGCCGATGCAGATCGAATGGGTGCGCTTCGACCGCGAGCGTTACAATCCCCGCGCCTTTGCCGCCGTCCGCCAGGGCGCGCGCGAAGGCACGCTGCTGGATGTCGCCACCGATCCGATCTTCATCGCGCTGCTGCTGCACAATCTGCGCAATTCGCTGACCGTCGAGGAAGAAGGCGCCCGGCTGGAATTCCGGCCGACCAGCAAATTATCCGAACAGCCGTTCAAGCAGCCGCAAAATATCCGCGCGGTGGAGACCGAGCAGTCCAACAGCACCGCGCTGGTCGATGGCGACTATGTCGTCAAAATCTACCGTAAGCTGCAGCCCGGCATCAATCCGGAGATCGAGGTCGGCCGCTTCCTGACCGAAATCGCCGGCTACGCCAATACGCCGGCGCTGCTTGGCAGCATCGAACTGGTCGAGGGCGAGCAGAAGAGCGCGATCGCCATCGTTCATGCCTTCGTGCAAAATCAGGGCGACGCCTGGACCGTTACCTCGGCCTATCTCGATCGCTTCGTCGACGAGCATAAGCTGCTCGCCAATGGTGCCGAGGTCTCGCAGAGCGAGGAGCAGGTGCCCTATCTGCGCTACATGTCGCAGACCGGACGCCGCGTCGCGGAAATGCAGATGGCGCTGGCCAGCCGCGACGACATCGCGGACTTCAAGCCGGAGAAGACCACCGCTGACGATATCCGGCTGTGGATCAGCGAGATCGTCGCGCGTGCCGAGATCGTTTTTGAGGGCCTGCTAACGCGTCGCAACGCGGCGAAGGAATCCGACCGCGCTTTGATCGACCAGATGCTGGCGATGCGCGCCGGACTGCGCGATCGTCTCACCGCGCTGCTGCCGGAAAACATCGACGGGCTGAAGATCCGCCATCACGGCGACTTTCATCTTGGCCAGATGCTGGTGGTGGCCGACGACATCTTCATCATCGATTTCGAGGGCGAGCCACGCCGGCCGATCGACGAGCGTCGCCGCAAGGCGCCCGCCGCGCGCGACGTCGCCGGGTTGATCCGCTCGATCGACTATTCGGTGACGGCCGCGCTGGAACGCGCGGTCAAGGTCAATCCCGACGAGACCGGCCGTCTTGCCATGGCGCTGGAAGGCTGGCGGGAACGGGCGACTTCAGCCTTCGTTGACGCTTATCGAGATACCGTCACGGATGCCCGTCTGTGGCCGGGCGATGCCGCGGCCGCGGAGGGAATGTTGAACTTCTTCCTGCTGGAAAAGGCGTTTTACGAGATCGAATACGAACTCGCGCATCGACCCGACTGGCTGCGGGTCCCGCTGGCCGGGACACTTCGAATTCTGTCTCAGTACCCGGAGGTCTCATGACCAAGTTAACCGCGGAAGCTTACGCCATCGTCGAAGGCCGCCACGCCGACCCGTTCCACTATCTCGGCCGCCATCAGGAGGATGATCAGACCGTGGTCCGCGCTTTCCTGCCGGAAGCCTCGGCAGTCGATGTGGTTGACGAGCATGGCGCCACCGCGGCGCTGGAGCGCGTCCACGATGCCGGCCTGTTCGTTGGAAATATGCCGAACGGTGCAGTGAACTACCAGTTGCGCGCGCGCTATGGCGACAACGTCGTCGATCTCGATGACCCCTACCGCTTCCCCACCATCTTGAGCGATTTCGACCTCTATCTGCTCGGCGAAGGCACCCATCAACGGCTGTATGACAAGCTCGGCGCCCATCCGATGAAGCTCGAAGGCGTCGATGGCGTCGGCTTCGTCGTGTTCGCCCCCAATGCGCAGCGCGTCAGCGTTGTCGGTGATTTCAATTTCTGGGATCCGCGCCGGCATCCGATGCGGGTCCGCGGCGTCGGCTACTGGGAACTGTTCGTGCCCCGCGCCACCGCTGGCGACCATTACAAGTTCAACGTCGTCGGTCCGCAGGGCCAGCAACTGGCGCTGAAGTCCGATCCGATGGCGTTCGCGGCGGAGCTCCGCCCCAGCACCGCCTCGATCGTGATCGACGAGACAAAATTGCCGCACCCGCGCTCTGCGCCCGCCGACATCAACGCGTTGAACAGACCGATGTCGGTCTATGAGGTGCATCTCGGCTCCTGGCGCCGCAAGAACGACAATGAGTGGCTGAGCTACCGCGAACTGGCGGAAACGCTGCCGCGCTATGTGCGCGACCTCGGCTTCACCCATGTCGAATTCCTGCCCATCAACGAGCATCCGTTCGATGGCTCATGGGGCTATCAACCGACCGGCATGTATGCCCCGACCAGTCGCTTCGGCACGCCGGAAGATTTCTGCGCGCTGGTGGAAGCCTGCCACGTCGAGGGTCTCGGTGTGCTGCTGGACTGGGTGCCCGGGCATTTCCCGGACGACGCCCATGGTCTCGGCATGTTCGACGGCACCGCGCTCTATGAGCATGCCAACCCGCTGCAGGGTCGGCATATGGACTGGGGCACACTGATCTATAATTACGGCCGCACCGAAGTGGTGAATTTCCTGGTCTCCAACGCGCTGTTCTGGCTGGAGCGCTATAATGTCGACGGATTGCGCGTCGACGCCGTGGCCTCGATGCTGTATCTTGACTACAGCCGCGATGCTGGTGCCTGGATTCCGAACAAGTATGGCGGCCGCGAAAATCTCGAGGCCATCGCTTTCCTGCGCCGCTTCAACACCGAGCTGTTCGCCAAATTTCCCAATGCCACGACGGCGGCGGAAGAATCCACCGCCTGGCCGCAAGTGTCGCGGCCGGTCGATTTCGGCGGCCTCGGCTTCGGCTACAAGTGGAATATGGGCTGGATGCACGACACGCTGAACTATATCAGCCAGGATCCGATCTACCGCCAATATCACCACGGCTCGATCCTGTTCGGGCTGCAATATGCATTTACCGAAAACTTCGTGCTGCCGCTGTCGCATGACGAAGTGGTGCACGGCAAAAAATCGCTGATCGGCCGCATGCCGGGTGACGACTGGCAGCGCTTCGCCAATCTGCGCGCCTATTACGCCTTCATGTTCGGTCATCCCGGCAAGAAGCTGATGTTCATGGGCTGCGAATTCGCTCAGGAGCGGGAATGGAATCACGACCGCTCGCTGGACTGGCACCTGCTCGAGCAGGACAAGCACAAGGGCATTCAGTCGCTGATCCGCGACCTCAACGAACTGTATAGGCAGCAGCCGGCGCTGCACGAATTGGATTGCGATCCCGCCGGCTTCGAATGGGTGATCACCGAGGACGCCGCCAGCAACGTCTTCGCCTGGCTGCGCAAGGGCGCCAATCCGCGCGCACAGTGTCTCGTGGTGGTGAACTTCTCGCCCAACGTCTATCGCGACTACAAAGTCCGCGTGCCGTTCCCCGGCAGATGGCGCGAGGTGCTGAATTCCGACGCTGGAATCTATGGCGGCGGCAATGTCGGCAATGGCGGAGAGGTCGTTGCGAACGGCCTCGTTCCCGGGATAAATCTTACGCTTCCGCCGCTGGCAGCGGTCTTTCTCGTACCGGAACTGTAAGCATGCGACTATCGGCCGGAACGCCCTTTCGCCTCGGTGCAAGCTGGGACGGCAGAGGGACCAACTTTGCGCTGTTTTCGGCAACCGCCCAGAAGGTCGAATTATGCCTGTTTGACAGCCAGGGTCGTCGCGAGCTGGAGCGCATCGTCCTGCCGGAGCGCAACGAGGACGTCTGGCATGGCTACCTCAACGACGTCTCGCCCGGACAGCTTTATGGCTACCGCGTGCACGGTCCCTACGAGCCCGAGCATGGCCACCGCTTCAACGCCCACAAGCTGCTGCTTGACCCCTATGCCAAGAAGATGGCGGGCAAGCTGGTGTGGAGCGACGCGCATTTCGGCTACCGCACCGGCAGCGCCCGCGAGGATCTGTCATTCGACCGCCGCGACAATGCCCGTGGCATGCCGAAGGCCGTCGTGGTCGACGAGACCTTCAACTGGGGCCGCAAGGAATCCCGCCCCGCGGTGCCATGGGAAGACACCATCATCTACGAGGCCCATGTCAAAGGCCTGACCCAGACCCGCAAGGACGTGCCGCCCGGAATCCGCGGCACCTATCGCGGCCTGTCGGCGCCCGCGATGATCGACCATCTCAAGCGCCTCGGCGTTACCACGGTCGAGTTGCTGCCGGTGCAGAGCTTTATCGATGACCGCCGCCTGGTCGAGCAGAAGCTCGCCAATTACTGGGGCTACAATTCGCTGTCGTTCTTCGCGCCGGAAGCGCGCTACGGCCAGGACAATCCACTGGACTCGTTCCGCACCACCGTGGCGCGCCTGCACGACGCCGGCATCGAGGTGATCCTCGACGTGGTCTACAACCACACCGCGGAAGGCAATCATCTCGGCCCGACGCTGAGCTATCGCGGCATCGACAACTCTTCCTATTACTGGCTGATGCCGGACAATCCTCGCTTCTATGATGATTTCACCGGGTGCGGAAGCTCCGTGAATCTGACCCATCCGCGGGTGTTGCAGATGGTGATGGATTCGCTGCGCTACTGGGTCGAGGGCTGCCATGTCGACGGTTTCCGTTTCGACCTCGCCACCACGCTGGCCCGCGGTCCCAACGGTTTCGACCGTAACAGCGGCTTTCTGACCGCGATCCGCCAGGACCCGGTGCTGGCCAATGTGAAGATGATCGCCGAGCCCTGGGACCTCGGCATGGGCGGTTACCAGGTCGGCGCGTTCCCGTCGCAATGGTCGGAGTGGAACGACAAATACCGCAGCGCGTTGCGCCGTTACTGGAGTGGCGAAGGCAGCCTGATCGGTGAGGTCTCCAACCGCATGACCGGGTCGTCCGACGTCTTCAACCATGATGGCCGCAAGCAGCGGGCCGGCATCAACCACGTCACCGTGCATGACGGTTTTCCGCTCGCCGACCTGTTCGCCTATAATGAGAAGCACAATGAGGCCAATGGCGAGGACAACCGCGACGGCTCCAGCGATAATCTCAGCAACAATTTCGGCGTCGAGGGTCCGACCAGCGATCCGAAGCTGCAGGCGCTGCGCCGGCAACTGCGCAAGAACCAGTTAGCCTGCCTGTTCCTGGCGCAGGGCGTGCCGCTGATGCTGGCCGGCGACGAGGTCGGCAACACCCAAGGCGGCAACAACAACGCCTATTGCCAGGACAACGATATCGGCTGGGTCGGCTGGGAGAACCTCGGCCACAAGGAAGACGACCTCACCGACTTCATCGGCTACATGGCGCAACTCAGGATGCGCTTTCCGCAGATCCGCGCCCAGCGCTGGCTCGACGGTCGCCGCGCCGACGGCACCTATGGCGTGCTGTGGCTGACGCCGGCGGCCGAGGAGATGACCGGACCGGACTGGTCGTTTCCCGACGGACGCTTCCTCGCTTACGTGCTCAGTCCGAGTGAGGACAACGCCAACCCGATCTTCATCGTGCTCAATGCGGCGCCGCAAGGCATCGCGTTCAAGCTGCCGAAGATGACGGAATACCGGCACTGGCGGCAGGTACTCAACACCGCCGACGACAGCCTGTCGATCGCGATCCTGCCCTCGGGAAGCGATCTCGACGCACCACCCCGCTCCGTTCTTGCCTTCGCTGGATCCGTATCATGACTGACCGAAGCTTCGGGCCGCGCCTGACTGAAACAGGCGCGATCTTCCGGCTGTGGGCGCCCGCCGTCAGCCGCGTCGATGTCATGCTCGACAAATTATATCCGCTGACACCCGGCGAGGACGGTTGGTTTTCCGCCGAGATCGCCGGCGTCAAGCCAGGGGCGACCTATCGCTTCCACATCGATGGCGCTGACAACGTGCCCGACCCCGGCTCGGCGTTTCAGCCGCGGGATATCGCCGGCCCCAGCGAAGTGATCGACCACGACGCCTATGTCTGGCGCGCCACCGACTGGAAGGGGCGGCCGTGGGAAGAGACCGTACTGATGGAAACCCATGTCGGCACCTTCACGCCGGAGGGCACCTATCGGGCCATGATCGCCCGGCTCGACCATCTGGTCGAGACCGGCATCACCGCGCTGGAACTGATGCCGCTGGCGGATTTTGCCGGACGTCACAACTGGGGCTATGACGGCGTGCTGTGGTATGCACCAGACGCCATGTTCGGGCGTCCCGACGATCTCAAGGCGCTGATCGACGAGGCGCATCTGCGCGGCCTGATGGTGTTTCTCGACGTCGTCTACAACCATTTCGGGCCAGAGGGGAATTACCTCGGCCAATACGCGCCGGACTTCTTCGGCGACGCGCATACGCCGTGGGGC
>NZ_JANXTC010000073.1:0-6343 GCF_025356345.1 Tardiphaga sp.
CCGAAATCGCGCGTATGGAATGGTATCGCGAAGGCCGCGTGCCGCTGCATACGCTGCGCGCCGATATCGATTATGGCGTGGCGACCGCGTTCACCACGTTCGGCACCTGCGGCGTCAAGGTCTGGATCTTCAAGGGCGAAATCCTTGAGCACGATCCGATGGCCCAGGACAAGCGCATGGCTGAGGGTGACAATTCCCGCCCGCGTCGCGACGCAGCTTGAACGTTTAATTAGAAGGTTTGAGGGCGTAAGCCATGATGCAACCAAAGAAGACCAAGTTTAGGAAGGCGCATAAGGGCCGGATTCACGGCGTTGCGACTTCGGGCGCAACCCTGGCATTCGGTCAGTTCGGCCTGAAGGCGATGGCGCCCGAGCGCCTTACCGCCCGTCAGATCGAGGCTGCCCGTCGCGCGCTGACCCGACACATGAAGCGTGCCGGCCGCGTCTGGATCCGGATTTTCCCGGATCTGCCGGTCTCGAAGAAGCCTGCCGAAGTCCGAATGGGTTCCGGCAAGGGTACGCCGGAACTTTGGGTAGCGCGCGTCAAGCCGGGTCGTGTACTGTTCGAAATCGACGGCGTCACCAGCCAGGTCGCCAAGGAAGCGTTCACGCTGGCCGCCGCGAAGCTGCCGATCAAGACGCGTTTCGTCACGCGCATTGCCGAGTAAGGGTGACATCATGGCCGATTTGAAAACCGCCGATATCCGCGCTATGAGCCCTGATCAGATGGACGACGCCGTCGTCGGTCTGAAGAAGGAGCGTTTCAATCTGCGCTTCCAGCGCGCCACTGGGCAGCTGGAAAACACGACGCGCCTGCGTGAAGCTCGCCGCGACATCGCACGAATCAAGACCATCGCCGCGCAAAAGCGCGACGTGAAGTCGAAGTAAGGGGCCGAACATGCCGAAACGTACTCTGCAGGGCGTGGTCGTCAGCGACAAGCAAGCCAAGACGGTTGTCGTGCGCGTCGATCGCCGCTTTACCCATCCGATCTACAAGAAGACCATCCGCCGCTCCAAGAACTACCATGCCCACGACGAGAACAATGAGTTCAAGCCGGGCGACACGGTGGTGATTGAAGAGAGCAAGCCGATCTCGAAGTTGAAGCGCTGGACGGTTGTCCGGGGTGACCAGAAGAAGACCGCCTAAGCGCGCTTGCGCCCCATCACTACGCGCGACTTTGCGCATTAAAAAGAGGACGAGGTGCATCAATGATTCAGATGCAGACCAACCTCGACGTGGCCGATAATTCAGGCGCACGCCGTGTTATGTGCATCAAGGTTCTTGGAGGTTCCAAGCGCCGGTATGCTACTGTTGGCGACATTATTGTCGTATCTATCAAGGAAGCCATCCCCCGCGGGAAGGTCAAGAAGGGCGATGTCATGAAGGCCGTCGTGGTTCGTGTCCGCAAGGACATTCGCCGCGCTGACGGGTCTGTGATTCGCTTCGACCGCAATGCGGCCGTGCTGATCAACAATCAGTCCGAGCCGATCGGCACCCGTATCTTCGGGCCCGTGCCGCGTGAATTGCGTGCCAAGAACCACATGAAGATCATCTCGCTTGCGCCGGAGGTGCTGTAATGGCTGCCAAGATTCGCAAGGGTGACAAGGTCATCGTGTTGAACGGTCGTGACAAGGGTCGCACCGGCGAGGTGTTCGAGGTGCGTCCGACCGAAGGTAAGGCGCTGGTTCGTGGCGTCAACCTCGTGAAGAAGCATCAGAAGCAGACCCAGGCGCAAGAGGGCGGCATCATCTCGAAAGAGTCGCCGATCCAGCTGTCGAACATTGCCATCGTCGGCAAGGACGGCAAGCCGACCCGCGTGGGTTTCAAGGTTCAGGCGGATGGCACCAAGGTACGGATCGCCAAGCGCTCGGGAGATCAGATCGATGTCTGAGACATACGTTCCGCGTCTGCGCGAACAGTTCGACAAGGAAATCCGCGGCAAGCTCACCGAACAGTTCGGCTATGAGAATGTCATGCAGGTTCCCCGGCTTGACAAGGTCGTGCTCAACATGGGCATCGGCGAAGCCGTAAATGACCGTAAAAAGGCCGATACGGCAGCTGCCGATCTTGCGCTGATTGCCGGTCAGAAGCCCGTCATCACGTTCTCGCGCGTCGCCATCGCCACCTTCAAGCTGCGTGAAAATCAGCCGATCGGTGCCAAGGTGACGCTGCGCAAGATCAAGATGTACGAGTTCATCGACCGCCTGATCAACGTCGCGCTGCCGCGCGTCCGAGATTTCCGTGGCTTGAACCCGAAGAGCTTCGACGGTCGCGGCAATTACTCGTTGGGCATCAAAGAGCACATCATTTTCCCCGAAATCGACTTCGACAAGATGGGGGAGACGTGGGGTATGGACGTCACGGTTTGCACCACGGCGCGAACCGACGACGAAGCCCGCGCGCTGTTGACCGCCTTCAATTTCCCGTTCCGGCAGTGAGAAGCTGACAAGCTTTTCAAACGCGGTAACTTAGGAGCCAAGCATGGCAAAGAAGAGTTCGATCGAGAAGAACAATCGTCGGAAGCTGATGACCAAGAACGCCGCTCCGGCGCGCGCGCGGCTGAAGGCGATCATCGCCGACAAGACCAAGCCGATGGAGGAGCGGTTCGCCGCGACGATGAAGCTGTCCGAGCTTCCGCGTAACTCCTCCGCGGTTCGGATTCGCAACCGTTGCGAAATCACCGGCCGTCCGCGTTCGGTCTATCGTATCAACAAGCTCAGCCGTATCGCGCTGCGTGACCTGGGCTCGAAGGGCCTGGTTCCCGGGCTCGTGAAGTCGAGCTGGTAAGGGGATCGTATCATGTCAACGCACGACCCGATCAGCGATCTCATCACCCGTATCCGTAACGCGCAGATGCGCTCCAAGCCCAAGGTTTCGACCCCGGGCTCGAAGATGCGCGCCAACGTGCTCGAAGTGCTGAAGAACGAAGGCTACATCCGTGGCTACGCCAGCGTCGAGCATTCGAGCGGGCGCAGCGAGCTTGAAGTCGAGCTGAAGTATTTCGATGGCGAACCGGTCATCCGTGAAATCGATCGCGTTTCCAAGCCAGGACGTCGTGTTTACGTCTCGGTGAAGAACCTGCCGCGAGTGAAGAACGGTCTTGGCATTTCGGTTTTGTCGACACCCAAGGGAATTATGGCTGACCACGAGGCGCGTGAAGCGAACGTGGGCGGCGAAGTTCTCTTCACGGTGTTCTGAGGAAGGATTAGCCATGTCACGAGTTGGCAAAAAGCCTGTCACGGTCACCGCGGGCGTTACCGCGACCGTCGAGGGCCAGATCGTCAAGATGAAGGGGCCGAAGGGTCAGCTTCAGTTCATAGTGCACGACGACGTCTCGGTGAAGCTCGACAACGGATCCATCACGGTGGCTCCGCGCGTCGAAACCAACCGCGCTCGCGCGCTTTACGGTACCGCCCGGGCGCAGATTGCGAATCTGCTCGAAGGCGTTACCAAGGGCTTTGAAAAGAAGCTCGACATCACCGGCGTTGGTTATCGTGCCGCGCTGCAGGGCAAGAAGCTGCAGCTCGCGCTCGGCTACAGCCACGATGTCGTTTACGACATCCCGGAGGGGATCTTGATCACGGTGCCGAAGCCGACTGAGATCTTCATCTCCGGAAACGATTCGCAGCGCGTTGGTCAGGTGGCCGCGGAAATCCGCAGCTACCGTCCGCCGGAGCCCTACAAGGGCAAGGGCGTCAGATATTCCGACGAGTTTATCTTCCGCAAGGAAGGCAAGAAGAAGTAACGGAGCCGGTCATGTCGAAACTCAAGATTACGAATGCCCGGCGCAAGCAGCGCGTAAGGCTCTCTCTGCGCAGGACCGCGAATGGTCGTCCGCGGCTGTCGGTCTTCCGCTCGTCGAAGCACATCTACGCCCAGGTCATCGACGATCTGAAGGGCGAGACGCTTGCTTCGGCGTCGTCGCTGGAAAAGGCGATGCGCGAAACCGGCAAGACCGGCGCGGACGTCGATGCGGCGAAGGCCGTCGGCAAGCTGCTGGCGGAACGCGCGGTCAAGAATGGCGTCAAGGAAGTTATCTTCGATCGTGGTGGCTATCTCTACCATGGTCGCGTCAAGGCGCTTGCTGATGCGGCCCGCGAAAGCGGCCTCAGCTTCTAAGCGACGATGCTTTCATTGATTGAACGGACACAGGATTGGGGCGAAAGCCTCTCAAGGATTGGAAAACACCATGGCAGGTGAACGCGAGCGCGGTGGTGGCCACAGGGGTGGCCGGGAAGAGCGCGACAGTGAATTCGTCGACAAGCTCGTCCACATCAACCGGGTGGCCAAGGTCGTCAAGGGTGGCAAGCGCTTCGGCTTTGCTGCGCTGGTCGTCATCGGCGATCAAAAGGGCAGGGTCGGTTTCGGTCACGGCAAGGCCCGTGAAGTTCCCGAAGCGATCCGCAAGGCCACCGAGTCGGCCAAGCGCAATCTGACGCGCGTCGCGTTGCGCGAAGGTCGTACGTTGCACCACGATATCGCTGGTCGCCATGGTGCGGGCCGCGTCTATCTGCGTGCGGCACCAGCCGGTACCGGTATCATCGCCGGCGGCCCGATGCGCGCCGTGTTCGAAAGCCTGGGCGTCCAGGACGTTGTGGCCAAGTCGATCGGTTCGTCGAATCCATACAACATGGTTCGCGCCACGTTTGACGCGCTGAAGCATCAGGATTCGCCGTGTTCGGTCGCCGCGCGCCGCAACATCAAGGTGTCCACCCTGCAGTCGCGCCGCGTCGGCGGTGACGCTGAAGTGGTCGCCGAGTAACAAGGCATGATCCGGAAAAGTGGTTTTCCGGTTTTCCGATAAGATCATGCCTCTTAAAGGCACTTTTGGAGTTACCACGATGGCAACCGCCGCAAAGATGATCAAGGTCGAGCAGATCGGCAGCGCAATCCGCCGCCACCACTCGCAGCGCGCGACCCTGATCGGCATGAAGCTCAATAAGATTGGTCGCGTCACCGAATTGGAAGATACTCCTTCGGTTCGTGGCATGATCGCCAAGGTTCAGCACCTCGTCCGCGTGGTCGAGGATAAGTAAGCTCACGTCACCTCAAGGCAGCCGCGGGTCGGCTGTGCCAGGTGACAACCGTCGTACCTTGGAGGCCGGTTTACCGATTCCTCAGGACGGCGGCTCGACAGAGGGAAGAGAACGATGAAGCTCAGCGATATCGCCGATAACGCCGGCTCCCGCAAAAAGCGGATGCGCGTCGGCCGTGGCATCGGTTCCGGCAAGGGCAAGACGTCCGGCCGCGGCGGCAAGGGCCAGACCGCGCGTTCAGGCGTGCGTATCAAGGGCTTCGAAGGCGGACAGATGCCGTTGCATCGTCGTCTGCCGAAGCGCGGCTTCAACAACATCTTCCGTCTCGACTTCACCGAGATCAACCTGGATCGTCTCCAGGAGGCTGTCACCGCCAAGCTGGTTGATGCCAGCGCCGTGGTCACCGCGGAATCGCTGGTCAAGACCGGCGTCATCCGCCGCGTCAAGGACGGCCTGCGCCTGCTCGGCCGTGGCGAGATCACCGCCAAGCTGAACATCGAGGTCCATGGCGCGTCGAAGACCGCCATCGAGGCGATCGAGAAGGCTGGCGGCACCGTGAAGATCCTCAACCCGAAGCCGAAGAAGGCCGAAGGCGAGGCCGCTTAACATCTGCGTCATCGCCTGCTCGCGCAGGCGACTTGCACGATGCGGCGGTAGAATTTATCAATGCCGAGCACCATTTAATGTCCGGCGTCTGCTGAGTGCCCCGCTTGTCGGGGCACCTTGGCGCGAGGGGCGCGGGAGAAAGACACTATGGCCTCAGCAGCAGAACAGCTTGCCGCCAATCTAAACTTTTCGGCACTCGGCAAGGCCGATGAACTGAAGAAGCGCATCTGGTTCACGCTGGGGGCGCTGCTGGTCTATCGGTTCGGCACCTACATCCCGCTGCCGGGCATCGACCCCGCGGCCTGGGAGGCGGTGTTCAAGTCGCAGGCCGGCGGCATCCTCGGCATGTTCAACATGTTCGCGGGCGGCGGCATCAATCGCATGGCGATTTTTGCGCTCAACATCATGCCGTACATCTCGGCATCGATCATCATCCAGTTGCTCACCACCGTGTCCCCGCAGCTCGAGGCCCTCAAGAAAGAGGGCGAATCCGGCCGCAAGGCGCTCAACCAGTACACCCGTTACCTGACCGTGATCCTGGCCGCTTTCCAGTCCTACGGCATCGCCGTCGGCCTGGAGGGCATGCACAGCAGCTTTGGCAATTCCGCCGTCATCGACCCCGGCCTGTTCTTCCGCGTGTCTTGCGTGGTCTCGCTCGTCGGCGGCACGATGTTTCTCATGTGGCTCGGCGAACAGATCAC
>NZ_JANXTC010000328.1:0-2388 GCF_025356345.1 Tardiphaga sp.
ATCCCGCAGCTCACGGAAAGCTTCTACGCCATTATTCAGAACCGCCGGTTTCCCAACCAGCTTCTTGGCGACCTGCTGACCCGATATGCGCGGCCGGCAACGTCTGTTTGCATCGGTTGACGGAACGCGAGAGCCGCCCGGACCGCCGCAAGCGAGATCGTACGAGGCGGATCAGGCGTTGGGGCGCGTCATGTCATGATCTTTACCGAACCGGAAAATGATAACGGTCGCCGTCAAAATCCGTCGCATTCTCCCGATCGGGAACTTCTCGCGATCAGGCGTATCCACCCCGTACCGCCGTTCGCTTCGAGCCGACGGATCACCGTCACTCCCACTCGATCGTCCCCGGCGGCTTGCTCGTGATATCATACACCACGCGGTTGACGCCCTTGACCTCGTTGATGATCCGGGTCGCGGTCTCGCCCAAAAATTTCATCTCGAACGGATAGAAATCGGCGGTCATGCCGTCGGTCGAGGTCACCGCGCGCAGGCCGACGACGAATTCGTAGGTGCGGCCATCGCCCATCACGCCGACGGTTTTCACGGGCAGCAACACCGCGAAGGCCTGCCAGATGGTGTCGTACAGGCCGGCCTTGCGGATCTGGTCGATATAGACCGCGTCGGCATTGCGCAGGATGTCGAGTTTCTCCGCGGTGATCTCGCCGGGGCAGCGGATCGCGAGACCGGGACCCGGGAACGGATGCCGGCCAACGAAGATGTCCGGCAGGCCGAGTTCGCGGCCCAACACGCGGACTTCGTCCTTGAACAATTCGCGCAACGGCTCGACCAGCTTCATCTTCATGAAGTCCGGCAGGCCGCCGACATTGTGATGCGACTTGATGGTCACCGACGGACCGCCGGTGAACGACACGCTCTCGATCACGTCGGGATACAGCGTGCCCTGCGCCAGGAAGTCCGCGCCGCCGATCTTCTTGGCTTCGGCATCGAACACGTCGATGAACAACCCGCCGATGATTTTTCGCTTTTTCTCCGGGTCGGTCACGCCCGCGAGCTTGCCGAGGAACAGGTCTTCCGCCTGCACGTGTACCAGCGGGATATTGTAGTGATGCCGGAACAGCTCGACGACGGTCTTGCCCTCGTCCTTGCGCAGCATGCCGTGATCGACGAACACGCAAGTGAGCTGGTCGCCGATCGCCTCGTGGATCAGCACCGCCGCCACCGCGGAATCGACGCCACCCGACAGGCCGCAAATCACCTTGCCCGTGCCGACCTGGGCGCGGATTTTTTCGATCGCTTCCTCGCGGAAGGCGCGCATGGTCCAGTCACCGGTCAGACCGGCGACCTTGCGCACGAAGTTGCGGATCAATTTCGCGCCATCGGGCGTATGCACGACTTCGGGGTGAAACATCAGCCCGTAATATTTGCGCTTCTCGTCCTGGATGATGGCGCAGGGCGCGTTGGGCGACACGCCGGCAATTTCAAAGCCCGGCGGGATTTGGGTGATGCGGTCGCCATGGCTCATCCATACCGGGTTCTTCTCGCCAAGCGCCCAGGTGTCGTCGAACAGCGCGCTGGCCGCCTTGACCTCGACATCGGCGCGGCCGAATTCGCGGTGGTGGCCTCCCTCGACGCTGCCGCCGAGCTGGGCCGCCATCACCATCTGGCCGTAGCAGATGCCGAGCACCGGCACGCCACTGTCGAAGATCGATTGCGGCGCGCGCGGCGAGCCTTCCTCGTGGACCGATTCGGGCCCGCCCGACAGAATCACGGCCTTCGGCTTCATTTCAGCGAACGCCGCCTCGGCCTTGTGGTACGGCACGATCTCGGAATAGACGCCCTCCTCGCGCACCCGGCGCGCGATCAGCTGCGTCACCTGGGAGCCGAAATCGACGATCAGAATCTTGTCATGCTCCGCGGCGACATGCGGCGACGGATCGGGCGAGACGGGAGTTTTGCTGGGGGCTGTCATAGCGAGGAATTACGCGACTCCCGGCGGGGTCGCAAGCCCGAAGACCAGCCTAGCCCCGCCCCATCCCCGTCATTGCGAGGAGCCCTTGCGACGAAGCAATCCAGTTCTGCCGAGCTTGCGGCTTTCTGGATTGCCGCGTCGCGGAGTTTATCATCGGGCCGGCGAAGCCGGACCCGTTGGCTCCTGGGAAGAAAGGGCACTTGTCCCGGACGCGGCGCAATGCGCCTCCGCAGGAGGCGTCATGCGCCGCGGAGCCGGGACCGCCAGAAACGCGGTCGCCTGACGCGGTCCCGGCTCTGCGGAGCGGCATAAGAATGCCGCACCGCGTCCGGGACACGAACCCTATCTTTTCATATCTCAGGATCGGCCAAAAAAGGCCGGTGCCGAACTCGCAATGACGGGGTTAGACCGGAGCCCGATTATGCCCGTCCCTACCCCCGGAACGCCATGCCGCCATC
>NZ_JANXTC010000203.1:0-26382 GCF_025356345.1 Tardiphaga sp.
TTCGGCGGCAAGGCCTGCGATCACCAGCGACACCGATGCGCGCCGATCGGTCGCCATGACAGGCGCGCCGCGCAATTTCTTGACGCCCTCGACGATCGCGGTATCGCCCTCCAGCTTGATATGCGCGCCGAGCCGCGCCAATTCCTGCACATGCATGAAGCGATTCTCGAAAATCGTCTCGGTGATATGCGAGGAGCCCCCGGCGCAGGCCATCAGCGCCATCAATTGGGCCTGCAAGTCGGTTGGAAAGCCCGGAAACGGCGCGGTCGAAACCGTCACCGGCCGGATACCGGCGCCGTTGCGGGCGACCCGGATGCCTTCATTGTTGACGGTGATCACGGCGCCCGCCTGGGTCAGCACGTCGAGTGCCGATTGCAGCAATTCAGGGCGCGCACCGGCCAGTTGCACATCGCCGCCGGTCATCGCCACCGCCATCGCATAGGTGCCGGTCTCGATCCGGTCCGGCAGCACCGGATGCCGCGCGCCATGCAGCCTGGCCACGCCTTCGATGACGATGCGGGTGGTGCCGGCGCCGGTGACGCGCGCGCCCATCTTGTTCAGGCAGGCGGCGACATCGAGAATTTCCGGCTCGCAGGCGGCATTATTGATGATGGTGATGCCCTTGGCCAGCGTCGCCGCCATCAGCGCCACATGGGTGCCGGACACGGTGACCTTGGGAAAATCGATAGTGGCGCCCTTGAGGCCACCTGGGGCCTTGGCGATCACATAGCCGCCGTCGATGACGATCTCGGCGCCGAGTTTCTCCAGCGCCATGATCAACAGATCGACCGGCCTTGTCCCGATGGCGCAGCCGCCGGGCAGCGAGACCTTGGCCTCGTGCATCCGCGCCAACAGCGGCGCGATCACCCAGAACGAGGCGCGCATCTTCGAGACCAGCTCATAGGGCGCGGTGGTGTCGATGATGTTCTTGGCTGAGATATGCAGGGTCTGGCCCTGATATTCATGGTCGCCCGGGCGCTTGCCGACCGACATGATGTCGACGCCGTGATTGCCGAGAATCCGCTGCAGCTGCGCGACGTCAGCCAGCCGCGGCACGTTGTCGAGGATCAGCGTCTCATCGGTCAGCAGTCCGGCGATCATCAGTGGCAGCGCGGCGTTTTTCGCGCCGGAGATCGGAATGGTGCCATTGAGCTGGCTGCCGCCGACGATGCGAATGCGATCCATACCGATTCCCGCTGATTGTGTGCCCGAACTATAGGGCGGATGGCCCCTTTAACGCAAAAGCTTTGAAATTTGCGGCTTTTCGATGGGAACCGACAATCTGCCTAGCGATTGGGCTAAAACAAGCAGCCGGATCAGATGGACTGCTTGCGAGGCCCCCGAAGCGATTTCGAGGATAATTCCCCGCAGCCGAGCGCGCTTGGCCTGACGCAAGCGTCGGGAACAGACGCGCGGGACTTGGCCCCATCGAACTCCATGATGTCCGCGACGAGCCTATACTTCCTTGCTGTCGAACATCAGCATGTCAGCACCGCCGGTGGCAAAATTCGCCACATCCGCCGCGGCGGCCTGCCCTTCGGCGCTGCCCAGGCCCGCCTGAATCGCCGCGAGACTATCGAAGGTCAGCGTCGCAACCAGATGAACGCCGGTCGGTGCCGGGCTGGCTATCGTGCCCTGACTGATCTCGTACTTCCTCACCCCGGGAACTTTCTTCGCCAGTGGAATATGGGTGCTGGCGTAATAGGCATCGAAAGCAGCGACATCGGTCGGCGTCTTGTAGAGAACCACGAGTTGGGCCATCGCACTTCCTCCCTTTTGGTTGTTTTTGATCTGCGGCACACGTTATCCTAGAGCGTCGGCTGGGCGGTGTCGCCCAGAAAACCGTGCAGCGCTGCGACCACCTGCGCGCCCTCACCAATCGCGCCGCCGACCCGTTTGACCGAGCCGGAACGGACGTCGCCGACCGCGAATACGCCGGGTACCGAGGTCTCCAGCGCCGGTACCAGGCGTCCGTCGGACGGCGCCCCGGTGATGATGAACCCGCCGCGGTCGAGTGCCACGCCGCACTCGCCGAGCCATCCGGTGGCGGGATCGGCGCCGACGAACAGGAACAGGTTGCGGATATCCATCGTCGATTCGCCGCCGGACAGCCGGCTGCGAAGGCGCACCTGCTGCAGCCCGGAATCTCCGACGCCGGCCAGCCCGACCACCTCGGTATTGAACACCAGTTCGATGTTCGGCGTCGCCTCGATGCGCTCGATCAGATAGCGCGACATGCTGGCACCCAGCCCGCCGCCGCGAATGACCATGTGAACCTTGCTGGCCTGCGCGGCGAGGAACACCGCGGCCTGGCCCGCGGAATTGCCGCCGCCCACCAGGATCACCTCCCGCGCCTGGCACAGCCGGGCCTCGATCGGCGACGCCCAGTACCAGACGCCGCGGCCCTCGAATTCCGCCAGATGCGCGATGTCCGGGCGACGATAGCGCGCCCCGCTCGCCACCACGATCGATCGGGCGCGCAGCACATCGCCGCCATCCAGCGTCAGTGCAAAGGCACCGTCGTCGCGGGCGCAGTCCAGCGACATCACCTCCACCGGGATCATCATGTCTGCGCCGAGTTTCTGCGCCTGGTTGAAGGCCCGCGCCGTCAGCGCTAGGCCGGAGATGCCGGTGGGAAAGCCGAGATAGTTCTCGATCCGCGCACTGGCACCGGCCTGGCCGCCAAAGGCGCGGGAATCGCAGACCGCCACCGACAGCCCCTCGGAGGCGGCATACACCGCCGTCGACAGCCCGGCGGGGCCGCTGCCGACGATGGCGACGTCGTAGACCTTGCCCTGTTCGAGCAGGCCGATCATGCCAATGGCGCGGGCCAGATCGGAAACCCCGGGATTGCGCAGCACCGAGCCGTCGGGCACCACCACCAGCGGCAGGTCCTGCGGTGACGGCGTATAGCGCGCGATCAGATCGGCGGCATCCTTGTCGACAGCGGGGTCAAGCAGATGATGCGGGTAGCCGTTGCGGGTGAGAAAACCCCGCAGCCGGATCACATCCGCCGCGCTGGAATGGCCAATCAGCACCGGGCCGCCGACGCCACCCTGAATCAGATTGACCCGCCGCAGGATCAGCGCCCGCATGATTCGTTCGCCGAGGTCGGCTTCCGCGACCAGCAGCGCCCGCAGCCGCTCCGGTGCAATCACCAGCGCCTCCACCTCGCCCTCGGCATGGCCATCGACCAGCGCGACGCGGCCGGACAATTGGCCGATCTCGGCGAGGAATTGCCCGGCCCCCTGGTCGGCCACCGGCGTGACATGGCCAAGCCCATCGCGCTGGGTGATGGCGACATGCCCGGACAGCACCACGAACATGCCTGGCCCTGGCTTGCCGGTTTCAAACAGCCGGTCGCCATCGCGATAATGACGGATTTCACCGAATCGGCGCATCCGTTCGATTTCCGTCGCCGTCAGCGTCGGGAAGGTCTGGTCGTGACGCGGCAAAGGCGGGCGGGCGGATGGTCCGGCGGATGCCGATATTTCAGACGCTGGAGGCATTTTTCGCAACGTTACGCTCAGGGTGTCACGCGATTACTCGCGATCTGGATCGGTCGGTCCTCGGGATTCGTCCGCGATATCTTCGGTTGCGGCGTCCGAGCGCGCCTCCGGCTGATCCGCCCGGCCGCGCAATTGCGATTTTCGCCGCTTCAGATTTTCGCGCAGCGCGCTGCGCAGCCGGTTCTGACGGGCGAGTTCGTGCGGCGGCGGTTTGGTCGGCTGGTCGGTCATGGCACGCCGGATGGATCGGAAGTCGGCAAAATGGCAGTGAATTTACGCTTTTGAGGTAGGCCTAGCAGAAACTACCGTTCTGAACCTGAAATATATCTTCAAGGCGCCCGATCAACGTCGGCGGACCTCGGCGGAACCTGTCGGAGCAGGCCAAAAGGGGGCTCCTTTTCGAAACATTTGCCGATTCATTGACAATGATCGGCCCGCGGCGCCTGCCGCGCTTGCGTGGCCCGAATCCTTGTGGCAAGGATCGCCCCGCTTGGACGGCCTTTTGAGGTTGATTGATTCTGGTCCAGCATGCTGCCGTAGCTCAGTGGTAGAGCACTCCATTGGTAATGGAGAGGTCCACAGTTCGACCCTGTGTGGCAGCACCAGCTTGCCTTCGCCATGGATGGCCAAGGATTAGCACTCTTCCAGCACCTTCAGGATTTCCAGATTTTCGACAGCGCGGGCATCGTCGATATAGGCGATCAGCAGACGGTTGATGGCGGCACTGTCGAGCAGCCTTAAATCGGCCGGATTGATCCAGCCGTCGAAATAGCGGTCGAGATAGCCGACGGCACGGTGTCTTTCCTCGACCCAGCACGGCCCGATCAGCGCCGTCGGCAGGATTTCCCAATGACAGGACACAAAGTGTCCGCGGCGCGAATGCGCGAGAATTCGTCGTCCGTCGCGCGGGGCTTCAATGAGCGGCCGGACAAACTGGCCATATTCCCGTAAAATTCGCTCGACGTGCATGCGACGGGCTTCTCTCCGCGGAGGCTTAGACACCGCGCGGCATCAACTCGGGATCGGGATTTTGTTTCCAGCGGCGCGTAACCGCCACGGCGCGGCGACGCGCCGACCGAACCGTTCGATGGCACATGGTGCGGCTCGGGCAGCGGCCATAGGGCGTGAGGCTACCTCGCCCTCGCCCGGCCGAATGATCACTCCGCGCGTCGATCCGTAGCGATCAACCAACACCGACGACACTTCACAACAGCGGCATTGGGTCGCGGGAAACGTCAGGCAAGAAATACCCGTCGCGATTTAGGCGTAATTGAAAACTGCTTCTCGATAAACAAAAGGTACTCGAGTGCTTTAAACGCGGGCAAATAAGGCGACTTTGAGATTTTATGTGGGCCGCAATAAGCGGCGAAAAATCGAGACTTTCCAGATGGTTCGGATGTCGCCATCTGTGGCGAATGGGTGACAGCCTTTTATGCAAAAGCTGGCTACATCCACGCCATGGATGGAGCCGACACACGGCTGCTCCGAAATAGTTTCTGGAGAACAATAAAATGAAGAACTTCCTTCTCGGCACCGTTGCCCTGATCGCCCTCACCGCGACCGCTTCGGCCGCCGACATGGCAGCGCGCCCCTACACGAAGGCCCCGGCCTACGTCGCTTCCCCGATCTACAACTGGACCGGCTTCTACATCGGCGGCCACATCGGTGGCGCGTTCAACGGCAACAACGGCTTCGCCGGTGTTTCCAACGGCAACAACGACGGCCAGTTCATGGGCGGCGTTCAGGGCGGCTATGACTACCAGTTCGCTCCGAACTGGGTGATGGGCATTGAAGCCAACTACAGCTGGACCGGCAACAGCAACAACAACGTCGTGTTCCCGGGCGCTGGCCTTGGCTACACCTACGGCTCGAACATCAAGGGCCTCGGCTCGGTCACCGGCCGTCTCGGCTACACCTGGGGCCCCGCCCTGCTGTACGTCAAGGGCGGCTACGCCTATGCTGACATCAACCGCAACCTCGCGCTCAACGGCGTGAACCAGGGCGGCATCAACGGCAGCAAGGATGGCTACACCGTCGGCGGCGGTCTGGAATACCTGTTCACCCAGAATTGGTCGGGCAAGGTTGAATACCAGTATTACGACTTCGGCAAGACCAGCTTCTCGGCACCGGCTCTGGCTGGCTTCGGTTCGACCCGCAACGACGAGCACACCGTCAAGGCAGGCCTGAACTACCGCTTCAACCTCGGCGGCCCGATCCTCGCGAAGTATTGATCTTCGTCTGATCGAAGCTTCTGAATAAGAAAAGGCCGGCGCTTGCGCCGGCCTTTTTGTTTGCCTACCAGGCGCCCTGCGATGGCTTTGCCGCGAGAGGACACCCATGAATATGATATCTGCTGTCCACGTCACTCACAGCGGCTCCGCCACCGAGCCGCGCCACGACTGGCAACGCGCGCAGGCGCAGGCGCTGTACGACCTGCCGTTTTCCGACCTGATCTTCCAGGCGCAAAGTGTTCACCGCGGCCATTTCGATCCCAACCATGTCGAGACCGCCAGCCTGCTCAGCATCAAGACCGGCGGCTGCCCGGAAGATTGCGGCTACTGCTCGCAAAGCGCGAAATACGATACTGACGTCAGCGCCACCAAACTGATGGACCGCGATACCGTGGTGGCGACCGCGCAGCGCGCCAAGGCGGCCGGCGCCAGCCGGTTCTGCATGGCGGCGGCTTGGCGCAATCCGAAGGACAAGGACCTCGACCGGGTCTGCGAGATGGTCAGCGCGGTGAAAGAGCTGGGGCTCGAGACCTGCGCGACGCTGGGGATGCTGACCGGCGAACAGGCGCGGCGGCTGCAGGATGCCGGGCTGGATTTCTACAATCACAATGTCGACACCTCGCCGGAATTCTACAGCAGGATCATCTCGACCCGGACCATGCAGGACCGCATCGAAACGCTGGCGCATGCGCGGCATGCCGGGCTGAAGGTCTGCTGCGGCGGTATCGTCGGCATGGGCGAGCAGGTCGAGGACCGGCTGGGCATGCTGATGCTGCTGGCCAACCTGCCGCGGCATCCGGAAAGCGTGCCGATCAACCTGTGGAACGAGGTCAAGGGCGTGCCGGTCAATGACACCGCCGAGCGCCCCGACCCGATCGCACTGGTCCGTATGATCGCCGTGGCGCGCATCATGATGCCGAAGAGCGTGGTGCGATTGTCCGCCGGGCGGCAATACATGACCGACGAGTTGCAGGCCCTGTGCTTCGTCGCCGGCGCTAATTCGATCTTCATCGGCGACGTGCTGCTGACCACCAAAAACCCGCAGACCGATCGCGACGCTTTGCTGCTCGACCGTCTCGGCATCCGTTCGGCGCTCGACGGCGTCAAATCGGAGGTATCGCAGCCAGGCCAAGCCGCGCTCTGAGCCGCCGCGTCACCGGCGCCCGCCAATTCGGGCTGGCGCCGCGCCCTGTGTCCCGCTAAGCCGATGCGAAGACAAAGACATTGTGACAGAACCGATGCATTCAAAAACAGACGCGTTTGCCGTGGCCGCCGATGAACTGCGATATCCGTGGGAGAGCCATCCGGGCGCCGACCAGGTCGTCGAGATCGCCCCGGGCATTTTGTGGATCCGGCTCGACCTGCCGTTCCGCCTCAACCATGTGAACATATATCTGCTGGCCGACGGCGATGGCTGGGCGATGATCGACACCGGCATCGGCAACGACGCCACCATCGCGGCGTGGACGACGCTGTTCGACGGGCCGCTGCGCGGCAAGACCATCAGCCGGGTGATCGTCACCCATGCGCATCCCGACCATGTCGGCCAGGCCGGCTGGATGGTGCAGCGGTTCAGCTGCCCGTTCTACATGTCGCAGGTCGAATATCTGCAGGGCGTCTATCACCAGAACCGACGTACCGACGAGCGGCTGGTGAATTCGCGGCAGTTCTTCCGCCGTCATGGCATGGACGAGGCGATCACCGAGCAGTTGCTCGGCCGCGGCCAGGAATATCTGACCAAGACCGTGCCGCTGCCGGCCGCCTATGTCCGGCTGTCCCATGGCGATGACATCCTGATTGGCGCGCGCAGCTTCCGGGTCATCACCGGGGCCGGCCATTCACCGGACCAGGTGATGCTGTATTGCGCCGCGGAACAGCTGTTTTTGTCCGCCGATCAGGTCCTCAGCAAGATTTCGCCGAACGTCAGCGTCTGGGCCCACGAACCCGCCGAAAACGCCCTCGGTGCCTATCTCAGCTCGTTGAAAAACCTGGAAAATACGCTACCGGCCGAGGCGTTGGTGTTGCCCGGCCACGGGCTGCCTTTTTTTGGCCTCAAGACCCGCACCAAACAGCTTTCCGACCATCACGAAGAGCGTTGCCAGATGATCGCCGAGGCCTGCCGCGACACCGCGAAGACCTCCGCCGAACTGGTGCCGGTGGTGTTCTTCAAGCACAAGCTCGACGCCCACCAGACCGGCTTCGCCGCCGGCGAGTTGATCGCCCATGTCAACTACATGCTGGCGCAGAACCGGCTGACCCAGCGCCTAGGACCAGATGGCATATTGCGTTTCAGCGCAGCCTGATACGACGCGGCTATTGGCCTGAATCGGTGGCTAGCGTGTTGATCAAAATCAACTTTTGATCCGCGCCGGATGCAACCCGGATCACCGCCGGGCGGGCAGCCGGGGCCGCATTGCGGCTCGACATCCCGCTTGGAAAAGCTCTAAAACGCATGCAAGCAAGGTCTGCTTGAGCGCCTTTTCGAGGTTTTGGTAATGGATTACAGCAAGTTCTTCCGGGATGCCCTCGAACGTCTGCATGATGAGCGGCGCTATCGCGTTTTCGCCGATCTTGAACGCATCGCCGGTCGTTTTCCCCATGCGGTCTGGCATGCGCCAACGGGTCCCCGGAATGTCGTGATCTGGTGCTCGAACGATTACCTCGGCATGGGCCAGCACCCGAAAGTGGTCGGCGCCATGGTCGAGACCGCGACCCGGGTCGGCACCGGCGCCGGCGGCACCCGCAACATTGCCGGCACCCATCATCCGCTGGTGCAGCTTGAGGCGGAGCTCGCCGACCTGCATGGCAAGGAAGCCGCCCTGCTGTTCACTTCGGGCTATGTCTCGAACCAGGCCGGCATCTCAACCCTGGCAAAACTGATGCCGAATTGCCTGATTTTGTCGGACGCCCTGAACCACAATTCAATGATCGAAGGCATCCGCCAGGCCGGTTGCGAGCGCATCGTGTTCCGCCACAACGACGTCGCGCATCTCGAAGAGCTGCTCAAGGTCGCTGATCCCGCGCGGCCGAAGCTGATCGCCTGCGAGAGCCTTTATTCGATGGACGGCGATATCGCGCCGCTGGCGGAAATCTGCGACCTCGCCGAGAAGTATGGCGCCATGACCTATGTCGACGAAGTCCATGCCGTCGGCATGTACGGCCCGCGCGGCGGTGGCATTGCCGAGCGCGAGGGTGTGATGCACCGCATCGACATTCTTGAGGGCACGCTGGCCAAGGCCTTTGGCTGCCTCGGTGGTTATATCGCCGGAAGCAAGGACATCGTCGACGCCGTGCGCTCCTACGCGCCGGGCTTCATCTTCACCACGGCGCTGCCACCGGCGATCTGCTCGGCCGCGACCGCCGCGATCCGCCATCTCAAGACCTCGAACTGGGAGCGCGAGCGCCACCAGGACCGCGCTGCCCGGGTCAAGGCGATCCTCACCGCCGCCGGCCTGCCGGTGATGTCGAGCGACACCCATATCGTGCCGATGTTCGTCGGCGATGCCGAGCTGTGCAAGAAGGCCAGCGACCTGCTGCTGGAAGAGCACGGCATCTACATCCAGCCGATCAACTACCCGACCGTAGCCAAGGGCGCCGAACGTCTGCGCATCACCCCGTCGCCCTATCACGACGACGGGCTGATCGACGATCTGGCCGAGGCGCTGGTCCAGGTGTGGGAGCAGCTCGGGCTGAAGCTCGCCACCAAGGCGATGGCGGCGGAGTAGGACGCAGGCGCTCTGGGTTTCCCGGACGCGGTGAGGCACCCTTGTGCCGCTCCGCGGAGCCGGGATCCCGGTTAGTGCGCGACCGGGGCCCCGGATCTGCGAGGCAATACTTCGTATTGCATCGCGTCCGGGGAACGACACACCCCTGCAAATCCCTGTCGCTTGCATCACGACAACACGCTAGGTTTTCGCCGCATGGACGGGCCTGCGCCCGCGGCGGGGAGCCTGGACGATGCTGCACGACTGGGGGGTGATTGTTGCCGCCCTCGGATACATCGGATTCCTGTTCTGCGTCGCCAGCTATGGCGATCGCCATGCGCTGTTGAAGCGCGGCCGTGCCGGCGCGCTGATCTATCCGCTATCGCTGGCGATCTACTGCACCTCATGGACATTCTTTGGTTCGGTCGGCTTTGCCAGCCGCACCAGCATCGAGTTTCTGGCGATCTATGTCGGGCCGATCCTGATGATCGCGTTCGGCACGCCGATCCTGCGCCGGGTCATCCATCTGGCGAAATCGCAGAACATCACCTCGATCGCCGATTTCATCGCCGCGCGCTACGGCAAGAGCCAGGCGGTGGCCGCCACCGTCGCGGTGATCGCGATCATCGGCTCGGTGCCCTACATCGCACTGCAGCTCAAGGCGGTCGCCTCGTCACTGGAAACCATTCTGGGCGACGACAAGGCGATCGCCGGCGTACCGGTGGTCGGCGACATGGCGTTGCTGGTGACGGCGGCGATGGCGCTGTTCGCGGTGCTGTTCGGCACCCGCCAGACCAGCGCCACCGAGCACCAGCATGGCCTGATGCTGGCGGTGGCCACCGAATCGATCGTCAAGCTGGTCGCCTTCATCGCCGCGGGTATTTTCGTGACGTTCTGGATGTTCGGACCGGTCGAACTGTTCGAGCGCGCCATGAAGACCCCGGAGGCGCTGCGAGCGATCGACTACACGCCGTCGATCGGCAATTTCCTCACCATGGTGCTGTTGTCGTTCTGCGCCATCATGCTGCTGCCGCGGCAGTTTCACGTCAGTGTCGTGGAAAATTCCAGCGACGCCGAAGTCGGCCGCGCGCGCTGGCTGTTTCCGCTGTATCTGGTCGCCATCAACCTGTTCGTGATCCCGATCGCGCTGGCCGGCCTCGTCAGCTTCCCGTTCGGCGCGGTCGACAGCGACATGTATGTGCTGGCGCTGCCAATCGAGGCCGGTGCCACCTTCCTCAGCATGCTGGTGTTCATTGGCGGGCTGTCGGCGGCGACCGCGATGGTGATCGTCGAATGCGTGGCATTGGCGATCATGGTGTCGAACGACCTTGTGCTGCCGCTGGTGCTTCGCCGCAGCCCGCAATCGCCAAGCACGCCGACCGATTACGGCAACCTGCTGCTCAAGGTTCGCCGCGGCGCGATCTTCGGCATCATGGTGATGGCCTATCTGTATTTTCGCGCGCTCGGCAACACTCAGCTCGCGGCCATCGGCCTGTTGTCCTTCGCCGCCATCGCGCAGTTCGCGCCAGCGTTTTTCGGCGGCCTGATCTGGCGTCGCGCCACTGCCCGCGGCGCGATGGGCGGCATGGTGGTCGGCTTCGTCGTCTGGGCCTATACGCTGTTCATCCCGAGCTTCCTCGACGGCAACACCGCCGGCATGCTGATGCTGCAGCACGGCCCGTTCGGGATCGAGGCGCTGCGCCCGCAGGATCTATTCGGCGCCGACCTGCCGCCGCTGATGCACGGCACGCTGTGGAGCCTGTCGCTCAACATCCTCGCTTACATCGTGATGTCGCTGATGCGGCAGCCGTCCTCGATCGAACGGCTGCAGGCCGATGTGTTCGTACCCAACGCGCTGGCGCCGATCACGCCGGCGTTCCGGCGCTGGCGCACCGCCGTCACCGTGCAGGACATTCTCGGCACGGTGAATCAATACCTCGGCGCAGACCGCGCCCATGAATCCTTTGCGACCTTCGCCGCCAGCCACCGCGTCGACCTCGATCCGGCCGCGCCCGCCGACTTCGTGCTGCTGCAGCACGCCGAACATCTGATCGCATCCTCGATCGGCGCGGCGTCGTCACGCGTGGTGATGTCGCTGCTGCTGCGCAAGCGCACCGTGTCCGCCAAGGCCGCGCTGAAGCTGCTCGACGATTCGCATGCCGCGCTGCATTTCAACCGAGAGATCCTGCAGACCGCGCTCAATCACGTGCGCCAGGGCATCGCGGTGTTCAATCCGGAACTGCAGCTGATTTGCTCGAATCGGCAGTTCGGCGAGATTCTCGGGCTGCCGTCGCCGATCGTGCAGATCGGCGTGCCGCTGCGTGAAATCCTCGACTTCATCGGCGCGCAGAGCGCGCCCGCTTTCGGCGACAACGAGACCCTGACCAATGCCCGGCTGATCGCCTATACTACCGAGGGCGAGCCCTATCTGGAGCGGATTCCGGAGCGGCAGATCGTGATCGAGGTGCGCGCCAACCGGATGCCGGAAGGCAGCCTGGTGGTGACGTTCTCCGATGTCACGCCGAGTTTCGAGGCTGCCGAGGCGCTGGAGCGCGCCAATGCCACGCTGGAAAAGCGCGTTCGCGATCGCACCGAGGAATTGACGCGGCTGAATTCCGAACTGGCTCTGGCCAAGAGTACCGCGGAAGACGCCAATATCTCGAAGACGCGGTTTCTCGCCGCCGCCAGCCACGACATCCTGCAGCCGCTGAATGCCGCGCGGCTCTACGTCACCAGCCTGGTGGAGCGGCAGTGCGGCGGCGAGGACGCCCGTCTGGTCGAGAACATCGACGAATCGCTGGAGGCGATCGAGGAAATTCTCGGCGCGCTGCTGGATATCTCGCGACTCGACGCCGGCGCGATGAACCCGTCGATCACCAGCTTCCGGATTGGCGACCTGATGCGCTCGCTGGAAATCGAATACGCGCCGATCGCGCGGGCCCGAGGCGTCGCGCTGAAATTCGTGCCGTGCTCGCTGCCGGTCGAGTCCGACCGGCTGCTGCTGCGCAGGCTGCTGCAAAACCTGATCTCCAACGCCATCAAATACACCCCGCATGGCCGCGTGCTGGTCGGCTGCCAGCGGCGCGGCGAAACGCTGAAAATCGGCATTTATGACACCGGCGTCGGCATTCCGATCCTGAAGCGCGGCGAAATCTTCAAGGAATTCCACCGCCTCGAACAGGGTGCGCGGATCGCCCGCGGCCTCGGCCTCGGACTGTCGATCGTGAAACGGCTGGCCTCGGTGCTCAACCACGGCATCGCGCTGGATTCCAACCGCGGCGGCGGCTCGTTCTTCTCGGTGACGGTGCCGGTCGCCAAGGCGATCAACCACACCACCGCCGTCACCAGCGCCACGCCGCTATCGAAATCGCCGATGTCCGGCACGCTGATCGTATGCATCGAGAACGACGCAGCTATTCTCGACGGAATGAAGACATTGCTGCAGGCCTGGGACGCGACGGTGATCGCGGTGACCGATCCGGCGGCGGCGATCGAGGCGATCACCGCGACCGAGGCGGCAGGCAAGCGCGTGACCGGGCTTCTGGTCGACTATCATCTCGATCGCGGCAATGGCGTCGCCGCGATCCGCGAGATCCGCAACCGCTTCGGCGCCAACATTCCAGCGATCCTGATCACCGCCGACCGCAGCCCGCATGTCCGCGACGCCGCGCGACAGGACCGGATCGTGGTTCTGAACAAGCCGGTAAAGCCGGCCTCGCTGCGCGCGCTGCTCGGCCAATGGCGTACGCAACAGATGATCGCGGCGGAGTGATTCAATACTCGCAGCCGGAGACGCGCGCGCTGGCGTCAGCGTTTGACGAGCCATGCACGCGGCCTGGCCGCCATGGTCCGCCGGCTTCTTCTGTCAGCTCAGCTGTCGGCCTGAATTGGCGCGCGCGGGATCAACAGCGTGCTGCGACAAAGTTATTTCACGAGTGGGAAAACATCATGTTGCCCGGCGTTTCCAGTTTCGCCTTCAGGATGCTGCCGCTTCCGGACTCGGTGATGTAAAGCGAGCATCCGTCGGGCCCGCCATAGGCGATGTTGGTCGTGTGATTGCCGGCGCATGACCGCACGCGGTACTGTGGTTCGCCCCGTGCATCGAAAATCCAAACGGAGCCAAGCCCGACGTGGGAGACAGCCAGCCCGCCCTTGGCATCCAGCGCGAGGCCGTCCGGACCACCCCATCCGCCGGAAAGTTGAATGTAGATTCCAACTTTCGCGACGCCGCCGTCGCGGCGTAACGGAACGCGCCAGACGCAATTGCCGCGCGTGACTGCGACGTACAGCATCGTCTCGTCGAGATTCATCACGATGCCATTCGGACTCGGCACATTGTCCAGCAGACAATCGACCTGACCATCGGGACGCAGACGAAACACGCGCCCGCTTGGATCGTGAAGACCGGTCATTCCCTGGTCGGTGAAATACAGGTCGCCATTGCGCGCGAAAAACAGGTCGTTGATGGCCTTGAACCGCTCCAGGTTGGCACGAACGAGATACGGACTGATCTTGCCGCTGACCGGGTCGAGCAACATGATGCCGTTCTTGTAGTCGGCGACGAACACCCTGCCATCACGGTGGATCTTCAATCCGTTTGGCCAGCCGTCATATTGGCAAACAACTTCGAACCGGCCCTGCGGCGAGATTCGAAAGATCCGTCCGTTGGGGATATCGACACACCACAGATTTCCCTCACGATCGAACGACGGCCCTTCGAGCAACGAATCGGAAGGGCCGCCGGCCGGCTGCGCCGCCACCCATTCATTATCGGGATCACTTCCCCGAAACTCATCCGGGAGCCGGGCAAACACTTCAGTTTCAACGTTCTTCGGAGGAGCGAACATGGTCTGGTTCCCGGTCAAGTGTTGAAAGAAGACATCGCGATCAGGAGGATACGCCAATTGGTTGCCGCGTCAGGGTCAGGGAAGTCACGGCCCCGATCAGCAATAGAATGCCGGCCAAACCGAACGCCCAGCCATATCCGCCGGACCCGACAATGACGTAACCAGTGACGATAGGTGCCATCACGCCGAAGACATTGCCGCCGACGACCATGATGCTCGTCGCCTTTCCGGCATCCTGCGGGTTACGCAGCAGGTCGTTAGCAAGCGCAAAATTCATCGAGATAGCCGTCGAAATACCGGTCAGCGAAACCGTGACCAGCGCAACGATTCCCCAGACTGACGACACGAACGGCGCCGCCAGGATGATCGACGAGCACAGCATCATGATCACCACCATCTTGCGGCGGCCGCCCTGCCGTACGGTCGCCGGGGTGAGAATGAGGTCGCTCAATCGGCCCAGTGCAATTCCCAGGATAACCGCCAGGCCGTAGGATATGGCCGTATAAAGTCCGGTTTTCAGAATCGATATGTCGCGTGTCGCCTGCAGATAGCTCGGCAGCCAGGTCAGAAACAGATATTGCGTATACACCGCGCACCCTTGGGTCAGTGCCAGGCCCCACATTGATTTCTCGCGCAGCAGGTCGCGAAGCTTCGACGCACTGCCCGTGACGGCCACGGCCTTTTCAACGACGTCGCGTTCGCTCAATATTTTCTGGCGCTCTTCGGCTCCGAGCCAGCTCACTTTTTCGGGCTTGTTGAACCAGATCAGCCAGGCGGCGAGCCAGACGAACCCGATCGCGCCGGCAATGACGAAAGAACCACGCCATCCCCAGATGCTGGATATCCAGGCCAGAAAGATCGCGCCGAACGCCGGGCCCGCATAGGCACCGCTGTTGAAAATCGCGGTAGCAACGCCCCGCTCGCCGACTGGCACCCATTCGCGGATGGTGCGGATGCCAGCAGGGAATGTGGACGCTTCACCCGCCCCCATCGCCAGGCGGGTCGCGATCAGGGCCGAGAAGCTGCCGGCGGCGCCGGTCAGCATGGTCGCGATCGACCACACCGAAATACTGACCGCGTTTGAAATGCGCGTACCGTAGCGGTCAACCAGCATGCCCATCGGCAGCAGGCAGAGGATGTAGGTCCACAAAAAGGAGGAAAACAGGTAGCCAAGCGCCACCGGGGAGAGGTCGAATTCCTTCGCAATCGCTTGCGACGAGACCGACAATGCAATGCGATCCACATAATTGATCGCCGACAGACAGAACAGCAGCAGATAGATCCAATATCGACGGCGACCGACCTTCATCAATTTCTCCCCCAGATTTTTTTATTTGCTCTTTGAGCTTGCCGACAGGTTGCTCAACCCGAAGGCATAAGGTCAAATACCAAAAATGACTGACCCCATAGATAAAAGTTATGAACCCTCGTTTCAGGCAGCTTGAGATTTTTCGCGCCGTCATGGAAACGGGGAGCGTCACGGAGGCGGCTCGCCTTCTGCACGTGTCACAGCCGGCCGTCAGCAAAATCCTCCAGCAAGCCGAGGATCAACTCGGATTTCAGTTGTTTATTCGGGCGCACGGCATTCTCACGCCGACAATCGAGGCGCGCAAATTACTGCCTGAACTCATCAAGGCTTTTGCGGCGATGGAGTCGGTCAACAGACTGGCTCACGATCTGCGCGATTCCCGAAGCGGGGTGGTGACCGTCGCGGCCTCGGCTTCGTTCGGAAACAGCCTGATCGGCAGAGCGATCGAACGGTTTCGGCAATCGCGGCCGCGCACCCGCGTGGTGCTCGAAACACTGCTAAATCATGAAATCGTGGAATTTGTCGCTGACCACAAAGTCGATGTCGGTTTTGCACTCAGCCCCGCGGAGGACAGCAGCACGGTGGCGTCGGATTTCTGTTCGACCGAGTTGTTCTGCGTCATGCCGCATGGACACGTTCTCGCGAAATGCCCCGCCATCGAGGCCCGCCAGCTACAGGCCCATCCGCTGATTTCCTTCAATAGCGGCCGGCCCATCGGAGCCCTGCTGGAGTCCCTGTTTGACAGTGCGGGACTACGGCGCAACATCGCCATCGAAGTCACCCAATCCTGGACGGCCTGCTCCCTGGTTCAAGCAGGCGCCGGCATCGCGATCGTCGATGGCTTCGCATTGCTGGGCGGAATGTTTTCGGATCTGATCAAGAGACCTTTGCTGCCGCGCGTGCCGATGACCGGACGAATGCTGAAGCCGAGGCATCGTCCCACGTCTCGTCTTGCCGATGCGTTCATTTCGGAATTCGAAAATGTCGTGCGGGAACATATCATCCGCGGCGAGTTGTCGAACAGCGCGAGGCCACAGGACGGCGGGACGACGGCCTGATTGGTGCCGTCTGGCAATGCAGGCAATCGCGGGCTTCCGGGCCTGCGTCATCTGGCATTGCCGTCCGCCGCGTCCCGGCCTGACAGCGCCTGAATTTACTGCGACGCGGCTTCATTCTGGCGCCACTGGCCGGTGGCGATCTTGGCGGCGGCGATCACCGCCTGGGTGCGGCTTTCGACGCCGAGCTTCTGCAGGATCGCGGAGACATGCGCCTTGATGGTCGCTTCCGACACCGTGAGCTCATAGGCGATCTGTTTGTTCAGCAGACCTTGTGACAGCATCATCAGCACGCGGACCTGCTGCGGCGTCAGCGTCACCAGACGGTCACGCAATTTGGTCATTTCCGGATCGACGGCGGCGCTGATGTCGATGTCCGGCGGGATCCAGACGTCGCCATCCATCACCCGGAGAATCGCGTCGCGCAAGGTATCGACGCCGAAGCGCTTCGGGATGAAGCCGGAGGCGCCGAAATCGAGCGACTGGCGAATCGTGCCGACATCGTCGCTGGCGGAAACAATCACCACCGGAATCGCCGGATATTGCGCGCGTAAATAGATCAACCCGGAAAAACCCGATATGCCGGGCATCGAAAGGTCGAGCAGAATCAAGTCGACATCGGAATCCTGTTCCAGCATCGCGGTGAGATCCTCGAAGGTTCCGGTTTCATCGATCCGGGCCTCGGGCAACACGCTGGACACCGCCTGTCGCAGCGCACCGCGAAACAGCGGATGATCGTCGGCGATGATGAGCCGTAGGCTGGTAACAACCGACATCGAGATCCACGCAAAAGGTCGGCAATACGCCGCGACCGGACTGAAATTCCACGCGAAACCGCGTTCTCGACACAAGTGTCGTCTGCCGCCACGCGTCTGGCAAGCGTCCAATGCTGCCACGCGGTAAATTGGTGAACGGCGGCGTGCTGCGTCGCACCCGTGTACCACGTCGCAGGCCGCGACAGTGCGGCGCGGGCCCAATGCGGAAATGGCCTTGAAAGGGCCTAAAGTCGTATTGGGACGCCTTTCACCGCGATGTTACCTTGCGACCCGAAGCTGCCGCCCAAAGCCGACACGAGTTCGGCGCGGCAAGCGAGATCTAGCAACATATCGGGGAGCGATTCGCACATGTCGACACTAGCCGCCACATCACCGAAGGCAGCCGGAATGACGAAGGACGAACGGTTCGTCATCTTCGCATCCTCGCTCGGCACCGTTTTCGAATGGTACGACTTTTATTTGTTCGGCTCGCTCGCCGGCATCATCGGCGCGCAGTTCTTCGGCGTGATCGATCCCGCGACCAAGCTGCCGATGTTCAACCAGGCAACCCGCGACATCTTCGCGCTGCTGGCCTTCGCCGCCGGCTTCATCGTGCGCCCGTTCGGCGCCATCGTGTTCGGCCGGGTCGGTGACCTCGTCGGCCGCAAATACACCTTCCTCGTCACCATCCTGATCATGGGCCTGTCGACCTTCATCGTCGGCCTGCTGCCCAATGCCGCGACCATCGGCATCGCGGCGCCGATCATCCTGATCTCGCTGCGCCTGCTGCAGGGCCTGGCGCTTGGCGGCGAATATGGCGGCGCGGCCACCTATGTGGCGGAGCATTCGCCACACGGCAAACGCGGCTACTACACGTCGTTCATCCAGACCACGGCGACGCTGGGGCTATTCCTGTCGCTGCTGGTCATCCTGTTCACCCGTACAATTCTGGGCGAACCGGAATTCGCGGCCTGGGGCTGGCGCATTCCGTTCCTGGTCTCGGTGGTGCTGCTCGGCATCTCGGTCTGGATCCGGCTACGGCTGAACGAATCCCCGGTCTTCAAGAAGATGAAGGAAGAGGGCAAGGGTTCCAAATCGCCGCTGACCGAATCGTTCGGCAACTGGGGCAACGCCAAGATCGTCGTTATTGCCCTTGTCGGCGCCACCATGGGTCAGGGCGTGGTCTGGTACACCGGCCAGTTCTACGCGCTGTTCTTCATGCAATCGATCCTCAAGGTCGACGGCTACACCGCCAACCTGCTGATCGCGTGGTCGCTGCTGCTCGGCACCGGCTTCTTCATCTTCTGGGGTGCCCTGTCCGACAAGATCGGCCGCAAGCCGATCATCCTGGCGGGCTGCCTGATCGCGGCGCTGACCTTCTTCCCGATCTTCCGGATGATCACCAGCAACGCCAACCCGACGCTGGAAAAGGCGATCGAGACCGTCAAGGTCGAGGTTGTCTCGGACCCCGCTCTGTGCGGCGATCTGTTCAATCCGGTCGGCACCCGCGTGTTCACCACGCCGTGCGACACCGCGCGGGCCTATCTGGCGCAGTCTTCGGTGAAGTATTCGACCTCGACTGGCCCGGCCGGCTCCGGTGTCAAGGTCAACGTCAACGGCAACATCGTGCCCTACACCGCGGCCGCTTCCAACCCCGCGGTGCTGGCGGCGGTGCAAGCGGCGGGCTACCCGAAGGTGGGTGACGCACAGATCGTGAAGATGGCACATCCGTTCGACATCTTCCGTCCGCAGGTCGCGGCGGTGATCGGTCTGCTGTTCGTCCTGGTGCTGTTTGTCACCATGGTCTACGGCCCGATCGCGGCGCTGCTGGTGGAACTGTTCCCGACCCGCATCCGCTACACCTCGATGTCGCTGCCCTACCACATCGGCAATGGCTGGTTTGGCGGCCTGCTACCGGCGACCTCGTTCGCGATCGTGGCCTCGACCGGCGATATCTATGCCGGCCTGTGGTACCCGATCACCTTCGCGACGATTACCGCGGTGGTCGGCTTCTTCTTCCTGCCGGAAACCAAGGACGTCGACATCAGCAAGGACTGATCGCGCATCTTGCCAACACCGGCCGCGGAGCAATCCGCGGCCGGTTTTTTGTTGTCTTATGAGGAGTTGAAAGGTGGGTTAGGCGCGCTTGCGCCGAAACCCACCCTGCGCGTCGAGCCAACCGCACTACCCCGCCGCCCCAACAAATTGCAGCACGATCTCGCGTTGGTGCGGGCGGCGGCGGTGTTCGATCAGATAGATCGCCTGCCAGGTACCCAGCGCGAGTTCGCTGGACAGCACCGGGACCTGCAACGAGGTCGCGGTCAGCATGGTGCGGACATGCGCCGGCATGTCGTCGGGGCCCTCGGTGTCATGGGTCCAGTGAAAATCCCGCGGCGCGAGACGATCGAGAACCGCCATCAGATCGACCAGCACCGACGGGTCGGCATTTTCCTGGATGGTCAGCGATGCCGAAGTGTGGCGGATGAACACCGTCAGCGCGCCCTCGCGCGCACCCACCTCGGCGATAAATTTGGCGACCTCGCCGGTCAGGTCGAGGAAGCCGGCGCCCCGAGTCTGGACCCGCATCAGGGCCGACACGACGCTGGCGGCGCTGACCAAGGACGGCACGGAGCGGGTGATGGATTTTGAGGTCATGACAGGCCTGACCGATGGATGACGATTGAACCCAATTTCCCGGTCGCGTTCCCCTGGACGAGAGCGGCAGCCGTCATTGCGAGCGGCCTCAGATCTTGCCGTCGGCGTCACGCTGCAAGCGACCGGCGAGATCGACCAGCTTGCGCCAGGCGTTTTCCACAAACGACATCACGCGGTCGATATCACGGTCGCTCGGCAGCGGGATCTCTAGTTTTCGCTCGACGTCCGGCTTTGGCTTCAGCGCATCCTGCTTCGGCAGCGCCTCCTCGGTCTTGCCGGCGACGTCGGGGCCGCGTGCGGCGAGTTGCGCCCGCAGCGATCCATTTTCCTTTTGCAGCCGGCCGATCTCGGTATCGAGCGCGGCACGCTCGTCAGGCACGGCGTAACAGGCCCAGCCGCTGCCCTTGTCGGCGCAAGTGGAAACCGCGCCGCTGCTTGTATCGAGCCGGATCACCACGCCATCGACCACCGCCGACAACACGTAACGGCCATTTTCGCTGTCCGGCCTGCCCTGCGCGGAAGCGCCTCTGATCGCCGCCGCGGCGACCAACACCATTATAATGCCGGTAACGGTCGTTTTCATGAGAAGGCTCCGCGGCTTCGCCCGGCTCGCCTACACCTGGGACTTGTGGGGCGCACGCTTGCTTTTCAACGCGTCGGCCAGCAATTCGATCCGGTCCTGGCCCCAGAACACTTCGCCGTTCAGCACATAGGCCGGCGAGCCGAACACGTCGGCAGCCAGCGCATCCTGGCGGTTCTGCTCATAGATGACGCCAATCTCGTCGGCTGCCGCCCGCTCCACCAATTGCCTGCCGGGCAGCCCCGAATCAGTGGCAAGCTCTATCAATACCGAGGGATCCGCGAGGTTCAGCTGCGCTTCCCAGACCGCCGGAAAGGCGCGACGCAGCAATGGATCGGGATCGAAGCCGGCCTCGATGGCAGCGACCACCAGACCGTCGGGGAGTCGGGCGTCGAACGGCCAATGCTTTGGTTGCAGATGGAAATCGAGACCGCGGCGGTCGCGCCAGCGCTGCAATTCCAGCATCCGGTAACGTTGCCGCACCGGGTGGCGCTTGCCGAGCGGCAAGCCACCGGTTTCCGCGAACAATTCGCCAAGAAACACCGGCTTGTGATTCACCTTGAGATCATAAGTACTTACGATTTCACGGAAGAGCGTGTGGCCGATATAGGCCCAGGGCGACGGCAGTGAAAAATAATAGTCGATCTGTTGCGGCATGCTCACTCCGGTGGGACGCTTTTGGCGACGCTTTTGTCCATCTGGCGGCACCTCACCAGAGCGGTCTGTCGCATGCAAGGTGGATATCTTTGAACTCGCTATTGCGCTGCGGCGATCGCGCGCAGCGGAATTGGATTTTTCCCAATAAAATCAAGTGAATCAAGGTCCTAAGGGGCGATCAGCTAATCTTGACTTGGCAAGACTCGCTAAGTATGGTCCGCCCGGCTTTTAAGGGCGACGGGGCGTTATTTCCAGCGATTGCAGCGTTATTTCGGGTGTCGAGAGCATGACCGACGGCACACGGGACGATGGCGGCGAAAGCGGAAGTGGGAAACCGCCTCCCGATGAGGCTGCGCTTTCCGCAAGGCTCGGGAGTCTCGATCAACGGTTGTCCAAAATTCGGGATGACCGTCAATTCAAGACTGACCAATCCGAAACTGGGAGCGGAAACGCGCAGTCCAGGGCGTCAGCCATGGCGGTGGGTCTCCGGCTTTCCTCGGAACTGGTCGCGGGTGTTGTTGTCGGAACGATTCTTGGCTGGGGCCTGGACCGTTTGCTGTCGACATCGCCCTGGGGGTTGATCGTGTTCATGCTGCTCGGCTTTGTCGCCGGCGTGATCAACGTGATGCGCTCGGCCGGGATCGCGCCAAAGCCATGAGTTTCGCGCGCCGCTTGCGCAACGTTAGAATCGCCGGACTGTCCGGCAAAACAGGCCGGGCAACCCGGCCGAGATGAAAGACCGACGTGGATGGCCGATCCGATCCATCAATTTGAGATCCACAAGATCTTTACCCTGGGCCACATTGGCGGCCAGGAAATCGCCTTCACCAACTCGTCAGCCTACATGCTGGGCGCGGTGGCGATCGTGTCGGTGCTGATGATCGGCGGCAGCGCCGGACGCGCGCTGGTCCCGAACCGTTTCCAGTCGGTCGCCGAATTGTCGTTCGAATTCGTGTCCAATACGGTGCGAAGCTCGATCGGCGAAGAGGGAATGAAGTTCTTCCCGTTTGTGTTTTCGCTGTTCATGTTCATCCTGACCGCGAACCTGATTGGCATCGTTCCCTATACCTTCACCGTCACCAGCCATCTGATCGTCGCCGTCGCCCTGGCGCTGATGGTATTCCTGACCGTGCTGATTTACGGCATCTACAAGAACGGCCTGAAATTCTTCAAGGTCTTCGTGCCGTCCGGCATCCCGATGTACATTTTGCCGCTGGTGACCGTGATCGAGGTGATCTCGTTCCTGTCCCGCCCGGTGTCGCATTCGGTACGTCTGTTCGCCAACATGCTGGCCGGCCACATCACGCTGAAGGTTTTCGCCGGCTTCGTGACGTCGCTGAGCGCGCTTGGCGCCCTTGGCATCTTCGGATCGGTGCTGCCGCTGGCAATGACCACGGCGCTGACCGCGCTGGAATTGCTGGTCGCTTTCCTGCAGGCCTATGTGTTCACGATCCTGACCTGCATCTATCTCAACGACGCGCTTCATCCGGGACACTAAGCGTCCCGGCCGATTTCCACCCCTCTCTCTTATCCCTATCCCAACCAGGAGTTTTACCATGGATCCCATCGCAGCGAAGTACATCGGCGCCGGCATTGCTTGTCTCGGCATGGGTGGCGCCGGCATCGGCGTGGGCATGATCTTCAGCCAGTTCCTGAACGGCGCCCTGCGCAATCCCTCGGCCTCCCAGGGCCAGTTCGCCAATCTGATCTTCGGCTTCGCCGTCACGGAAGCGCTCGGCATCTTCTCGCTGCTGATCGCGCTGCTGCTGCTGTTCGCCGTCTAAGCCTGACAACTGATCCGGTCGCAGCCCCATCCCGGGGCGCTTCCGATCGATAAGGAGACTGCTGTGGCTGAAGGTCAGGGCAAATCCCAACCGGGACATTCCGCTGGCGAATCCGCCAAGGGAACGACCGCGCATACGACGGCGGATGGTGGTCACAAGGCCTCTTTCCCGCCGTTCGAGAGCAACACCTTCGCTTCACAGCTGGTGTCGTTCGCTATCGCGTTCGGCCTGCTCTATCTGATCGTGTCGCGACTGGCGCTGCCCCGCGTCGGCGGCGTGCTCGCGGCCCGTCAACAGGTCATCGATACCGACCTGAACGAAGCCGCCAGGTTGAAGGCGGATTCCGACGCGGCGCTGAAGGCTTACGAAACCGAGCTCGCCACGGCCCGCGCCAAGGCGCAGGCAATGGCGGCGGAGGTTCGTGAAAAGCTCAATACGCAGCAGGAAGCGGCCAAGGCCACGCTGGAAGCCAGTCTCGCAACGCGGCTCAGCGCCGCCGAAGAGACCATCGCCAGCACCCGCGCCACGGCCATGGGCAATGTCCGCGGCATTGCCGCTGACACCGCCTCGGCGATCGTCGAACGGCTGACGGGCATCGCCCCGAAGCCCGCCGTCGTCAACGCCGCGCTCGACGCCTCGCTGAAAGGATAGACGATGTTCGGTTTTGAAGCTGAAGACTGGGTCGCCGTATCCTTCGTGCTGTTGATGGCCGTGTTTGGCTATTTCGGCATTCATCGGACGCTGCTGAAGGCGCTCGATCATCGCCGCGATCGCATCAAGGCCGAGCTCGACGACGCTCGCAAGCTGCGCGACGAAGCCGCGGCCCTGCTGGCCGACTACAAGGCCCGTCACGCCTCGGCCGAGCGCGAAGCCCTGGACATCATCACTGCCGCCACGGAAGAGGCCGAGCGCATCGCCGCGGAAGCCAAGGTGAAGATGGAAGACTTCGTGGCCCGCCGCACCAAGACCGCGGAAGGCAAGATCGCGCTGGCTGAAGCCCAGGCCATCGCCGACGTCCGTGCCGCCGCGGCCGACGCCGCGGTGACCGCCGCGACCTCGATCCTGTCGCAGTCGGTCACCGGCTCCGTCGCCGACGATCTGCTGATCAAGGGCATCGGCGAAGTCCGCGCCAAGCTGAACTAGGTCGTTCTTGTTTCAACATTTAAAAGCCGGCGCGATAAAATCGCGCCGGCTTTTTTAGTTCTGGTGGCTCATCGTCCTGCGCTGTCACCATTCCCCTCCAGGGCGGGGTAAAAAAGACAACGACTTTCTAGCGTCGCTTCGCCCGTGCCTTCGGCTCCGGCTTCAGCGCCTGCGGATCGAACCCGATATAGAACACGTAGGAATCACCGGCGGCGGCGGAAGGGGCGGGATAGACAAGATCCTCACCGACCAGGCTGAACGGCACGCTGGTCTCTTCACCGACCTGCACGTTGGTCTGGTATACCTTGGTGGCGATGGTCTTCGGATTGACCCCCTCCTGTACCACGGCGACGCGCAGCGGCACATCGACCGCCGCGGGAGCGCCGGCCGGACCGACGATCAGGCGGCCCTGGATGCCGATCCGTACCGTAATCTGGCCGGCATTGAGGTTACAGTCGCGCGCGGTGCGGGTGATCGTGGCCTGATAACGCAGATCATTGCCGGAAGCCGGCTTGCCCGGCGCGCCGACCGCATAGGTGGAAGCGCCCGGTCGGATGCTGACGCTCGGACAGGTCAACTCGCCCTCCGGCGCGGCGGGAGCAGCGGCGCCGGGCTCCTGCGAATTGGAGCCAAACAATTGGCTGAAGCGGTCACCGACCGCCGAGGTGGCGTTTCCGAGCGTACTGCCCTCGCCGAACATACTGCCGCCGGCACAGCCGGCCAGTGTCAGCCCGACCGCAGCCAGCGCCAGCAGCGGGCCCCGCCGGGCACCCTGCCTCAAACCAATATGTCGCATGATGTCGATATCCCCGAAAACGCGTGGTTCGCGCGGGTTTCCCCAAAGCCGCGCTGCCGCCTTATAGCAGCGCAATGGCGGCGAACCCAAGGCAGCATGCTGTCCCCCGGCGAGGCTGCGACCGGCAGCACAAGCGCAGAAGGCTAGCCGCGAAAATCCTCGTGCAGCATGCCGTAGAGCAAATGGTCCTGCCAGACCCCGTTGATGCACAGATAGCGCCGCGCCAGACCCTCGCGGTTGAAACCGCATTTTTCCAGCACCCGCACCGACGCCGTATTGGTCGGGATGCAGGCGGCCTCGACGCGGTGCAGATTTAGCTCGCCGAACAGGGTTGGGATCAGCACGCGTAACGCGGCGGTCATGACGCCCTGATGCGCATAGGGCTGGCCGACCCAGTAGCCGACGGTGCCGGCCTGGACGATGCCGCGGCGGACATTGGCCAGCGTCACGCCGCCCATCAACACGCTGTCGGACTCGCGAAAAACCAGGAACGGATAGGCTCGGTCGGCCGAAGCATCCTCGGCATAGCGCCGCAACCGGCGGCGAAACCCCGAGCGGGTCAGATCGTCGGACGGCCAGATCGGCTCCCACGGTGTCAGATAATCGCGGCTGTAATCGCGTAGGTCAGCCCATTGCGGGTGGTCCGCCATCACTGGCGCGCGCAACAGCAAACCGTAGCCCCGCGGCGCCAGCGCCGCCGGTCCACTCGCCGGCAAACGAAACAAAGCCATATCCGCTTCCCCGAAAACCTGCCCTGCGTCAGAAACCGGAACTAGTGTAGCAGCGTTTTGTCCTTGGCGCGGGTCAAACCTTCGGCGTAGGCGACCGCGCTGTCCAGGCCGCGACCACTGCCGAGGGCGCATACCGCGGGGCGGCTGCGCATCAGCAGACTGCGGGCGACGTCGCGGGCGGATTCCACGCTCACGGCATCGATCCGGGCCACCAGCTCCTCGACGGTCAGCGGCCGGCCATAGGCCAGCATGTGGCGCGCCAGCTGCTCGGCGCGGGCGCTGCAGCTTTCCAAAGCCATCAACAGGCCGGCCTTCATCTGCGCCTTGGCGCGAGCGATCTCGGACTCGGTCAGCGTCTCCACGGCGTCATTGATGACATCGACGATGACCTCCATCATCTCCGGCGCGTCGGCCGGATCGGTCCCGGTGTAGAGCCCGAAGAATCCCGTATCGCTATAGGGCGCGTGAAACGTGTAGATCGAGTAGCACAGGCCACGCTTCTCGCGCACTTCCTGGAACAGTCGCGACGACATCCCGCCACCGATAATATTGGTGAACACCTGCAGGCTGAACAGCGCCGGGTCGGCCTGCGGCAGGCCTTCCAGCGCCAGCGTCAGATGCGCCTG
>NZ_JANXTC010000227.1:0-2842 GCF_025356345.1 Tardiphaga sp.
AAATCAGCAATTTATTCTGGGGATTGGCGGGGTCCCGCTTCGGCGCTGATCCACATCTGGCTCGCTTCATCTGTCCGTCCTTCAGAGCGCCGGACTCTAACTTCAACTGGAGGAAATTGGCAGGGGCAGGTCAGCACCAGCCCCTGCGGCCCAACCCGACTTCACATCTATATCGTAAGCGTCGTCCCGCCCCCACCTTTCGACAGATGTCCTGACCTGCGACCTTTCGGTCCTCTCGAACCGCCAGGCTTAGAATGGACACAGTGGATAGAGCTATCACCAAGCCGGCTCGCCGGCTGGAAGTGTTTACCGGTGCAGGTCGCCGGCGAACGTGGAGCGACGAGGAAAAGGCGCGGATAGTCGCCGAGATCGAGCGCCGCGGCGCCTCTGTTTCCAGCGTTGCGCGCCAGCATGGATTGTCGCCCCAGCAATTGTTCGGCTGGCGCCGGCGGGTTCGGGAAGCGGATGCGGCCGCATCCGGGGATGACCTGCGGTTCGTTCCGGCTGTCGTCGATACGGCGCCGTGCGACACAGCGGCGCCGCGGCAGCCCAAGGCCCGGGCACATCGTCGGGCCGAACCCTTTTCCGGAACGATTGAAGTTGCGATCGATGGCGTGACAGTGCGTATCAACCCCGGCGCCCCCGCGGCCACGATCGGCGCGGTGTTGCAGGCGTTGAAAGCCGGCGCATGATCGGCCCGACCGGCGCGGTGCGGGTGATGGTGGCGACCAGGCCGGTAGACTTCCGCAAGGGCGCCGATGGATTGGCGATGCTGGTGCGCGAAAGCCTGGCGGCGGATCCGTTCTCCGGCGCGATCTATGTGTTCCGCGCGAAACGTGCGGACCGGATCAAGCTGGTGTTCTGGGACGGCACGGGTCTGTGCCTGTACGCCAAGCGGCTGGAGGACGGCATCTTCCGCTGGCCGAAGATCGAAGACGGCGTGATGCGTTTGTCGGCCGCGCAATTGTCGGCACTGCTGGAAGGTCTGGACTGGCGGCGTGTCCATGCGGCACGTGAGACGGTGACGCCGGCGCAACCGGGTTGATACTTGTTGCTGTGTCAAAGTGAATCAGTTCGCATTTGGCACGTCGCAAATTGCCGGAAAATATGATCTGGTTGTGTCATGCCGCGCGACGCATTGCCCGATGATTCCGATACGCTGAAAGCGATGCTGCTCGCCGAGCGGGTGCAGAACGACCGGCTGCGCCAGATCATCAGGGACCTGCAACGCCACCAGTTTGGCCGCCGGGCGGAGACGCTTCCCGAGGACCAGATGCTGCTGGGCCTGGAAGATGTCGAGCAGGCGGCGGCGCATGACGCCGCAGAAGCTGTGCAGGCGACGCCGGCCGCACAACAGGCCGGCGCTGCGAAGCGGCGGGCCAATCGCGGCGCGCTGCCGGCGCATCTGCCGCGGATTGAGACCACCCTCGACATCGACGACAAGACCTGCCGCTGCTGCCAGGGCGCATTGCACCGGATAGGTGAAGACAAGAGCGAACGGTTGGATATCGTGCCGGCGCAGTTCCGGGTGCTGATCACGATCCGGCCGAAATACGCTTGTCGCCAATGCGAGGATGGCGTCGTGCAGGCCGCGGCGCCGGCGCGGCTGATCGAGGGCGGGCTGCCGACCGAAGCCACCATCGCCCAGGTGCTGGTCTCCAAATATGCCGACCATCTGCCGCTTTATCGCCAGGCGCAGATCTACGCCCGGCAGAGCGTCAATCTCGACCGATCCACGCTGGCAGACTGGGTCGGGCATGCCGCCTGGCATTTGCGTCCGCTGCACCAACGGCTGCTCGACAAGCTCAAGGAGCGGCCAAAACTGTTTGCCGACGAGACGACGTTGCCGGTGCTGGACCCTGGTCGCGGTCGCACCAAGACCGGGCAGTTATGGGCCTATGCCGCCGATGACCGGCCATGGAATGGATCCGATCCGCCGGGCGTGGCCTATGTCTACGCCCCGGACCGCAAGGCCGAGCGGCCGATCGCCCATCTCGACGGCTTCAAGGGCATCTTGCAGGTTGATGGCTATGCCGGCTACCGCCGGCTGGCCGAGCGCGGCGATGTCCAGCTTGCGTTCTGCTGGGTTCATGTGCGCCGCAACTTCTACAAGCTGGCCACTCCCGGACCTGCGCCGATCGCCAGCGAAGCGCTGCAGCGCATCGCGGCGCTGTATGCGATCGAGAACGACATCCGCGGCCGCAGCGCCGCTGAGCGCCGGATTGTGCGGCAGCAGAAAAGCCGTCCGCTGATCGACGCATTGGAGCCATGGCTGCGCGCAAAACTCGGGCTGGTCAGCCAAAAGGGCAAACTCGCCGAAGCGATCCGCTATGCGCTGTCGCGCTGGGAAGGCCTGACCCGCTTCCTCGACGACGGCCGCATCGAGCTCGACAACAATACCGTCGAGCGCACCATTCGTCCGATTACGCTGAACCGGAAGAATGCCTTGTTCGCGGGCTCCGATGGCGGTGCCGAGCACTGGGCCACCATCGCCTCGCTGATCGAGACCTGCAAACTCAACGACATCGATCCGCTTGGCTATCTGACCGACGTCCTCACCAGGATCGCCAACGGTCATCCCAACCGCGATATCGACGCGCTATTGCCGTGGGCCTACCAAAAGCAAGACCTCAGAGCCGTGGCCTGAGAACGACGCTTACAAGACAACCGTAGGGAGCTCACATGAATAAGGTTGGCGCCCCCACAGCAGCAACTGCCGTTATCGTCGCGCCGCCCGTTGAAGTGCCCGCATCTGGCGGCCGGTTTGAACATCCGTCCGAATATCTGGCCGCGATGCAGGCCGTCGGATGGCAACACTTTGCGATGTTTCAGCAGTCGGACG